>CAJXWP010000034.1 GCA_913062625.1 uncultured Haliea sp. | reverse complement strand
GTGCCAGAAAAAATCCTGCAGGTAACGGATATTCCGCGAACGCGCAGTGGTAAAATTGTCGAATTAGCAGTGCGTAATGTCGTTCACGGGATAAAGGTTTCCAATATTAATGCGTTAGAAAATCCCGATGCCCTAGACCTCTTTCGCGATCTACCCGCGCTCAGAAGATGACGTTTGAAAACCGGACGTTAATGGTTCAGGGTCAAAAGTAATATGCATGGACTTGATGCTATTCACAAAATAATCACGCACGAACTCGACTGGCTGTGCAAACCTTGGATTTTTAAGTCGCGGTATCAGCTCTTCAAACATCACCTGCATCTCTAGCCTCGACATATGCGCGCCAATGCAGAAGTGCTCCCCATTGCCAAAAGCACGGTGCTGACTAGTGAGTTCGGGGTTTCTTTTGAAGCGCTCTACATCGAATGCCGCAGGGTTTTCAAAAACATCAGGGTCATGGTTTATTGCCTGCCAATTGATCACCATTTTATCGCCTTCCTTCAGCTGCTGACCCTGAATTTCAATATCCTGCATCACGGTCCGACGCATCTGAACAAATGCAGGGTTATAGCGCAGGGCTTCCTCTACGGCGAAGGGCACCAGTGATGGATCATCAACCAGTTTCTGTAATTGGTCGGGGTTTTCCATTAGCAGGCGCATGCAGTGAGCAATAACAGAGCGTGTACTTTCATTCCCCGCGGCAATGAGCATTAAGAAGAATACTTGAAACTCTTCGGGAGTGAGCTTTTCATCGTTGACGCTGCCATCGAGCAGTGCGCCAACGATATCCGTTAATTTATGGGTTTTATGTTTTTCCGCCAGCGAAGCGGCGTATGCATAAACTTCTATCGCTGCTGCTTGCGAGGCCATAGCCCCATCGGCGCCACTCATATCTTCGTCTTCAGTAAAGATCATGGTGTTGGTCCAGTCGAAAAAACGTTTCTTGTCCTCCATAGGAATACCACACAAGGACATAATCGCGATCAGTGGTAACTCTGCAGCAACATCGATGACGAATTCACAGTTCCCTTTAGCGGCAATTCTATCAATGGTTGCTTTAGCCACTTCCCGAAATCTTTCTTCATAACCTTGCACCGCTTTGGGTGTGAAAGCATTGCGCACGATGCGGCGATATTTGACATGTTCCGGCGGGTCCATATTGACCAGCATGAGCCTCGACATCGCACGCTCTTCCTCGGGCATTTCTTTTGGTAAAATGGTTTTGGCCTGGCTTGAAAACAGCAGAGGGTTTTTGCACACGTAATCTGCAATGTCGCGTTTCAACACCGCCCAGTAAGGAATATTCGTAATCGGGTCTTGAATATAGGCCAGTCCTCCTGACTGCTCCCGCACTTGAGCAAACAGCTCATGGTGGCTGCCGTCGACATAGATATCAGGATCCAAAATATTGCTAAAGGGACATTGTTGAGTGATAAATTTCTACCTTGTTTGTAGGGGGCTTGGCTGTGAGAGTAGGCATAACCGTAGGGGTTATCTTTTAAATCTAACCCACAAAATAGCATATACAACTCTTTAGTTATGCGTTTTTAGTATAAAAAATTCCGTGTAGGCAATCAGGGCGTGCAGGCATGACGGTCGTCGTATCCTTAAATGCGTTCACTGCGGGGCGGCAGCAAGGTCCTCTCGCAGCGTTCGCGCCGCCAGAAAGAAGTGACAGGCCGACCAGAACATGATCGGCGGCAATAGATACAACATCGCATAGCGGAGTGACTCTATTCCAAGGCTTGGTTCGAGGTAGTCACTGAACATGCCGATGCTCCAGGGCCCTAGCCCTAGACCGATAATATTAATGATGAGAAATAGGATGGCGGAAGACAGTGCGCGCATGCGCAATCCGACCAAGCCATGTGTAGTTGCAATGGTGTTGCCAAGGTAAACATTAAATAGTATGCCCGGAATAATGCCCATCATTAGTGACGTGTAAGCCCCTGCAACGACGTATGTCGAGATGGTGAATGGCACACAAATGATGCCCGCTAAGGCTGGGAGCCACATATACCAGCGTTTGTCGCGCGGGGCCAGTCGATCAGCCAGCAGTGCACCGCAAAAGACCCCGACCGCGCCCCCGAGACCGATTGTGAGCGCGAGCCAGGTGCCGAGTTCGCCCGTGGACATTCCGTGGGATCGGATCATAAAGGACGCGATCCAGTTACTGATGGAGTAGCCTGCAAAAGCATTTAACGCTGCCCCCATTGCCATATGTCTAAATGAACGTCGACTCCATAGTACCGAGACGACCTCCATCATGGGGACCGGGGTATCAACGACCTGGCGATGCTCGACGAGCCCTCGAATGGGCTCGGCAATGCTCATGCGCACCACAATGGCAAGCAAAATTCCGGGTGCTCCGACAATCATGAATGCAACACGCCAGCCAAAATACTCATTAAGCCATCCCCCGGCAAGAAAGCCGAACAGGATTCCGATACTGACGCCCATAGAATAAAAACCAATGGCACTGGCGCGTTCGGTGGCAGGGAAAATATCTGAGATCATGGAATGGGAGGGCGGGCTGCCGCCAGCTTCGCCGATGCCGACGCCGATGCGAACCAACAACAGTTGCGTATAATTTGCGACCACTCCGCTGAGAGCGGTCATAAAGCTCCACACAAACAGCGACAATGCAACGATGTTACGCCGATTGCCACGGTCGGCCCATCGTGCAATAGGAATACCGGCAATCACATAAAAGGCGGCGAAGGCGAAACCGGTCAGAAGCCCTAATTGGCTATCCGAGAGATCAAGATCCGCCTTCACAGACTCTTGAAGTATTGCCAGCAGCTGCCGATCAATAAAGTTGAAGCTGTAGACAACCGTCAGCAGAACCAGAGCGTAATAAGCGCTTCTCTTAGACGCGTATGGGTTCTCTATTGTTTCCTGGTCCTGCATAAGCAAAGGTTCCTGGGCTTAATCGCCGGCCAACATGCAAGGGCATCCTTGCAACAACGGGTGGATCGGCCAGCATCGTTCTTATAGTGTTATGTTCCAGTCTGCGGCGTTATTATATTGCTGCACTGAAGCACGCCTGTGTCCGGCTGAGTCCATTATGTAATCTGCCGAAACCGCATTCTTAGTCTAGTGCGATGACTGTCCGATAAAAAGGAATAAAACCGCTAACGGCAGTCAAAGTTTAACATTGTGAAGAATATTAAGGGTCTTTGCGATATGCCGTGGTTGGCGCTAAACGTTGCCGTTGAATAAAGCGCAAACTCTAGGCGATAGATTTGCGCGTGCGCTCTGCCGCTACCCTATGAATTCCACCAGGGCCGATCCGTGAATGAGCGAAAGTCCATCTCGTGGGTCCAAGTTGACCGATGCTGCTGTGCAAGGTGCAGGTAAGTGTCGGCGATTCTGGCGGGCAACATCAACCCGTCGTGCTCCATGCCGCGGCTTTCGCGCAGGGCCTGAAAGCGTTCCGGCCCCAGCATTTTCCCAAGTGTGTCGGGCGCATCGACCGCGCCATCTAGGAGGATATGCGCGACATGGATACCCTTTGGTCCAAACTCGGCATTCAGTGACTGACACAACATGCGGCGCCCGCCCATTGCCGCAGCGTGGGCATGCTGGCCGGAGTTGCCGCGAACGGCGGCTGTTGCAGAGGTGATGAGAAGGGTGCCTTTGCCACGTTTTTCCATGAGTGGGCACACGGTTGAAGCGAGCCGAAACAAGCTCAGCGTAGCGAGGCGCCAGCACAACTCGAATGCCTTGTGGGAGGTATCTCGCAGCGCGCGGTCACCGATTTGGGCGCCAAGATTGAACACGACCACCTCAATGGGGCCTATATTCTTCTCTGTAGCGGTGATCATATCCTCAAGCGTGTGTTCTTCTGTGGCATTGATTAGGCAGCCAGAAGCGTCTCCGCCGTCGGCTTTTATGTCCGCAACCGATGCATCAAGGCCTTCAGCGTCACTGCGGCGACACAATACGGCGTGATATCCTTCAGCGGCAAACCGTTTGCCTACCGTTCCCCCGATACCGGCGCCGGCACCCACAACCAGACATACTGGCTTCATCGCACGTACTCCTTGTTAAAGCCGGGCCCACGTTTGGCCCAGACGTCTTCTGGTTTCAATAGCCGCCCATCTGATGATCGCACTGCCAGCGGCTGAATCGCATTTCCAGAGATGCGATCAACAAAGCCCATTCTTTCACCGTCAGGATGTGGCTGATATTTTTCACCCCACTGGAACAACGATAGCAGTAAAGGCTGCAGATCCCAGCCTTTGTCTGTCAATTGATACGCCATGCGACCGGTTTTCCCTGGGGCCTTCACTAAAATACCCTCTGTGGTGAGCCTTGTCAGTCGTTGCGTGAGTATGTTCCTGGCGATGCCGAGGTTCTTCTGAATGTCATCGAATCGACGAATGCCAAAGGCAACATCACGGATAATGAGAAGACTCCAGCGCTCACCAACAATCTCTAGCGACTGTGCTAAGGAGCAGTTCATGTCTTTAAAGGACGTATGCTTCATCGTCGCCAGCTTTTCTTTTTAAGTTTTATAATAAAACTTTAAATTAACATAATAAGTTTCATCAAGCAACTATAAAGCGAAGCCTCCCTCAGCGCCTTTAGGTTAATGACATAGTGCCATCTGCAAAGAATGAAGGCGTCAAACTTAAGTAAAAGCGTTGGATCTTTTAACTCTTGCGCGCCTAGACCCGCTGCTGCATGATTATTCACTGCAACAATATAAAGAGATATGTATGACATTATTTCAATCTACGCCGCTGGGTATCGTCGGAGCAATGACGTGCTTACTGACGCTGCCGTTTTTGAGTGGCTGCAGCAATTCCTCTGATGATGACCAGTATCGCCCGCCAGAAGACAACCTCATGATGAATCAATTGCAGTATCTTGGTACACATAATAGTTACCACTTACGTATACGTGAGGATATTTTTGACCTGTTGCTCGTTTACATTCCGGACGAAGCTCCAACGCTTCAGTATGCGCACATTCCCCTCGCTGAGCAGTTTGCCACGCAAGGTATCCGCCAGATAGAGCTTGACGTTTTTCATGACCCAGAGGGTGGTCTCTACGCAGACCACCAGGCGCTCACACTCTTTGAAGAAGACCCCGCCTCGGGTATCCCTGCGCTGAGTAAACCGGGGTTAAAGGTGCTGCATGTGCAGGAAGTCGATTATGAAACGACTTGCTATCTGTTTGTCAGTTGCCTGCAGGAGATAAAAGAATGGTCTGATGCGAACCCAGAGCATTTGCCGATAATGGTCTTGGTTGAAGCAAAGGATGAGGCGATACCGGACCCACTCAACCTCGGTTTTGCTATTCCGCTTCCGTTTGGCTCTAGCGCACTGGATACCATCGATGCTGAAATTCGCAGCGTATTCCCAGACCAACAGTTAATTTTGCCAGATACTGTTCGAGCGGGCGCCGCCACACTTGAACTTGCCGTGCTGACGGACGGCTGGCCACTTTTGTCCGAGTCGCGCGGCAAAATTCTATTCGCACTGGATAATGGCGGTGAAATACTTGAACTGTATATTGCCGGCCATCCTTCGCTTGAAAACCGTGTGCTGTTTACCAATTCTCCCCCTGGCACGCCTGAGGCCGCGTTCATAAAGTGGAATGATCCACAGCGCGAGCTAGGTGCGATAGCAGACCTTGTGTTGCAAGGTTATATGGTGCGCACCCGCGCCGATGCTGACACTGTTCAAGCCCGCTCGGGTGACACGACACGTCGTGAGGCAGCACTTGCCAGTGGTGCGCATTGGATTAGCACCGATTATCCGGTGCCTGATCCGACTTTCAGCACATACCGGGTGACAATACCTGGAGACTTAATTGCCCGGTGTAATCCGGTCAGCGGCGGTGGCTGTACTGCTGAGGCACTGATACCCTAATCTGGCAAGTTTTACCATGAGCATTGTGCGCGCAATAGTCAACCTGCAGGCGGTGTCGCTTCCGGTCCAGCGATCCTCATCGCCTTTTGGTAGGCGGGCCTCGCTGTCACACGCTGCACGTAAGCGAGGGTATTGGGAAGCGCATCATCGATCTGCCGAGCCCCCAGCATGCCAAGCGATGTTAGATTAAACATCGACATAATATCGGCGCAGGTAAAGCGGTTGCCGCCGAGGTAATCCGATGCTTTCAGACGCTGCTCCAGCGCATTATAAATCCCATCCTCTCGACGTTGAGTTGTTGTACTCATAGGATTATCTTCGCCCGGCTGCGAGCCCCCCGCCTGAAATGCCAGTTTCATGAAAAGAACGGACTGCAGATTATTATTAAACTGCATCCAGAACAGATATTGCGCGTAGTCAGGATCACCGGGTAATACAGACAAAGCCCCTCCACCATATTGTTGAGATATGTACTCAACAATGGCAGTCGACTCTGCCATTACAAGGTTATCATCACTAATGATGGGTGCCGTGCCTACAGGATGAAGCGCCCGGTATTCCTTTGGGGCAAGGAAATCCTCACCGCGATTATACCACTTCAATTCATACGGAAGGCTAAGCTCTTCCATAAGCCAAACGACTCGATCCGACTGCGAAACGCCAAGGTGGTGTATAGTAATCATAGCGGTGTCCTTCACAAATTGTGTATGTTAGCGTGGCTCGGACATGCAGCAATATCTACTTTGTTGATACTGCCTGCCTGGAAAACCGCACTGCGGCCATGATTGTAACCAAGATATTGAAGACTGCCAATGAGATGCTAGCCAGCAGACCGGTCAAGGGAGACGGCACGTGCGACGCCTAGACGGGCTAATGCTTTAATGCAAACGGGTTAATCGGAGCCGTTGCTAATGCTGCTTCTCTCTAGGCGTCAAATAGACGGGCAATCCGTCGCGCGGTTTGGATATTGGAGACTGTTGTACTGCCATCGTATAGTTGTCAGGCACTGACCAATGGAACTGACGCAGCATCTCAAACATCACCACCTTGATCTGCATGATGGCAAAATGTAGCCCGATACACATATGCGCACCGCCACTGAAAGGAACCCAGCAGTAAGGGTGATTCTTGTGCTCCGCGCGATCCGCACTAAAGCGTAAAGGATCAAATTTTAGCGGCTCAGACCAGTATTCTTCCATGTAGTGTGTGTGAATTGGGTAGGTTGCCACCATGGCCCCGGCAGGAATTCTCAACCCCTCAAACTCAAATGACTTCAGGCTGTACTTGGGCAGAGTTGACAGCGGCGGATACATACGTAGTGCCTCTTTCATGACCCAGTCAGTCAACTCCAATTTCTCAAGATCTTCATGCTGCAGCTGCTCTATGCCAAGACTCTGCACCTCCTCCAGAAGACGGTCTTGCCACTCTGGGTGCTTTGCGAGGGCATAGGTCATGCTTGTTAGTGTACTAGTAGTGGTGTCATGAGCTGCCATCATCAGGAAGTTCATGTGGTCAATAACTTCCTCATCCGTATATTGATTTCCCTCCTCGTCCGTCGCCTGGCACAGTAGCGAAAACATATCCGAACCATTACCCGTTCGCTTTGCGGGCAGCAGGCGCTGAAAATACTCGCACATATACTTGCGCGCACGAATACCTTTCCACAGTATTGTGCCTGGGATAGCTAACGGAATTCTCGGCATAGAAGCGGCAACAGTTTCTTCAAACGCCTTGTTCAGTCGCGCCGCCTCATGGCCCAGATCTATGCCAAGAAATATGGTAGCCGCAAGATCCAGCGTCATTTCTTTGAATGTTGGGAAGGCAAGCAGAGCATGTTCAGGGTGTACCGGCCAGTTAGCGACGGCCTCATGCACCTGCGGTCCCATTTCATGCAGATAACGGTGTAACGCTTTATTCTTGAACCCTGCCTGCATCAGACGACGATGATAACGATGATCATCGCCATCTCTGAGCATCAGTCCGTTAGGGAAGACGCGGCCGATAATTTGATCCCAAGCTTCCTTATTTGAAAATACTTGATCATTATTAATCAGTGCAAGGCGGTGCGCATCAGCGCCATAAAGATTTACAAATGTTATACGAAAAAACTTTTGCATAACCGCATTGCCGAAACGCTCTTGCAACTCCTGTGCGTGCAGCAATGGATTGACGTAGCTCTTTCGAATCAAGCGAAGCGTCTCTAAGAAACTAATCTTGATTGGTTTTAGTTCTTGGCTGGTACTTTCATGCGTCATAACGTCTGCCATGCCAAATTTTAGTAGGCGAATTTTTTAGTCTTTCAATAGTAGCAAACTGTTTCTGACCGTTTGTGTGTGGCAAGCAACCAATGTATACAAATAGCCGACATTAACAAGCTGTACTTTCACAGCTTCAATCGTCCTGTTCCGTTAAACGTCTTGGGTGGCACAGAGCGTTAGCCGGGGGCGGTGAAGCCGTTGCTTAGCCAAACCGTTGCCGAGGTGCTTGCGGTTTGTACTAATTGGCCCTTTTCCCTTTTCCCTTTTCGCTGTTAGCCTTGTAAAAATGCTGATTAAGAGTGAAGGCCGGCCAACGAAACGCTATGCTCTGTTCTGTTCTGTTGGAATGCACAAAGTCTGTGAACGGTTTTGGTGCCAGCGGATGAAACGGATGATTAAAATGGAGTACCACCACATCTACGTGCAAACCCCTCTGTTGCAAACCGCCGCATGAACGTAATTTTCGATCTCGACGGTACGCTAATTGATAGCGCGCCAGACATACAATCCGCGGCCTCCACGGTCCTCGAGAGTCTCGGGAAGAAGGGTTTGACGCTCGACGAAACTCGGAAATTCATTGGAGAAGGTTCGACAGTATTTGTCAGGCGGATGATGAGCGTGCGCGGTATTAAGGATACGCCACAGACTCGCACGGCACTTCATGAAGACTTTATCGCCCAGTATGCAATTTCAGTTGATAAAGCAGTTTTCTATCCCGGTGTGATTGCCTCTCTTACCCTACTCAAAGCGGATGGCCACAGGCTGGGGCTGTGCACCAATAAGCCAGAGTTGCCTGCTCGTGCGGTAATACGGCATATGGGAATAGCGTCGTTTTTTGACGCGGTGATGGCTGCGGGTATGATGGATAGTCGTAAGCCCCATCCTGCCATGCTGCTCAAAACCATTGAGGATCTGGGTGCGGGCCCTAGTTTGTATGTTGGCGACAGTGAAGTCGACGCAGAAACAGCGGTACGCGCAGAAGTGCCGCTAGCACTTTTTTCATCCGGCTACCGCAAAACACCGGTGAATGAGATTCAGCATGACTGGGTATTCAGCGATTTCGCTATGCTGCCGGCTATTGTGGTCGAAGCAAACCGGAAAGCGCCAACCTAGATTAGCGCCCGCATAATTGATGTTTGTGATGCAGCAGGGTTCTTAGTTAAAAACCTTTTATCTGAGCATATCGATTTCGGTGGTAGGCCTGATTGCCATAGCTGGATTCTAGTACCCGCGCTCTTTTTAGATACAGCCCCGCATTAAACTCATCGGTCATTCCGATTCCACCGTGAATCTGAATCAATTCATTGGACATGTCATGCAGAAAATCGCCGACCTTACATTTTGCCAATGAGCTCATTTCGTCGATGTTTCCGTCATTGTTATCAATAGACTGAAGGGCCGCCTCCACGCAAGATCTGGCCAGTTCCTTCTGACTATAAAAACCCGCAGCGCGGTGGCCAAGCGCTTGAAATGAACCTATCACCTGACCAAACTGTACGCGGGTTTTGAGATACTCAAGAGTCATCTCAAACGCTTGCGAACCAGTGCCTAACATCTCCGCGGCAATACCGGCACGTGCGCGGTCGAGAATAGCTTCCAACAGTGCATGCCCCTCTCCCACGGTTCCAAGCACGGCACCCACTGTGACCTTCACCTGACTAAATTCGATATTGGCATAGCCACGACTGTCGACGGTGTTGAGTTTTGTCCGCTTAATGCCTTCGGCGTCTGCAGGGACCACGAACAAGGTAATACCCTCTGGACTGCCTGCCTTACCATCGGTTCTGGCGGCCACAATATATGACGTTGCAGACATTCCTTCACAAACGAAGGTTTTACTGCCGCTTAAGGTGAAGCCATCGGCGTTAGAATCTGCGGTTAAGTCGATATTTTTTGGGGCATGTCGAGGGCCTTCTTCGAGTGCTAGAGTCACAATTTCGCTGCCATCCGCGATGCCTGGGAGTAGCATTTTTTTCTGGCTTTCAGAGCCACCCAGCAAAATTGCTGACGCCCCGACTAACGCAGATGCGAACAGGGGTGACGCACTTAACTGACGTCCAGCCTGTTCCAGTATCAGCCCAAAGGTTAGGTAGCCAAGATCAGAGCCGCCATAAGCCTCCGGAATGATGATGCCGGCCCATCCCATGCTGACCATTTCGCTCCAGATCTGTGGTGAAAATTCAACATCGCTTTCGCCATCCCTGACGTTACGAAATTCTTGTACAGAAGCGTGTTTTATAACCCAGGATTGGGCCTGATGTTGGATCATTGATTGTTCTTCGGTAAGTGCAGCCATGGACTTAACCCTTCTGAGTTGTTTCTGGCAATCCCAGAATATTTTTCGAAATAATGTTTTTTTGCACTTCGTAAGAACCGCCGTAAATAGACATCGCTTTTACGCCTAACCACATTCGTACATTGCCAAGTTCATCTTGACTATATTCGTCGCCTTCCCAGCCTAGGCCCTGCGTACCCATTAATTCCATTAGAAGTTCAGTGCGTGTTTGAGCAACGTCAGTAGCCGAGTTCTTAAGAATTGATGCTACCGCGGTGACTTCCACATTTCCTTTAGCCTCGGCCATTATCCTGCGAATAGTCAGTTTGTGCGCCTGTTCATCCATCAAGTGGTTGGCTAGGCGTAAACGCAGGTCTGTATCCTCTAGGGTGCCATGTTCATCAGTGCCAACGTAGCGTTTGGCAATATCGCCTAAACATTCTCCACCTGTTGCGGGCCCACCTTCACCTGTTTGACTCTGGCGCTCGTGCTGCAGCAGCCGTTTGCCCAGACTCCAGCCATCATTTAAATCGCCGAGCAATTCGTTCTTTTCTGCTTTAGCGTTATCGAAGAACATTTCACAGAAGGGCGAGTCGCCTGAAATTAGTTTAACCGGCCTTGTTTTAACGCCAGCTTGGTCCATGGGGAACATGATGAAGCTGATGCCGCTGCGCTTTTTCGCTTTGGGATCAGTTCGAACCAGCGCGCCACACCATTGGGCTATATCGGCACCGGACGTCCAGACTTTTTGCCCATTGATAAGCCAATGATCGCCCTTATCCTCCGCTTTTGTCGTCAGTGAAGCCAAGTCTGAACCCGCTCCCGGTTCGGAGTAACCCAAGCACCAAAATATTTCACCACTGGCCATCTTTGGGAGGTGGCGTAGTTTTTGCGCCTCGGTTCCATATTCAAGAATAGTGGGTCCTACCATCGTCACGCCCATGCCGGCCAGCATTGGAATTGGATTAAATGCGCCTATTTCGTCCATTTCTTCATTGATAATCTGGACATGCTTCTGACTTAATCCGGCACCACCGTATTCAGCAGGCCAGGTTGCAATGCCCCAACCTTGCGCAGCCAAAGTTTTACGCCAGGTGTCGCTGTCTTCTGCAAGCCTGCCTGACACATTTTTCCCGAGGCCTATTTCAGAAGCCTTGCCATTCAATGACTTGGGAAAATTTCCTTCTAACCAGGCGCTCACTTCTTGTCGAAATTCATCAAGTTTAAGTTTGTTCTCAGTCATCTTTTGTCTCTCGGTTGATATATTAGGCCTTTTCACATTATTGGCCAGAACGGGAAGATCTCATAGTATAAGCTTATTTGGATTGCATTCAGGGTGGACAGCAGCAGTGTTTCTTATTTTAAATAGTTGATCCGAGCATGACAAGCAATCTTCTAGCCTGTATATCTCTATATGTGATTGGATGAATCTAGCCTCAGGGCAACAGGGGTTGTCAGTATGCGCTCGGCGCAACGGCCTGTTCCGTGAGTCACAGTAGAGAAATGAGGCCTAACGCTATGAAGGAATTTGAAATAAAAGGGACGGTCATGCCCGGTTTTGAGTCAGTTAAATGGCTCTATGAACACAATATGCGGACACTGGCTGAAAAAAGCACACAGCTGTGTATCTATTACGGAGAGGTGAGAGTCGTAGACCTCTGGGCGTCGGTACTGGACGACGCTGATTTCTCTGCGGACTCCCTTGTGAATGTCTTCAGCAGCGGTAAGAGTCTTGAAGCCATCGCGATAGCGGCTCTCGCAGGCCAGGGATTGATTACTTATGGCGCAAGGATCACTGACTACTGGCCAGAGTTCGGTGCGAATGGCAAGGGAGAGCTGACAGTGGCTGAACTGATGCGCCATGAAGCTGGGTTAGCGGTATTTAAAATGTCCATAGAGCCACAAGATCTGCTTACCGAAAATATAAAGCAAAATAGGGTGGGGCGTATTATTGAGGCCCATGGCCAGACATACCCTCGCGGCGGGGCACGAAAGAGAGAGTATCACGCGGTTACAAGAGGCTGGATTGTGAATGAACTCTTTCGTCGCGTAGACCCAAAAGGGCGAACTATTGGTGAATTCCTCCGTGAAGATATTAGTGTTCCGTTGGCCGCAGATGCTTTTATCGGTCTCAGGCAGGAAGATCTGACGCGAGTTAAAAAGGTAGCACTGCTGGGACTCCGTTTTCAGTTTTTAGAAAGTTTAAAACCGAAGTTCCTGAAAAGGCGAATGGAATTTAATGTATTTCAAATCCTTGGTAAATTGATAAGACTGATTCCCGCGATAAGAAGATCATCCATTCGCGGCGCACCTCCTCCATTTAAAGGTATGAGAGGTGTTGCCTTTTTCAATGAGCCGGCCGTCGCAACCGGTGAAACCCCATCTGCCAATGCTAACTGTTCCGCTCGAGGCTTGGCAAAAATAGCCGCCATGATGGCGGCAGGCGGGACGTGGGAAGGGAAGCAATATCTTGAGGAGCAGGGCTGCAGGGCCATGCATGAAAATCCGCATGAAGCCGATATGGGGTTTGCTATCACGCGATTCACACAGGGCGGTGTAGCGCTGTTTTCTCCCGTATCCCAAAATAGCACCAAGGTTGAGAAAGCGCTTAACACAGGAAGGGAAGGCTTTTATGGCTGGATGGGGCTTGGTGGGTCCCTGTTTCAATGGCATCCACACCATAAGATTGGCTTTGGCTATGTGCCTACTTCACTGAACGTATTGGATTTCGTGAATGAAAGAGGCAAGGCTTATCAGGCCGAGGTACTGCGCTGTATAGAAAATATGGAAAACGAATGAGCCTAAGCACGTCTAGATAGTTAACTGGCACGCATGTCATCCTGGTTGGCCTGATCTGACTTATCCTACCGTGCACGCCCGAGCGCGCTGCTAATCGAGCGCGGAAGCAATGAGATATTTAGGGCTATGGATCGATTAGGCCTTTCTGCGACGGGAACGTCGGCTCGGTGGAGTCTCATCGCCTTCACTGTCTTTTTCTTTTTGAGGCTGCTCTCCTTTCGCTGTTTTTGAGAGACGACTTACCGCGATTAAATCAAGCGTTTCTAGATCGCTCAATTTTTTTGCATTTTTTTCCAAGGTATCCAGCTCCGCAAAGCTGTACACGTCGTTCCTAAGCTTCTCTAGCCTGTTCATAAAATGCTCCTATGCCTGCCTGACCAGCTACCTAAGGCAGGGTAACGTATTGTTCTTCGAAATGAAAAACTTTAGGCTTCTGTGCGCCTAAGAGGGAAAGCTCAGTTAAAGTCTATGACATGATTAACGCTCTTGCAGTCTTTTCTACCGTCAAGCGCCCATTCCTATTATCGTCGCCCGCTAGCAGCACGGCTATTTCCTCTGGCTTTTCCCGCACTGTTACCGCGATTGCCTGAGTTATTTCGACCGTCACCACTGCGACCGGCACCGTTGCGGCCGCCACCACTGCGACCGCCACCGTTGCGAATTGCCTCAGCCTTGATAAGCGGATCCACATCGTAACCTGGGAGGTTGATCTTTTCGATTTGTAAACCCAGAACTTTTTCGATGTCACGAAGTAACTTTAATTCGTCAACGCACACTAGGGATATGGCGTGACCTTTTTGGCCCGCACGCGCGGTTCGCCCGATACGATGAACATAATCTTCAGGTACATTGGGGAGTTCAAAGTTCACCACGTGAGGGAGTTTTTCTATATCAATGCCACGGGCTGCAATGTCGGTTGCAACCAACACTCTGATGTTACCTGCCTTAAAGTCGGCAAGCGCTTTGGTTCGAGCTCCCTGCGATTTGTTGCCGTGGATTGCCGCTGAAGTAATGCCGTCGTCGCCGAGCTGTTCTGCCAGTTTATTCGCGCTGTGCTTAGTTCGCGTGAAAACAAGAACCTGTTGCCAGTCTTCTTCGCCTATTTTATGCGAGAGTAACTCACGCTTTCGCTTCTTGTCGACCGGATAAACAATTTGGCTTACTAGCTCGACCGCGGTGTTCTCGGGCGTGACTTGTATCTGTGCGGGTTGTTTTAAAAACTCGGAGGCCAGACTCCGGATTTCCTTAGAGAAGGTTGCAGAGAACAATAAGGTCTGGCGCTGTTTGGGAATAATATTCAGCAGTTTGCGAATATCGCGAATAAACCCCATGTCGAGCATACGATCGGCCTCGTCTAGAATCAGTATCTCTATTTTGGATAGATCGATACTGCGTTGCCCGACGTGATCCAGCAAGCGACCGGGTGTGGCGACAACGATATCCACCCCCTTGATAAGTTTTTGTTTTTGCGGATTTATGCTCACGCCTCCAAAAATGACAGCGGAGCGAAAGGGCAGATACTGTCCGTAGTCTCGGACACTCTCATGCACTTGGGCCGCCAGCTCTCGGGTAGGCGTGAGGACTAATACCTTGGGATAGGGTTTTTGACCGCTACGGTGAGATAGCTGCAACATTTGCAATACAGGTAGCGTAAAGCCTGCAGTTTTGCCGGTGCCAGTTTGCGCGCCAGCAAGTACATCTTTGCCTTCCAGCACCAGAGGTATAGCCTGCTCTTGAATGGGAGTCGCTTCATCGTAGCCCTGTTTCTCTACGGCCTGCAGAAGTTCAGCCGAAAGGCCGAGATCTTTAAATAGCATGGATAGTTTATTCCTGATTTATTGCTGATGAGATCAACCGGATACCTGAGCTTTCCAGTGTTATCCGACGTTGCTTATAGAGCGCGCCAATCGCCTGCTTAAACACCTTTTTGCTGACCCTAAAAGCGGCGTAAATTTCCGGGGGAGGACTCTTATCTGTGAGACCGATAAAGCCGTCATTTTTTTCCAGTGATGCAAGGATAGCGCTGGAGACTATGTCCATCTTGTTTGTACTGAAGCCGGGCTGGTCCAAAGTCAAATCGACCTTTCCATCGCCACGTATTTGCTTGATATAGCCATCGATTACAAGGCCTTTGCGGACTTTCTGGTAGAGTTCATTGCTGTACAGAAGGCCCCAGCATGTGTGATTGATAATAGCTTTAAATCCCAGCTCCGTTTTATCGCCAATGATCAGACTGACTTTGTCCCCTTGCTGAAGTCCTTGAGAGTCATCCGAAATCCAGTAGTCGATGCGTGTTGAACCCGCGAGCCGCCCCTGGTTGTCGAGATAAACCCTGGCCAACGTGTGGGCTCCTTTGGTAAGTGCATACTGTTGTTCAGCAAAGGGTATGAACAGATCTTTGGGTAGGCCCCAGTTCGCGAATGCCCCCAATTCGTTTGCCTCTACGACCTCGAGCCAGGCTACCTGGCCCAAGCTTGCGGCGGGACGTAGCGTCGTCGGTACTGCGTCACTCTCAGCGTCGAGGTAAATAAAGACCTCTAAGTCATCACCGGGGGCGACGCCTTGAGGGCACTGCTGCAACGACAGAGGAAGACGCCCCCATTGATCGCCCTCTAGAATGGCGGCATGAGCACCAACCTCCAGTACTTTAAGGTGATTCAACTGACCAATGTGGAGCATTAAAAGTGTACCTGAATAGAGAGCACTGCGCGCTTTTGCACGCGGAGCATTATGGCCGCCTCCCGTCACTATTAACGCCGCATACGCTTGCGATGATGAGAAGGTGAAAATCTACTGGAAAGGCTGACACCCTTTCGGCTAATACCGTTAGACGATTCGTCATTTTGTTAGGTAGATTTAGGCGCGATAATTATACACTGATCGATTGCTAATTCCAGTTAACTGACTTCCACCCTCGATGCACTGTAATAATTATCTGAGCAGTCAACACGTAAGGTGTTAATAACGATAGAAGCAATGACCGACTTACGCACTGCCGGTGCAAACGGTCTAGCCTGTTGTGGTCTTTATCTCAAAGGTCGCGGAACGGTCTAACAACATGAGCAGTGGATACCCTAGCGGCATTGCACGTGTGTGCGTGTTGACGATCTGACATGCAGGGGATAGTCGTTGGTGAGTTATACTAATTTACTGAAAATGATTGCTGACGTGGCAGTTGCGGAGTCGGTTGAAAGTGATCGTCATGATAAAAAATGTAATATAAAGCTTATTATTGGCCATTAAGGCTGTTGTCGCATAGCCTGTGTTATGTCATTTAAGACGCGCACTGCACGTTGATTTTAGGATTGGGAGATAGACGATGGATCAGGATATTTTGGCAAGGATAGACCGACTGGAGTCTTTGGACGACATTCGACAACTCGTGGCTAAGTACTCACTGTCATTGGATATGCGCGATTTGGACGCACATGTGAACTTGTTCGCTGAGGATATTCGGGTCAGTCGCGAGCTGACGGGGCGTGCTCATCTTAAACGCTGGCTTGACGACACCCTGCGCCTCCAATTTACCGGCACATCGCACCATATTGGCAATCACGTGATTGAGTTTGATGACCCTGACCATGCGCATGGTGTTGTGTATTCTAAGAACGAGCATGAGACGGATAAAGAATGGGTGATCATGCAAATGTTATACTGGGACAATTACGACCGCATTGAGGGTCGCTGGTATTTTCGCCGTCGATTACCGTGTTACTGGTACGCTACCGATCTGAACAAGCCGCCGTTGGGCGATAACAAAATGCGCTGGCCCGACCGAGAGCCATACGCTGGCGCCTACCATGATCTGTGGCCGTCTTGGCAGGATTTTTGGACGAACCCCCCAGATGCCGAAGCGCCTGAGATTGCAGCCCCGGCGCCGCTGGAAGAGTTTTTGCATACCATGCGTGGGGGTGCCAGTGAACCTAAAATTCGTGTGCGTTAGACGCTTGATGCAGGAGTCGAATTAGCGGACCGAACCGCCACCATCCACTGACAAAATTTGTCCGGTGATAAATGAAGCTCGCTCACTGGACAAGAAGCTTACCGCCTCTGCAATTTCCTCAGGCGCTCCCAGACGATTCATTACGGATTTTTTCTTGAGCCCCTCTGCCTTATCGGGCTGCTCTTCAAAGTATTTTTCTAGGCCCGGGGTGAGAACAACGCCAGGAGACACCGCATTAATACGAATGCCCTTGGCGCCGTATTCCGCAGCGGCGCTTTTCGTGAGGATATTGACCCCGCCTTTAGCGGCCGCATAGGCAGTATTAAACGCCTGGCCTCGCAATGAAGCATTGGAAGAGATGTTGACGATTGCGCCGCCACCATTCTCTAGCATTGCGGAAATTTCGTGTTTCATGCACAGCCAGGTGTTCGTCAGACACATCTCGAGGGTCTGATCGAAGATGCTGTGTTCGTACTTGTGTATTGGGCCGCTACCGCGACTCACCGCCGCGCTGTTACAGGCGATGTCGAGACGGCCATAAGTGCTAATCACAAAGTCGACGGTGGTTTTGACGGACTCTTCCTTACTCATGTCGCCGTAGATGAAGCTTGCCGAGCCCCCCGCATTTGTAATCAGGTCCACTGTTTTCTGCCCCATTTCCTCATTGAAGTCGGCCACCACAACTTTGGCACCTTCGCGAGCAAACGAAAGAGCAATGGCGCGCCCAATGCCCTGGCCAGAGCCTGTGACTAAACCAATTTTGTTGCTGAGTGTCGACATGGCTAGCTCCCGTGTGTCGCTGTTGTGCCTGTGGGCGTGTTTTCACGAAGCGCAATCAAGAGCATGGGCACGACTAGGAGCGATGCCATCAGTCCGGCCCAAATGCCCTTGAAGATCGCATAATATTCAGGGCTCATGGTTTGCACACCAAACAGATAGAGTCCAGTGAGGGTTAGCGGGGCGATGATCACCAGTCCTATCAGGCCTAGTAGCACGGCGCTTTTTAGTGTGTTGGCGGGGAAACGATCAGCCAGAGACTGCATAAGAGACGATGCCCCGAGGTTGATCGGCTGCAACTTCCCCTTGCTAAGCTTACTGCGTTGCAGCGGAATGACGATACACCCCACGATGAACGGTAGCAGGAATGCGGTCGCCAACACATCGGTGACAAAGGAGTGATCGCCACTCCACTGTAGATTGCCCCCGCCTCTCATCAATAGCCAGGCACTAAGTCCATTAAATAGCGTGTTCGATCCACCGCAAACCAATACTTCATGTCGAAGATGCTCATTACCACTGTGTGCACTACTCATCTTGCAACCTCACAATTACGACATTGTATTATTGCTAAAGACCTCATGGTATGTCTAGGGGCTAGCTAGCACAGGACCTAAACGATCAGTTTATTACACCTATTCGATTAGGCCGCTCTAGAGTAGCAGGGGGAGGACAAAATCGGATGAATATTGTGTTCGCCTATTGGAAGCCGCGTCTCTCGAAACGGTGCGTTTGAGTTATGACATTGAGATAGCAGAGGCTGAGACGACACTGATGCCCGAAGACTGGGACAGGTTCAGGTCCGACTGCCGCATGTGCTTCGGGTCTGTTGGTCTGGCATGCGCTCTGTGGTTGGCTGATCGGTCAAGCCCTGACCTCTGCAGAGCTTCTTGGATCTGCTGAACCCAGTTCCTTCGTGCGCTCTTTCAAAAATTGGGCAGGGTATACACCAAAGGCCTACAAGGACATGATTGAGGCACTAGGCGGCGCGCGATCCCCACGGCTGTTCTGAAACGCCCAGCATTAGAGCTCCATCTGCTGTACCAGTTTGCGTGCATCCAAGATGGCGCCATCAATATAGCCAACCTTACGGCAATCGCCGGTCTGGTGAATACGAGCGCCGCTCTTCGCCAGCTCATTTAATAGGCTGTCATCCGGCTGCGCCCCCATTGCAATGATGACCTGCGTACACTTCTTCGTCTGCACCTCTCCGTCTAGTGAGAATCTAATCATGTGTGCTCCGATCTCCAGATCGCCCACCGATTTATGCAGCTCTGCGCCGTCTTCTTGGAGTTGATGGAGCACCCGCGCTCGCCTTACTATCGACAGTTCAGCGCCGAATGATGGGCCGGGTTCGAGTACAACCACTTTTCGATTACGTTCAATCAAAAATTCTGCAAGCTCCAGTCCCACCAGACCTCCGCCGATCACAACAACCTCACGCCCGATGGGCATCCACAGCTTGCTGAAAAAGCGCATCAGGCGGACATTACGAAACAGCTGACAGAGACGTCCTGCATTCACCAGCAGCCGCTGAGGCCCCGACAACTTTGCTATTGCAGTCGGGCTATTGCCGAATAAAATTCCACGCAGCTGGTCTCCATCGAAAACATGGTGCTGCTCTTTGCCAACGATTTCAGGCGCAACCCGTTTCGCACCCGTGGCGAGAATGATGTGGTCGGGATTAAGGGTGTCGATGTTTTCACGGTTGGCCGTAATGCCTAGCTGAACCGCGATAGGCAGTGCGCGAACTGCGTTTACAAGATAATGCACAAGCCGCTCGTTTGGTTCGTAAGCGAGTGCTGCAATCCGCGCTGTGCCACCCAAGTCTGCCTCCTTCTCCCACAGACTGACCTGATGACCTTTTTCGGACAGCAACCGAGCTGATTCCATGCCGCCTGGCCCGCCACCGATCACCAGTATCTGCTGAGGAGAGCTGGTCCGTGCAAGGATATCGCCCTCGTATTCTCGCCCGGTATTGTGATTAACGGCACAGCAGACAGAGCCATTAATAAAAATCTGGCTCACACAAATATAGCAATAGATGCAGGGGATAACCGACTTCTCATTTCCTGCAGCAAGTTTAGCCGGCAAGTCTGGGTCCGCAAGTAATCCTCGACCCATCGCCACGAAGTCAAAGTAGCCAGCAGCAATTCCACGGTCGCCCACGTCGGGCTCAATGCGGCCCACACCAATGACCGGAATTGAGACGGCCTTCTTGACGGCTTTCGCAAAGGGAATAAAACCGCCTGGATCATGCACCAGTGGTGCCTCAGTAAAGGCTATGGAATGCGCCACATTGCCATAGGCGCTGACATCAATGGCATCGGCCCCACTGCGTTCACATAAATATGCTGTTTCGACACAGTCCGGCAGTGTAATGCCACCTTCGACTCGAAATTCCTGCGCATCGAGGCGTACCATAATAGGAAAATCAGGCGCGGTAGCTTCACGAACGGCAGTAATGGTTTCGAGCAAAAAGCGAGCTCGATTCTCACGTGAACCGCCGTACTGGTCTGAGCGCTGATTAGTGTAGGGCGACAGAAAATTGGCCAAAAGGTAACCGTGCCCCGCATGCAGTTCGATACCATCAAATCCTGCTTGCCGAGCCCGCACCGCAGCAGATGCGAAGCCGTGAACTGTTTCCGCTATCTGTTCAGTCGTCATCTCATAGTATTGCGGGCCGACGCCATTGGGTCCTGCACCCTTGATGAAATTGCGAAGTTCGTCTTTGGTCAGCACCCTTACCATATCGCTACGCGATTTTTTTACAGCAGAAGGTACGGGAATAGGACGGCCGGCAATGGTGTCACTCTGAGATATCTTTCCGCTGTGGTTTAGCTGAGCCATAATTCTGGCGCCGTGCTGATGGACACGGCGTGTGAGTTCGCTGAGCCCAGGGATAAAAGCATCCTTTGAAAATCCAATGGTATTTGGCATGCTTGCGCCGCAGGGCCAAAGCGCGGCTGATGTCTCCAGCACGATAAGTCCAGAACCGCCTTTGGCACGAGCTTCGTAGTAACTGATGAGACGTTCTGTGGTGTGTCCATCCTCTGACGCAAAATTAGTCCCCATCGCCGCCATTACAATGCGGTTGCGCAACTGGAGCGAACCGATTTTACCGGGTGATAGTAGGTGTCCGTAACGGTGTGACATGGTCGATTCCCGGTTGCTTCAAATGCAAGAGTATTATGTTAATCCTTAAAAATAAATCTCATAGAACCCTTCGAGTCAAATATATAAAAAATTTCGGCCTCCCCTGATCTTCACAACTAGAATGCCGCTGAACAAAATAACAGTATTACTCGGGCTACAGCAATGGATACGTGCGCAACGCTCTGCTGTTAATAAACACGGAATACGCTGCGCTAGCCTAAAGGGAGACACTGTTATTAGTTGGTGTAGTAAGTTTCTTTCAGAAGGTGCTTAAGCACTTTGCCGGCAGGGTTGCGAGGCAATGCCTCCTCCACAATTGTCAGGCGAGACGGTATTTTAAAAGTGGCCAAGTTTTGCGAGGAAAAAATTTTGAGAGCCTCTTCGGTCAGTGAAGCGCCAGATTTCGGCACCACCACTACGACAAGTTGCTCACCCATTTTTTCATCTGCAATGCCAAAAGCGGCGACTTCGTGCACAGCAGGATGTTCACCCAACGCAGCTTCAATTTCAGCAGGATAAATGTTCTCTCCACCGCGAATCACCAGGTCTTTGGCTCGATCAGACAAGTATAAATAGCCTTTGGCATCAAAGTAACCAATATCCTCGCTATCAAACCAGCCATCACAGAAGCTCGTTTCGTTAGCATCAGGTCTCCTCCAGTATTCACTGATTACGGTTGGGGTCTTGATCCAGATTCGGCCTGGTTTGCCCGCCGCGACTTCGTGGCCGTTTGGGTCACAAATTTTGACTTCAACGGTGGCATGGCAAAAGCCGACGCTGCCAGGGTTATCGATGAATGCCTGACCGGTGAATGCCGTGCCAATAGAATTGGTTTCTGTCATGCCCCAGCCCGTCCCTCCATACATGTTCTGCACCTTTTCACGCATTAGAACGGCAACCTTCGCCGGCGTTGCCGAACCTCCACCGCCGAGGCTGGAAAGGCTGCTGGTGTCATGCTGGTCAAACTCGGGTGACTCGAACAGCTGTAACAACATTGATGGCGCGGCACTCAGTATGGTGATGCGCTCCTGCTCAATGAGCTGCAGAGCGGAATGGGTGTCCCATTTGTACATCATGACAATCTTCCGACCGGCGCGGAGGGCGGTAAAAAATATGGCATGCAGTCCACTTACGTGAAATAAGGGTACCGCTAGCATTTGTGATGGTGCAAATCCTTTGGAAAACATTGCGCCAATCAGCTCGGGGTTGGCCATTGCGCAGGCAGTTCCTGTGCATTCGAAATTCATAATAGCCTGGCAAAGCGCGCGATGGGTGGAGACTGCACCCTTCGGCTGTCCTGTGGTACCCGATGTATACATAATAAGTGCACGGTCTTCGCTCTCGATAGTGATATTTGGCTGCGAAGCGTTTTCGCTATCTGCGACAAAGTCTTCCAGTGTTTGACCAAACTCAATAGGTGAAGATGCACTGGAGCGGGCAATCACGGCATTAATACTCGACTCCGCAAGCCCTGCCGCCATAAGGGCATGCCGCTGTTCGTCACAAAACACAGTTTTGCATTCACTATTGCGTGCTGCGAACAATAGATCGCGACCGGTACCCCAACTGTTGATTGGCACGGCCACTGCGCCAATTGCTGTAATAGCAACGAACGCGCTGAGCCATTCGGGATAGTTGCGCATCGCAATACCCACGCGGTCACCGCGCGTTATACCATGCTTGATTTTCAAGGCATCCGCCAGTGACCATGCTTGCTGGAAAAAAGCGTTAAACGTCCAACGCTCACCCTGATAGATTAAAAATTCACTGTCGCCGTGCGCAGTCGCGGCGAAATAGACCTCTTGCAGCGTCTTTGGTGCATTTTTGTATACGGTGTAATCTACGTTGTCGATTGAGTACTGAGTGAGCTCAAAATCGCGGCCCACTTCCGTGAGTGCAGTAACCGATGTATCGTATGCCGATTTGCTATCATCCATTTTGTTCTCCTTTGGGGTATGCAGCGCTGCTCTAGTATCGATGAAGGGTTTAAATACGTTTTCTCCCAGTCTATAGAAAAGTGCGGCTGCGTGCATATCGGCATCATAACGTTAGCCTCATGTGGGAAAAGACATTTAGCAAAACGCCCCTTGGTACGCTCCAGCAGTGTTTTGACAGGCATGAGCACAGGAGGTCGATGTGCCATAATGTAAAACTGACCCTATTGGTCAACAAAAATCGACTATTTCGTTATGTTATGCCTCGCCTCTAACTGAGCACACTGAGTCTCAGATCGCTGCTAATTTTTTTAGACCAGCAAAGTCAGATCCGTCATGGTGCCAGCCTTGATCAAAGAGTCGGCAATATCGGTGACGCTGAAACGTCCCGTGCTGAGGTAGAGAGGGCGTGCCTGCCGTCGATTGAAGGCTTGATAATGGGCACCAATGTGGGCTATCTCGATATCGAAGTTAAATCCTATGAGAGTGTCGGTGAAAATATTGCTGACAAGACGGCGCTAGGCTTTTCGCCAGCGTGGACCGCGTCGGTAGCGTACACCTTCTTCTGCGTCCTTGCGAATCCTTAGCCACAGCTGGCTCGGTTGTACATTTTTTTTGAATTCAGCAAACAGCAATGATAACGACGTGTTGACGAAAAAGTTGTATGCTTTCCCCAAGCGGTCCTGATGTCTTTGCCGTTAGGATCTAATGCCACTAGGGCCACAGCAGATTCTAGCGCTAAATTGTAATTAGGCGTTCAAAAACCCGTTATCTTTGGTGGATTTAGAACACTGCTGGCTCAGTGTACAATAGGCATCGGCTCATGAGATTACCGCGTAAACATGTTAAATAAAAAAAATTTATCGTTAGAGCAGCAATTAGACAAACTTAAAGATCAGCGTAAAGGCCCTTATTTGAGCTATAACCCTGTTAGCGCCACGCAGATCTGGCAGTGGTGCTCAGCGATGGGCGATCACAACCCCCGGTACTCGCCCGGAAACGATCAGGTCGCACCTCCTGCAATGATGCAGATGTGGACGATGCGGGATATCAATGACCGTTATGCGCCGGATTCGACCAATGCTCGACCGTATCACGTTTTTGATGAAATGAGCGCAATGGGCTACTCGTCTAACGTTGCTGTTAGTTACGATATCAATTTTCATCGAGATCTGCACATTAGCGAGCGTGTGAAGCATTACACGACTATTGTTAACATCAGCGATAAAAAGTCGACGGCACTTGGCGAAGGATTTTTTATTACCGAGCGGGTGGAGTATCTAACGTTTGACGAGAAATCGTTCGCAGACGCGCGGATCACTTACTTCCAGTATCAGCCAGTTGAGGCAAAGTTTGAAGCGGAGATACAGCGCCACAATGAGCCGCTGAGCGTAGGGTTACCCCCGGTCAAAGGGCAAGCCAGTGAGCAGAATGACTATACCGATATTGAAATATCTGCACTTCACGCAGGCGATCGATTACCGGAAGTTGTAATCCCCATTACCCACAGGCTCGTCGTGGGTGGTGCGCTAGCAACACAAGATTTTACTCCCGTGCATCATAATGCGTGCGCAGCGCGGGCTGCGGGAATGCCGGATATTTTCATGAATATCCTGACGACCAGTGGACTGTCTGCACGCTATCTCGGCGACTGGGCCGGTGCGAATAGTCGCTTGAAAAAGCTTCAATTTGATTTGAGGGCGCCAAACCTTCCAGGGGATGTCATGATAATGGCGGGGGAGGTCGTTGCCGTCACGGCACAACCCTCGGCGTGTTCGGTGACGGTTGCATTCACTGGAAAAAATAGTCTTGGCATGCATATATCGGGAAGCGCCATGCTGGTACTTCCAGGGGAAAAATAAAGGCCATAGGACAACCACATGATTAGATCACGCTTTGAAGGAAAGGTCGCTATTGTCACGGGCGGCAGCATGGGAATCGGTAGGAGCACAGTGCTGCAGCTGGTAGAGGAGGGTGCTCATGTCGTGACTTGCGCCCGCCGTAAGCCCAAATTGGACGAGTTGGAAGAAGCCGCGAAAAAACTGAATGGCAGCTTCACTGGCTATGAATTGGATGTGGGTGATACAGAGGCTTTCGCCAGACTCATTAATGAGACGGCACAACAGTTTGGCCGGCTGGATGTACTGGTTAACAATGCGCCATCCGTTATAGGTGGCATGGTCGTCGATCAGACCCTCGATCAGTGGCGATCGAATTTCGGCATTGGCGTTGATAGTGTCTTTATCGGTGTGCAGGCCGCATTGAGGATTATGATTCCTCAGGGCAGTGGCTCGATCGTCAATATCTCCTCGGTGAGTAGCCTTCGGGCAGGGATCGCTTCGGGTGGTTATGGCGCGGCCAAGGCGGCACTTAATCAATTTAGCTTATGTGCCGCTATGGAGGCGGCACCCCACAACGTGCGCATTAATGTGGTTGCCCCCGGCGCCGTTGAGACGCCGGGGCTCAATGCGGCCACTATGAAAAATGAGGCGGTGAAGAAAATAATTACTGACGCGATCCCGATGCTGCGAGCTGCTACCTCTGAAGAGGTGGCCCACGCGATCTGCTTCCTAGCGTCCGACGACGCCTCGTTTATTACCGGCGCAGTATTGCCCGTCGATGGGGGAAAAGCGCCGCAGTTATATGTGCCTGCGTTCGATATCACCAACTTAGATAATCAGGCCAAAGATCGATAGCGTTTTCGCCATTCGGCGGTGCAAGAGAGTCTATTAGCGCTCTAATATGTAATGCTTAATCGTGGTACCGTAAGCTGCGGGGTGATTCACATGGGCCGATTGTTCTATATAGTAGTGGCACTAGCGAGCCTGCAGTCGGGTTGCAGTTCGTCTGATTCTGACTCTGCGCTCTCGTCAGTGCCCGAATATGGGCTAAGCGAAAATCCTTATACGTCACTACAGCAAGTATGGGTGCCCAATGAACCGTCGGCTGAGGTACGGGCAATGATGGACGATGGCACCTTCACGGTCTACCAGCATCCTCAGTATGCAAAGAACGGCCTTGGGACTCGGTTGGAAGAGGGCGTGCCTTGGATAGAGCATCGAGAGTTGGCGCCTGATTTTTTGGTGCAGGGTACGCAGCGATCCAGCCTTGCCTATATTTTAGTGTTGGCAGATCCGCAGATTATTGATGAAGAGTCACCGATAAGAATGGATGGTTATGCCAATGTTTATCGCCCTGGCGGCCAACTCACGCCCCACGTTTTTGAAGCTACCATTCGCACCGCAAGACGCATCAGCGATACGAGTAGTCGGCCCTTTGATTTTGCTGTTATCGTGGGTGATCTGACGGACACCAGTCAGAAGAATGAACTCGACTGGATGATAACGGCGCTGAACGGCGGTGTTATTGACCCCGACTCTGGCATCGATGATGACCCAATTCCCGGCCCCGGTAATGACTACAATGACCCGTTTCTCGCGATAGGCATTGAATCACCGTGGTACGCTGCGCTCGGCAATCACGATGTGTTGCATGTTGGCGGTTTTGGAGCCATTGATAGCACACTGCGAGACGCAGCACGGGGCGACCGCCTTTTTACTGGAAGCAATTTCAGCAAAGTCTGGGGGGGCTATGTGGCGGGTGATACAGCAGACCACGAGGTTGTTTTTGATGCCAGTGTGATTACGCCAGCCGATCCTGACCGTTTGCCGCTGAGCGAAACTGAGTTATTGCAAACGCTGCATGACGCAGGAGGCGCTCCTGCTGGTCATGGATTTAGCTTAGATGATATCGCTGCCCAAAAAGCCTATTACAGTGTTTATCCTGTTGCGGGAAAACCGATCAAAATGATTGTGTTGGACTCGACCGATGCAGCAGTGACCTCGCTGGGCTCTATGGGGAAAATGCAATTCTCATGGCTGCATGAGGAATTGCTGGGTGCTGCTGACAAGCGTGAATTGGTTATTGTCGTCTCCCATCACCGTCTCGAGGACTTTCACGATAAAAGTGAAGTCTCTGCCCAAAGGGTAAGAGATTTATTGGTGACCTCGGATAATGTCATTCTCCATCTCACCGGGCATGGTCATAGAGACACGAAAATGCTTCAAACGGTAAACGGCGAGGAGGGCTTTTGGGAGTTAATGACGACATCCACAATAGACTTCCCGATGCAGAGCAGAGTGTTGGAGCTGGTGGATGAACATAATGGCTATCTGTCTATTTACGTGACTAACGTTGGCCATAATTCGGCTGCGACCACTTTGGCTTCTAAGGCGCGTCAGCTGGCAGCCGGAAAGCTGGCGTTCGGCACCACCTTTTTTGATGGTGATACGGTAGCTTTTTGGGCAGAGGAGGTGAAGGCGCAGAACCTACTGTTGCGAGTCGCATTGCCCGAGGATGTCAGTCGTAATTTAGAAAATTTTTCCGATTGGCCTGACACCGTTGAATCTATTGACACCCTGTCACATTTTTGAGGCAGGGGGGGTCAGAACAAGGGAGGCAGGCTAGGGGCCTCGGCGGTGACAACCGGAGCACTTGC
>CAJXWP010000033.1 GCA_913062625.1 uncultured Haliea sp. | reverse complement strand
AAACCAAGCTCGGAGTCGGCCAGGGCACGCCGTTTGTCGAATGCGTATTGTTGTCGTAGAAACTTGTCGATGCTGTCTTTCAGCATCTGCCCCTCAGGGGAAAGCACGCGATCCACTTTTGCTACCTCCGTATCAATCTACAAGCCAAGGACAGATTTTGCGATGATGCCTCGCTGCACCTCACTGGTGCCGCTGGCAATCGTTAGTCCGCGATTGCTCAGGTATCGAGGTGTAGGTGTCAATGCATAGTCTGGACCGATCCTTGCTACTGAATTGCCGGGCTCCAGGGCTTCAGGCTGCGACACTAAAGTGTGTAGCCCAGCGGCCTCGATAGCCAATTTGTCAAAGTTCTGCAGTAATTCCATACCCATATTCTTTACCACAGGCGCCGACATTCCCGGGCAGTTCCCAGCGGCCACCATAACAATTATCTGCTGCTCATAACTGTCCAAAACGTGCAATTCGATCCGCATTTTTGCCCACTTGCGACGAAATGCCGGGTCGTCAAGCAGGCGACTTCCGTAAGCGTTGCACTCGCTGGCAGCGCTTTTTTTGATATTCTCGAGACGTTTTCGCAAGACGGGTGCCAGACACTGCGTGCCACGTTCAAACTCAAGCAGATACTTTGCCACGGTCCAGCCATGGTTCTCGTCACCGACACGATTGCGTTGCGGCACCCTGACATCATCAAAGAATACCGTGTTTTGCTCGTGTACCCCGGCGAGGTTGATAATAGGTTTGACTGTTATGCCAGGTGTTTTCATATCGATTAGCAGGAAGGTAATGCCCTGCTGGGGTCGCCCCTCGTTGGACGTTCGCACCAGGCAAAACATATGCGTCGCCCGATGTGCATCAGAGGTCCAAATCTTTGCTCCGTTAACAATGTAATCGTCGCCATCAGGCACTGCCGTTGTCTTCAATGATGCCAGGTCAGAGCCTGACTCCGGCTCTGAGTAACCCTGACACCAGACGTGTTCTGCGCTCAGAATCCTCGGCAGGTAGTAATCTTTCTGCTCCTGCGAACCGTGCCCTATTAAACAGGGACCACACATCATCAAACTCTGCACGTGCTCACCCGGTGCGTCTAGTTTGCAGGCTTCTTCCCGAAAAATCGTCTGCTGAATTTCATCCCAGCCCGGCCCACCATATTCCCTGGGCCACGAGGGCGCAGCCCAACCACGGCGATGACGAGCCTTCTGCCAGGCGATAACTTGTTTCAAATCCGGAAAAGGGTTGGTGTTCAAGCGTCCTGCTTCGCGCATATCATCTGTAAGGCTTTCCTCCAGAAAGGCACGAATTTCAGCGCGAAAATTCGTATAACCAATATCGCTTAGTGCCTCCAAACCGCGAGCCTCCTGTATAAAAACATGCAACGATAAATCCACATGGACTTAGCGATGGAGATATATTAGCACTACATATGCCGTTTAATACTGGCATCACAGATTAAAAAACGCAAGCCCTGCACTGGGGAGCTCACCAAGAAAGCCCTGCCAGTCTTTCGGTATAACCGAGCTTAGCGAGTTTTCATCGCTCATTTTTGTATCGCTGAAGCTCGCCTCTTCGCCCGCCCTTTTTTCACCACGCTGGTGGTCAGCTTACGGAACCACACCGGAAATAGACGTGTTGCCCAGTCCACCAGATGGGCGTCGAGCCCAACCAGGACACATAGCTTGTTCCCTTTGATGCCCTTCACGATCACTTTTGCAACAGTTTCCGGCGTATTAAAGGCTTGCTTTGTATAGGTGGCTTCATATTCATCAAGATCCATACCCTGTCCTTCACGTATAGACTTGTCTATTCGGTCCCGCGCACCAAGTTGGTTTTGATCAAACCCGGTTGAATAGACGTCACCCCAACGCCGCATTCTTCAACGTTCAACTCTGTGCAAAGCGTTTCGCTAAAGGCTCTGATGGCAAACTTGCGACAGCTATAGGCTCCGGTCGTAGCAAACGCCGCGATACTGCACATGCTGGAGACATTGCAAATATGCCGTTAACCGGATTGCTTCAGGTAGGGCAGAAATGCCATGCTGCCATGAACCGTCCCCCAGAAATTAATATTCATTATCCATTCAAAATCTTCAATGCTTGTGTTTTCCAAGCTACCGTTCACTGTCACACCGGCATTATTGATTACAATATTGACCTTCCCAAAAGCCTCCGCCACCTCGTCGGCGTATTCGTAGAACGCTTGCCGGTCGGCTACATCCAGTCTTCGGGCATGAACCTTGACATTAAATGCCTCCAACATACCCTGCGTCGCCTGCAGCTCCTGTTCATTAATGTTGGAGATCGCCAGCTGGCAGCCTTCTGCCGCCAGTGCGAGCGCAATAGTCCGGCCGATACCGGAGCCGGCGCCAGTGACTACCGCAACTTTTTCATCGAGGTTCTTCAATTCGGCACCCCTTTATCCATTGACGACTGTGAAAAGAGCCGTTGATCTCCCTCTCCACATTATGGCACTATCTATGCTAGATAATATTACTAGAAGGCCTGTCATGAAACGAGTCCTTATCGCATTGCTACTGGTTGCCGTCGCCGCTGGAATCAGCTGGCAAAATCGCGTCGACCTCCTGGTCTGGGCCATGCCCAAGCTGACGGCGCTGAGCTCGCCCGTGGCGCCGAATCGCCCGGTGAACTGGTCTTCTGTCCCCGATACTGCCGCGCTGCCTGCAGAGCAACGCCCCCCCAACATCATTCTGATCATGACAGACGATATGGGCTTTAACGATATTTCTCTTTATAACGGCGGTGCCGCCGACGGCAGCCTGATGACCCCCAATATCGATGCGTTGGCAGCGCAAGGCGTCAGTTTTGACAACGGTTACGCGGGTAACGCCATCTGTGCCCCTTCCCGAGCAATTTCCATGACAGGCCGTTACAACACCCGGTTTGGTTACGAGTTTACCCCCTTCCCGAAAATCGGTATCACCATATCCCAATGGATGATGGATCAGAATCCGGGTCCCTTAACGGGCTTCATCGACGCTGAAAAAGCTGATGTGATGCCTGGTGTCTACGAGGCGGGTATGCCGGGAAGCGAGATCACCGTCGCCGAGCTGCTGCGCGATCGGGGATACTACACGGCGCATATCGGCAAATGGCACCTCGGGTCGGAAGGTGATATGGCACCCAATCAGCAGGGTTTCGACGACAGCCTTGAACTCAGCGGTCTCTTGTATTTGCCCGAAGACCATCCCGATGTGGTCAACCAGAAATTTCCGCGCGATGGCACTGACCGGATGGTGTGGGCCGCCGGAAAATTCTCCGCGCGCTTCAACGGCAGCGAGGAGTTCGCACCCGCGAAATACCTGACCGACTACTATACTGACGAGGCCGTTGCAGTCATCGAGGCCAATCGAACTCGCCCCTTCTTTCTCTACCTTGCGCACTGGGGTCCGCACAATCCGCTACAGGCTAGCCGGGAAGACTATGAAGCGCTGGCGCATATTGAAGACCACGGCCTGCGGGTATATGCCGCCATGCTGCGTTCACTCGATCGCAGCGTTGCCAGAGTTACGCAGGCTCTGGCTGATAACGGGCTTACCGACAACACCCTAATTCTGTTCACCAGCGACAACGGCGGCCCCCACATTATCGAGCAAGCTGACATCAATGCCCCCTATCGCGGCTGGAAAATGACTCACTTCGAGGGCGGACTGCATGTGCCGTTTATCGCCAAATGGCCCGCCAGGTTACCCGCTGGTAAAACCTATCAGCAGGCGGTGCATCACATGGACCTGATGCCAACAATCGCGGCCGCCGCGAATGCCGCGCTGCCGACGGACCGCAAGATTGATGGGGTAGACCTGCTGCCGTTTATATTGGGCGAGCGCAGCGAGCCTCCCCACCGCACCCTGTTCTGGCGTTCGGGTCACCACCAATCGGTTCTGCATGAAGACTGGAAACTGATTCGCGCCAACCAACCCGAGCAGCCACCGGGCACGCCGCAAAAGAAATTTCTGTTTCATCTCGCTGCGGACCCCACAGAGCAAGAAAACCTGGCCGAACAACGCCCCGAAAAGGTCGCAGAGCTTGAAGCCCTGCTGGCCGCGCACAACGCAGAGCAGGTCGACCCACTCTGGCCGTCAGTCATTCAAGGGCCGATGCTGATAGACAAGCACGGAGGCCAGCCTTACACGCCAGGCGATGACTATATCTATTGGCCCAACTGAGCGATCCAAATGACAAATGAAACGCAGCGAGTCGATGTTCTTATTGTGGGTGCCGGCCTGACCGGTATCGGTTTAGCGCGACATCTGCAGCGCGAATGCCCGCAAGATAGCTTTGCACTGCTGGAAAGCCGCAGCGCTATCGGTGGCACCTGGGATCTCTTTCGTTACCCCGGCATTCGATCAGACAGCGACATGTATACGTTCAGTTATGGATCCAGACCCTGGTTGGCTCCGAATTCGCTGGGGGATGGCCCCAAAATACGCAGCTACATCAGCGAGGCAGCCGCGGAGGCTGGCGTGGATAAACACATTCGGTTTCAGCACAAGGTGGTCAGCGCGAGCTGGTCATCAGACGATGCCTGCTGGACTGTTACGGCATTGCGCACGGACACCAACGAGAGCGTTTACTTTGTCTGCAACTTTCTGATGATGTGCTGCGGTTACTACGATTATGAAAACGGCTATACGCCCGACTTCCCTGGTCGCGACAGTTTCACAGGCCAGGTCATACACGCGCAGCACTGGCCTGAAGACCTCGATTATGCAGGCAAGCGAGTGGTTGTCATTGGCAGTGGCGCCACAGCAATAACACTCGTTCCAGAGCTGGCAAAGCAAACCAAACATACGGTCATGTTGCAGCGCTCGCCCTCATATATTCACTCGATACCCAACGAAGATCCTTGGGCGGTAACACTGCGCAAGTTCTTGCCTAACACCTGGGCGTTCCGCATTACCCGTTGGAAACAGATGGCTGCCCAGATGTTTGGTTACCAATTGGCACGCAAGCGCCCCAAGTTTGTCCGAAAAGTACTGTTGCAGGCAGCTCATGATGCGTTGGGCGCGGAATACGATATCGAAAAACATTTTACGCCCAGATACAACCCGTGGGACCAACGCATTTGCGCCGTTCCCGAAAACGACCTGTTCAATGCCATCCGTGCACAACGCGCTGAAGTCGTGACCGACCAGATTGCCAGCTTTACTGAAACGGGCATTCAGTTGGAATCCGGGGACGCGCTGGAGGCGGATATCATCGTGCTCGCAACAGGACTGAACATGAAGTATCTCGGTGGCGCCTCAGTGACCGTTGATGGTCGGGACATCGACCTGTCATCCCACTTCGTTTATCGAGGCGTCATGCTGTCAGACTTGCCCAACCTGGGCCAGGTATTTGGCTATGTCAATTCTTCCTGGACGCTAAAGGCAGATCTGATCAGTAAGTATGTGTGCCGGCTCCGCAATCACATGCATCGTTCCGGGAAGCGAATAGCGACACCAAGAGCAGATGAAAACGGCATGCAGGCGTCACCCTATCTCGACCTATCGTCGGGCTACGTCACACGTGGTATGGATGCATTTCCCAAGCAAGGCGATTCCTCGCTCTGGCGTATCTACCAAAACTATTACCTGGATTTCTTTAACTTACGGGTGCGTCCAGTTCGCGACAGCGTACTTGAGCTTAAGTAGACCTCCGGCAATCAATAACACAGGAACTATCCGCCATGTCTAATCAGGATAACGCCAACTCAGCGCGGCAACCCGAATTGGTGATATACCCGGATGAGTACGAGCTGATTGGCTCAAAAAACTCGTACTTCTCAGCAAAGGTGCGCGCCTGCCTACAATACAAACGCCTGCCCTATGTTGAAGTGACCGCCAATATTGAATCCATTATGCGCGCCAAACAGCTCACCGGAGCGCATATATACCCAGTGGTCATGTGCCCCGACGGATCGGTACTGCGCGATGGCTGCGATATTGTCGAGGCGCTGGAAAAACGCCACCCGGTGCGGCCGGTCATCCCTGCGGACCCGCTGCTACACCTGGTCGCGCTGATCACTGAAATGGTAGCGGACTGCTTCATTCTGGAAGGCGCAATGACGACCCGCTGGTGCCATGACCGAAACGCCGAGTGGGCCAAGCAGCTGTTCAGCCAGGTTGCCAGCGAACGCGTGAAGGACGCCGAGTTACGCCAGCGTGGCATAGACAATGGCGCTCGCATCGGCGCGTCTATTCGCAAGCGATTTGCCGCGCTGGCCGGTACCGACTATGACCCACAATGGCATGTGAGCGCCACACGAGACATTCTGTTCCGGCTCGATACGCATCTTACAACGACCCCCTTCCTACTCGGCGATCGACCCTCCCTGGCAGATCTCGGATTGCTGAACGCCATGTACGGGCATCTTTATCGCGACCCCGGTGAACTGAGTGACTATATGCATTGGGAATGTATAAGCCTGTCTCTCTGGACAGAGCACCTATTGGCGGCCGCAGGGGAATCGGATCGAGGCGCCCTGTATCTCACCCCAACAATGGAGCATGTTCTTGCCGGCTTCGGCGAGTGGTATGGCGAGCGCGCGTTAAACCTGGTGCAACAGGCAGATCTGAGCTTACGCGATCGGCACGATGGGGAAATCATTGGCATCGGTTCGGCGGTACCCGAATATTCAGCCTGGCGGTGCCAACGTTTGCGGGATTTCTACCTACAATTGGATAAACAGTATTTGTCCGAGGCAGAACGCTTGCTGGAATTATCAGGCCTGCTGGAGGTCTGTCATTTCAAGGCCAGCTGGCGGGCGGAAAAGCAAGGGCAAGAGCTGGTGATTGTAAAGGGCGGCTAATACCGCCCAGGGCTTTATAGCGTCTCGAATTTCATCTCGGCATATTTTTCAAGGCGCTCTACTAATCGCCCATCAAACACAGTGGCGGTGGTCCAGAAGCCGCCTGCCTTTTCAGCTTTGGAAACATCCAGAGCAAGACAGACAGCAGCCTGACTCAACATTTTTGCTGTACTGGCATATCCCGGATCACCTTCACCGCTTACCTTGACCGCCACTTTTTTACCGCCACTGGTTGTCCCGAAAAACCGTAATTCAAACGAGCCATCGGCTTGCTCTTTCGCGGAAGGTCCCTCTCCTGGCTTGGGCAGCACCTGATTTTCCAGCAACCGTATAAGCGATGGAAAGCGCAGGGCAAACTTGCCTATAGGCCCCGTCGCAGCGAGTGCTTTCGCTCCGAATGCACCGGCAAATCCGCTACCGGTTACTATTGCTTCGTTATAACAAAAATTTTCGTGGTAGGGTGCAATCGCATTGGAGCGCAACACCATCCTTTCATTAATCGGCGCCATAGGAAAAGGGCCGACCCACCCCTGCGTATCCGTATCTTTCTCTGCTCGCTTGATACTTCTCTGCCCACTGTTCCTGGCTGTATCTGCAGGGCAACTTGAATAGGAGTCTGCCATGATTTTCTGCAGTTCAGGATCTGTTGCCTCCTCCTTCCAAAGGTTGAGCAGACTGGCTACTGTTCCACCCGACATGCCACCCTTCAAAGTCTGAACGCGCATGCGGACGTCCGAACAGGTTTCACCGTATTCACTTTCAGAATGCTGTTGCAGAAACCAGGTACCCATATCGGAGGGTATAGAATCAAAACCACAGCTATGGACGATACGGGCACCGCTGTCTTTAGCCGCGCTTTCGTATCGTCTGATCATCTCGCAAATCCACTGCGGCTCCCCGGTCAAATCGCAATAATCCGTGCCGGTCTCGACACACACTTTCACCAGAGGAGAGCCGTATAGTGCATAGGGGCCCACCGTTGAAATAATGACGCGGCTGCGTGCACACAAGCTGTGCAGATCTGCCTCTGACTCTGCATCGGCGACAACCACCGGCAGAAGCTCAGCACCTTCCCCTAATGATTTTTTCAGTTCGTTTAGTTTGGGCTCTGAACGACCGCCTATACCCCATTTCACCCGTTCCTCGGTGCGAGCACCACCCTCCCCATCCACGCCATATTGTGCGAAGAGGTACTGACACACCAATTTCCCGACAAAGCTAGTGGCCCCAAAGACAACAATATCCAGATTTTTCTCGGGAGACTCTTCCGTGTTCATAGATAAACCCATAACAGATGGCGCAGAGAATCGTCTTCGACTTTGTGATTCATGCAGACGCTCCCGCCGCTTTCTGCCTTTTGGCTTTATCCATTTTTAATATTCTGGTCGCCAGCTTGCGGAATAACACGGGAGCCAGGCGCGTTGCCCAGTCCACCAGGTAGGCATCAAACCCAACCAGAACACGCATCTTGTTTTTCTTTATGCCCTTGATGATCGCATTTGCGACCTTTTCTGGCGTGTTAAACGCCTGCTTAGTAAATTCAGCGTGGGCGTCTTCTTGATTCATGCCTGTCTGTTCGTGTATCGATGGGTCTACTCTTGCATCGCGTAAGATCGCGGTTTTAATCATGCCTGGATGAATTGAAGTAACGCTGACGCCACACCCCTCTACATCCAACTCCGTACGCAGGGCTTCACTGAACGCTCTGATAGCAAATTTGCTCGCCGCATACGACCCCGTATTGGCAGGCGCCATCATGCCAAACATACTGGAGACATTGCAGATACGCCCTTCGCCTGACTGCTTGAGATAGGGCAGAAAAGCCATACTGCCATACACCATACCCCAAAAATTGATGGACATTATCCATTCAAAATCTTCAATACTGGTATTTTGCAGGCTGCCACGAACCATCACGCCGGCATTATTTATAACGATATTTACTGTACCGAAGTTGTCAGCGACTTCACTGGCGTAGTTCTCGAAAGCCTCTCTATCTGTAACATCCAGTAATTTGGCCTGTACTTTCGCGCCGATCGCTTCAATAGCAAGCCGTGTCTCCTCGAGGTTCGACGCACTAATGTCCGATATTGCCAGCTGGCAGCCTTCATGCGCCAATGCTAACGCCGTAGCACGACCTATGCCGGAGCCCGCGCCTGTGACAACGGCGACCTTTTGTTTGAGATTGTTCATCTAGTTCCTCTTAATGTGACTACCTTATAACCCATTACTAAGTCATACGACGGGCATTCAGTTCGTTGATACTTTCACTGCTTTCAGAGGCGGTGCGTGCCTTGGTTCTTTTCGTCAGTTAGCAACTAGCCTTTCACAGCCGGTACCTTTCAATGCGGCATCCACTGTGCTGCCGCTGTCGGCATCCAAAGCTGTGTATTGTTCGTTAATCCAGCGCAGGCACTTCGCTTGATACGAGAAAGTCTTCTGGGTCCAGGCTATACCATCAATTTCTGTTTCCCACTCGCTCTCGCCCGCGGCTACTGCTGCAGCATTGCGTAGCATCGCGGGCACATAAACACGGCCAATTTCCTTAAACAATTCACGCAACGTATCCGGTAGGTCACTCATGTCGTTCCATGCGCCCTCGTCGGCTTCTAGACCACTTTGATCCTCCATCAAATCGACCCATTCCACCGTGCGCGGCGAAACCTCATGGGCGATAGCTCGCGGCGTCGGATCAAAGCCCACCAACTGGCTCAGTTGCCCGTAAACAGCGAAATCCCCCGCACCCGGCCGATTACCCAAAATAAAAGGCTGCTTGGCGAGATGGGCCTCCATTATCGCAAGAAACCGCCGATAACTTCGGTCAATAACAGGGGCGGTCTTTTTATTGGAGCCCACAACGTACAGGCGGTCTATCTGACGCTTGGCAAAATCTTCTTTTGCGCGCTGGTGCTCCTGGGTATCTAGGCAAATATTGTGGCCCAGCGGCAATCGAGTACCGGCATTATCAGCGCTCTCTGCGGGGTGCCAGCGGTAGTGAAACATATACTTTGTACACCACTCGTCGCCAAAGTCTTCGATCAGGTAATCCAGAAAGGCTGTGGCCGGGTCGGCTGGCAGTACCGAGCGACCTGTGTAGATGTCTTCGAGATCGCGGATAATCGGTGTGGAGTCACAACGCGCGCTGTCGCCTCCATCCAGCTGCGGCATCACCAAGACTGGCTGAAGCAACGGTTTGGGCCTGGCCATGCCCATGGCGTCGAGTACTGGACCTGGGTCTCCCCAGGTCAAACTGTAGGGAATCCGCCGGTAACGCATAACAGCCAGCATTTTTTTGGTATAGGGGGATCCGGTGTCACCCAGGATTCGAATACGATCAATATCCTTCATAAACTGGTTCTCTTTCGAACGGGGTTGGTTTTCGACACTTGCGCGGTCACGTGCGCTATCCCCGCGGTACTCACATGGCGCACACCCCCGGCAGTCGGCCTCAGGGGTTTTGTACTGCCAGCTTGAATGGATCATACGGTTTAACCCAATACCCCGCGGAACGCTCCGCGTCCATCGCCTTGTCCCGAAAGGGAACGCCAGCAAGTCGAGCGCGCGCGGTAAATACGACCTCGAAGGCATCGACTGAAGGGTAGTGGCCAAACCCGTATTTGTCGTGCTGGCGCTGCTCTGGCCCCAGCACAACCTTTTCTACATCGCCCACAGCGGCAATTTCTGCCCCCATTCTGCCAAGAACCTGCATCGCTGTTTCGCTGTATTGCTTTTCGAGTACCTCTGCGGCTTCTCCACCTGCAGTGTCATCCAAATTTTTCTTCAGGGCCATAAAGTTAAGCAAGACTATTTCGCCACGGTAAGTACCGGCAAAAATTTCTTTCCAACGATCTGCATAATAGGGGTTGTCGGGAATGGCTTCTTCGATCGTAGCCCTATCGTCAACGTTGACGCTCTCGTTTTCTCGATTCCGCCGCAGCATCCAATTGGCGAACATACTCTGCTCATACCCAGGAACAAATAGCGAAAGATGGTATCGAGACAAGCCCTGATGCGCGTCGATGCGCTTCAGGAAATCCTGATAGCGATCATCGCTGGAGAAGCTTACGAGCACCACTTCATCCCATCCTCCCATATCTACGCCAGCTATTTGCACCGGATCATAACCGGCAAATTCGATGTTGCCGTCTTCGAAAAGCGGGTTCTGCGGCGCCGGAATCCAATCCGCCCCTTCGGCGTAGTCCAGAAACAGGCCTGCCGTACGTGCGGGCAGCAGGCTGCTGCGGACCAGATAAGCCAGGGCCAGCAAGATCAATAATCCTAGAAGCAGGCGAATTACCCAGGTTTTTAGCTTCGCTCTCATTTAGCGCTCCATCCTCTCAACAGCCTGTTGCGCCAAACTTAGCGCTGTGTGAATAACCTGTAGCAATCCATCCAGGTCGACGCCTTCCGAGCTTTTTTGCCCCGCCATATAGCGAGCGTACACGCCGTGGAGAATTACCGCTCTTTTCCAGTAATTGAACCCCCGATAATAATCCAGTTTATCCAGATCGCGCCCGGTACGTTCAGCATAGCGAGCTGCCAGAGTGCTTCGGGGCGGGAATCCGGGAAGCGAGGTAGACATTTCAGGGTTGGCATCGATATCGTCCTGGTTTTCCGAAAACATATTCAAGGTGTAACCCAGGTCCGCCAATGGGTCACCGAGACTGGCCAGCTCCCAGTCCACCACGGCCGCAACAGTGGGCTGTGCGTTGATCAGGCAATTGTGGAATCCGTAGTCACCGTGCACTACGCGCGCCGTGCCCTGCTCCGGCATATGATCGACAAAGTACTGGTGTAGCTCATGAGCTCGCACATCATCGAACTGCGCAGGCTCTATCGATGCCATCCAGGAGCGATGCCAGGTCTTCAACTGGCGCGCCACATAGCCTTCCTTTTTACCCAACTCGCCCAGACCAATTTTATCCGGATCTAATACGTGCAGGTCAGCAAGTGTGTCGATAAGGGAATGTGCCAGCGTGACACGTCGATCCTCCGGCACCCAATCCAACGTTTGCTGTGCATTATGCAAAGGACGACCTTCGACATGACCCATGACATAGAACCAAGCGCCGGTTACCTCCCTACTCTCGCAAAAGCCGTAGGCTGCGGGTACCGGAAAGCCAGTGGCGCCTAGCGACGAAATCAATGCCCACTCCCGGCTCATATCGTGAGCTTTGGGTAACAACTCGCCCTTCGGCGGGCGGCGAATAACTGCCGACTTACCGGCCTGATCCTTGAGCCGGTAGGTCAGGTTGGAGTGACCACCCTCCAGGCGCTCCCACTCAAAGGGCGGGGTAAGCTCGGGTACATTGTCCGCAACCCACTGCTCTACCGCCGAAATGTCGTAGCCTTCGGCTATGCGCTCACTCATCTTCCGCCGCCTACCAAAGAGCGGCTATGACTGCACGACATCTCAAAGTTGAACGGGATCAAACTGGAATCTGACATGATTATCTCCATTATTAGCCGATCTAAGTGCCACTGAGCGAATCTTCTGACGACCTGGACCATGCCGTAGCTGCCAGGTCTGTATTCGGGCATTGTTTGAAGGCGCATTGTTTTAGCATAGGCTACGCCATATTAAGCGGAGAATCCAGTGCGCATGATGCAGCCCCAATAGGTATCTAGCTACGCCAGACCGGAGGCGCCTGAATTATATTGACACTGGTACTGCTATTTAAGTATGCTTTCATTTTTATTTCACACACTAGGAGCCGCGCATGAGAACCAGGTTAACCGAATTGTTGAGTATTGAAACCCCTATTATTTGCGGTGGAATGATGCGGGTCGGCACTGCAGACCTCGCGGCGGCGGTATCGAATGCAGGCGCCCTGGGCGTTATGACGGCCCTTTCCCAACCGACACTCGAGGGCCTCGAAGCCGAAATCGCGCGCTGCGCTTCGTTGACTGATAAACCATTTGCCGTAAACCTTACCGTCGGCGTTGTAGCCACGAAAATCGATTATGACGATATACTCGACGTAATCATCAACAGCGGTGTCAAGATCCTGGAAACGGCGGGGCGTAGTCCCGAGCCGTTTATGGATAAGTTAAAGGCGGCGGGTATCAAGGTGATTCACAAATGTGTCACCGTGCGCCACGCGCTTTCCGCCGAGCGTATTGGCGTAGATGTGGTCAGTATCGACGGTTTCGAGTGTGCCGGCCACCCGGGAGAGCAAGATGTGGGTGGCCTGGTGCTGTTTCCGGCTGCCACCCAGGCGCTGAAGATTCCAGTTGTCGCCTCAGGTGGCATCGCCGATGGCCGCGGCCTTGTTGCCGCACTCGCGCTGGGTTGTGAAGGTATCAATATGGGCTCCCGGTTTCTGGTGACGAAGGAAGCGCCAATTCATGAGGCGATCAAACAAAAGTTTGTGGATATGGATGAAAACCAGACCCGCCTGATTTTCCGGAGCTATCGCAACACCGCTCGGGTATATCGCAATTCTATCGCAGACCAGGTAGCGGAAATCGAGGCACGGGGAGGCGAGTTTGCCGAGGTACATTCTCTGGTATCCGGAGGCAATCAGGACAAGGCATGGCAAACCGGCGACATCGACGCAGGGATGGTAACAGTAGGGATGTGCGGTGGTCTGATTAATGACATTCCCACCTGCCAGGAGTTGGTACAGACAATAGTGAGCGATGCAGAGCAGATCATCACAGATCGACTGGTTTCTGTTGTTGCAGACACCGAAATTGCGCGGACCACAGCTGCCTGAATGCTCGGCGCGCAATAGACACTTTGCAAGATCTCTGGAATTTTGGCCTAGAGCCTGCCATTATAATAATTCGGATACTTAATCAGGGATCACTCTTTGCCTAAATCAGAACAAGCAGTAGAGAAAGACGGCCGTATAGCACGCGGTGAACGCATGAAGCTTGGTATCCTCAAAACAACCATGACGATGGTTAAAGAAGGCAACCTCATTCCTAGTGCGCAGCAGATAGCAGCGCGGGCCGGCGTCGCTATCCGTTCGGTCTTCCGCCACTTTGATGATATGGAAAACCTGCATGTCGCCTTTGATCAAATGCTTCAGGAGGCGATCGAGAAGGAGTATCCGAGGGGAAGCCAGTTGTTTGAGCCTGAGGCTCCCCTGTCAGAGCGCATAAACCGCCTGATCGAGTTTCGGATCTTCATTTGGGAGTTTACTGAAAACATTGTTCTATCAGCTCACGCTCAGTTTTGGAATTCCAAAGCACTACGCAAGAACTATGCGCGCCACCAAAGTAATCTGCGCAGGGAACTGGACGAGTGGCTACCCGAATTGAAAGGATTTGACCGCACCGCGCGTGAATCGGCAAATGCTATCGTCTCGTTCGAGATGTGGAATCGTCTGCGCCGTCATCAGGGTTTGGGCAAAAAGCAGGCGGCGAAGGTAGTAACGAGCATGCTCAACTCGGTGTTTGACGGTTAAGCCCGTCCAGGCACGGTGCCGCAACATATTTCCCATAGCCGCTCGACCAATGGTATTTGGATCGAGTTTTTCGCGGGTAAATACTGCATTACTTTAATTCTTTAAAAATATTTTGCACATAAGCTATGCTTAACATTCTAAAAGCTGCCCTAGGCTTAATGGGGCTTCTACTAGTGATTATGTGTGGGCGCTGGATTTTCAGCATTGAAAAAATGATGACGGATACCGGAATTTTGAGGCTGGGAGGAATTCCCTCGCGAGCAAATTCTTGAATAAATCGTATCGCAAGCCCGGCAACATGCTCTCGTAGGGCGCAGACCCGGAATTCACCCGCTGTCAGTCGATCTGAACAATTCGGAGACATCAATGAACCAGAACACGCAAAAGCCACTCGTGTACGGCGGCACTGTCTCGCCCTATGTCCGCAAGGTCCGGGTGGCACTCGCCTACAAGGGCGTAGAGTTCGAAGACGTGGAGCAAACGCCGTTCGGCGCTCCGTCGGAATTTCGGGAGCTCAGCCCCCTGTCGAAGATACCTGTCTGGAAGGAAGGCGACTTTGTACTACCCGACTCGTCGGTGATCTTGAGCTACATTGCGCAGCGCTACCCGACGCCCCCTTCTGCCCGCTGACCCGCAGCCACGTGCCAGAGCGCTGTGGTTCCAGGAGTACGGAGGCTCGAACCTCAACTATGTGACGGCCGGCGTCTTCTTCGAGCGCGTTGTGAAGCCCAAGGTCTGAATCTCGATACAGACGCCAAACTAGTCGACCGCATACTCGAAAAGGCCCTACCAAGGGCACTCGACTACGCGACCAAGTGCCTTGGAGACGACGAATACATGGTAGGCGGAATGTTCTCACTCGCGGACATCGCACTGACCACCAGCTTCGTCAACCTGAACCTCGCAGGCGTGAACGTCGACGCGACATGCTGGCCCGCATATGCAGCCTACTTAGAGCGCATCTATGCGTTGCCGTTCTATGCGCCGATCGTGGCCGACGTTCCTACATGGACGAAATACCAGCAGGACTGAGTCGCGTCGTCTCGCGTTAGGAGATCGCGATGACGCGGTCGCTAGGAGACTTTAGTTTCAATATTGAGCTGCCCTTCCAGACCGGCGATTCGGTGTATCGCGCTTTCCTCGTAGGCAGGATCACTCGTCATTTTCATCATTGCTTTCATTTTGGGGTACCTGACGATAGCGATCATGTCCCAAAGATCCTCCACCTTTCCCACCATCAAACCGTTTACTTCACCCTCAAAGAGTACTTCCCCACCCACTCTTTCTATATGCCCCTTAACCTCAGCACTATAGATAGCGTAGGCTTGCCGACCTGTCATATCTGTTTCACGACCATCTTCATATTCTGCTTTATCTCTGAACTTAAGCAGGTTTACCATATGAATTGGTTTATCTTTTTCTCCCTCCATAACGCACTTGATTTGCGCTTCACTAGGCATTAGATTATTTTCTACGTTCATGGCAATTCTCATCGGTACAGGTGACTAAGTATAGTTGTAAAATTATTATAGCATATATTATGCCATAATAAATTACTAAGCTCGGTAAAGTGCACCAACTGTGGATAATGAGATGTGCTCCATAGCCGAGAAAAACGCCCAGCCTAGTGCGCTCTATCGCGGGAAAAGGTTGACCGCCCCGTTTCTCAGATTACTACCCCCCCTTCCTTTCAATGTAGGAGTTTTGTAGGGATTTTATGTGATCTTGTAGGACTTTAGAGGCTTTAATCTGGCTACAGATGCCCTGAATAGTTAATAAAAACAATTGCTTGAGTATTTCTATACAGCATTCATAATGGCATCGCTGGTGAGATTAATTCTATTTTGGAAACTCAGGAAAATACGGCAAAGAGTAATTATTGCGCTCCTCTTTACTAATATGCTTTGGTGAAACTGCTTTCTCACGAGCAACCTCCAGGGTAATAAGTCCCTCATCAACAAGGGTACTCAAACTTTGATCCAATGTTTTCATCTCCAATGAGCTACTGGTTTGTATGACGGAATATATTTGCGCCACTTTATCTTCCCTAATTAGATTTCGAACTGCTGGGATTCCAATCATAATTTCATGGGCAGCAATGCGTCCGCCACCGACTTTTTTAAGTAGAGTTTGAGTGACAACTGCCTGTAATGAGTCTGATAACATCGAGCGTATCATGTCTTTTTCTTCCGCGGGAAATACGTCAATAATACGATTTATTGTCAGAGCCGCAGAAGTGGTGTGAAGTGTCGCGAAGACTAAGTGGCCTGTTTCTGCTGCGGTCATGGCCAAACGAATAGTTTCCAAATCACGCATTTCTCCGACCACGACTACATCAGGGTCCTCGCGAAGTGCTGAGCGTAAAGCTTGACTGAAACTTTGTGTATCACGGCCCACTTCTCGCTGATTAATCAAACATTTCTTGCTTTCATGCACAAACTCTATGGGGTCCTCAATCGTTAAGATATGGTAGCCTCGATTTTTGTTGATGTAATCAACCATCGCTGCTTGAGTTGAAGACTTGCCGGACCCGGTAGGGCCAGTGATGAGTACCAAGCCACGGGGTAATAAAGCGAGCTTTTTAAATATCTCTCCTAATCCTAGTTCATTTAATGTTGGAATCGATGAGGGGATAGCGCGGAAAACCGCGGCTTCGCCACGGTTCTGATTAAATATATTAGCCCTAAATCGAGCAACATCTGGAATTTCAAATGAGAAATCGATCTCTATTCCATCTTTTAGTGCCTTAATCTGAGTCTCATTAAGAACCTCATTAACAAGTTCATCTACCTGTTTAGGTCTTAATACAGGTAAATCCATACGAACCAAGTCACCATCAATTCTTAAAATAGGCGGAAGCCCTGCTGATAGATGTAAATCTGACGCGCCTTCTTTTATACTGAGGGCAAGTAAGTGGGTAATATCCATTTAAGTAGTTCCTTTACTCTTTGGTATACACAACATTGATAAATTATCGACTGCCTGCCTTTGTAGATCCTATACAATGAGAGGAGGAATCTTTTTGTACCCTTTTTAATGAATGGGCTTTCATTAATGCCTTTTCCAATTTTAGTGTTATCTTTTACTGCAAGCTTAAATGTAGCAGAGGTTTTGAAAAAAAATGAATAAATTTCTCGGTGTTGTGATGGACCCCATAGAATCTTTGTCTTATCACAAAGACACTACATTGGCATTATTGCTGGCTGCGCAAAATCATGGGTATGAGCTATTTTATATGACGCAAAGTAGTCTCTTTATAGACAGTGAAGGGCCGCGAGGAAAAATGTCACCGCTGCGCGTCCATGCCGACGAAAACTGCTGGTATGAGTTGGGTGAGGCTACGCTTAAATCTCTGGGTGATCTAGATGTGATTTTGATGCGCAAAGATCCACCCTTTGATAGTGAGTTTATCTATTCAACCTATATTCTAGAGGCTGCAGAACGCCTTGGAACACTGGTTGTTAATAAACCTCAGAGCTTGCGTGACTGTAATGAAAAAGTGTTCGCCACAGAGTTTCCACAATGCACGCCACCACTGCTTGTCAGTCGTGACGAAGGTCTGTTAAAACAATTTTTAGCGGAACACCAAGAGGTTGTCTATAAGCCTCTTGATGGAATGGGAGGTACATCCATTTTTCGTGTGAAAGAAGGTGACCAAAACCTTAATGTGATTATCGAAACACTGACCAACTATGGTCAAAATACCATTATGGCTCAAAAGTATTTACCTGAGATTCTTAGTGGCGACAAACGAATATTGGTCATAGATGGAGACGTTGTTCCCTACTGCGTGGCAAGAATTCCCGCCGCAGGAGAATTTAGGGGCAACCTAGCGGCAGGTGGCCGTGGCGTTGTTCAGCCACTGAGCGAACGAGATCTTTGGATTGCCCAACAAGTTGCACCCGCGTTGATAGAAAAAGGGTTGTTATTCGTTGGTTTAGACGTAATTGGTGATTACTTAACAGAGATTAATGTAACGAGTCCTACGTGCGTACGTGAAATTGATAATGCCAAAAATACTGACATAGGCGACCAACTTATGTGCGCTATTGAGAACAGACTCGTCGCCAAATCGTAAATATTCGGCTAACCCGTGAGCAGTAATTGTTGAGTTAAATTTGAATATTTGAGTTTAGACACATAGTGAGTCATATTAAACAAATGAAGAATCAGAAAAAAACGGTGACTAGCCTCAAAAATCACTTTCTGCTCGCCATGCCCGGGTTGGATGATCCCAATTTTTCTCAATCCGTTGTGTATATTTGTGAGCACAGCACTGACGGTGCCATGGGTTTAATCATTAACCAGCAGTTGGACATTCCAGTAAAGGCTATTTTCAAGCAATTAGACCTAGACTACACAGACGAGTACGGTAATGGGTTGATTTTTGATGGTGGACCCGTTGCTCGCGATAGAGGATTCATACTTCACCGAACCTCCACTCAAAAATGGGAGTCTACCGTATCCATCTCCGATGACATAAGTTTGACGGCCTCCAAAGATATTCTCAGTGATCTTGCAGTGGGCACAGGCCCAGAACATGCGCTTGTCACTCTGGGCTATTCATCGTGGGAGGCAGGACAGTTGGAGCAGGAGTTAACCACGAATAGTTGGCTAACAATTCCCGCTAATTCGGCTATTATTTTTAATGTCGATTGCCATAAGCGGGCTGAGGCGGCGGCCTCTTCTATAGGTCTAGATCTTAGTATGCTGTCATCGGTAATGGGTCATGCCTGAATCAACTGCGCCAATGTCAGCATTGGCATTTGATTTTGGGCTGAAACAAATTGGCGTAGCCTATGGTCAGACATTAACCAATACGGCCAAAGGCCTCAGTATCGTTAAAGCTCAAGAAGGTATTCCTCAATGGCCATCAATTGGCGTCTTACTAGATCAATGGAAGCCCAGTTTAGTCTTAGTGGGTTTGCCGCTAAATATGGATGGAAGTGAAAGCGAGCTTAGTGCCCGTGCGAGAAAATTCGCTCGACGTTTAGAGGGCCGCTTTGGTATCCCAGTGAAAATGGTCGATGAACGACTAACAAGTCAGGAAGCAAAATCTTTAGTCCGCGAACAGGCCCATGGCCAGCGTGGTCGATCTGATAATCTGACTAAAATTGACCATATTGCCGCGGCACTGATACTGCAAAGTTGGCTAGATGATCCATCTCTCGGCCGCTCTATTTAGCGTCTAAGGTTTAAACTAACAGGTTCCACTAAATATATGGCTCTTTTAAATGCATGATTTACACATAAAAGTGGCTGCCGTCGAGTCTCGATTAGGTGCCGTTACGACCACGGCTGAGCGCAACAGAAAAGCTATTACCTTACTCGCTGTCAGCAAAACTCGCAGTGCTGCGCACGTTCAGCAGGCTGCTGAGTCTGGCATAAAGAGCTTTGGTGAAAATTATCTACAAGAAGCACTGGAGAAAATGGCTGACCTCCAACCTCTAGAACTAGACTGGCACTTCATCGGTCCCATTCAATCAAATAAGACCCGTCAAATTTCCGAAAATTTTGCTTGGGTACATAGTGTTGATCGCGTAAAGATTGCTAAACGACTAAGTGACCAACGACCTCTGGCGATGGGGCCACTGAATATTTGTATGCAAATTAACATCGACAATGAACCTACAAAATCAGGGTTTAGTGTTGAACAGGCAGTAGCCGCCGCACTTGAAATATTGGTGCTACCAAATCTCAAATTACGCGGCCTAATGGCTATTCCTGCCGCGCAGGCAAGCATTGACGCTCAGCGGATTCCTTTTGCTAAATTACGGGAACTAAAAAATCGTATTAATCGATCGCTGGACAATTCTGAAAAACTGGATACCCTTTCCATGGGGATGTCCTCAGATCTTGAAGCGGCAATTCTTGAGCAGGCAACGATCGTAAGGGTGGGGACTGATATTTTTGGTCCACGAGATACTAAATAACAGTAGGTAAGGTAATGAGTTCAATCGTTTTTATTGGTGGAGGCAACATGGCATCCTGTATTATCGGCGGCATGGTTGCTGAAGGATTTGAGCCTACAGATATTCTGGTTAGCGTGCCTACGCAAGTTAGTCGCGAGCGATTGAAAGCTGATTTTGGTGTCCTAGTAACGGATAATAATCGCAGCGCAGTGGCTGATGCAGATGTCGTTGTACTGGCGGTAAAGCCAAAGATCATGCAGAGCGTCGTGCTAGAACTAGCAACCGCCATACCCACCAAAGCGGTAGTTGTTTCGGTAGCCGCAGGGATTTCTATTGAATCCATGCATGCCTGGTTGGGTGATTCAACCGCTATTGTTAGAGCGATGCCAAATACCCCTTCATTAGTTCGTGCTGGCGCAACGGGTCTGTATGCCAATCAGAAAACTAATGCCTCTCAACAAAAAATCGTCAGAGCAATGTTTGAAGCCGTAGGTTACTGCTGTTGGGTCGATACAGAAGCACAAATTAATGCTGTTATCGCCGTATCGGGCAGTGGACCCGCTTACTTCTTTCGTATTCTTGAAATTATGCAATTGGTTGGGCAAGAATTAGGCTTACCGAAAGATGTCGCACGACAACTAGCGTCTCAAACTGCATTGGGCGCCGCACAAATGGCAAAAAATTCTGACCTGAGCCCAGCGCAACTGCGAAAGCAAGTGACCTCTCCTGGAGGCACAACTGAGCGGGCATTAAGTTCCTTTCAAGACGATAATTTGGATGCTATTTTTCGCAAAGCAATGAACAGTGCAGTGGCCCAAGCTGAACAGATGTCCAAGGACTTTTCAGCATAACTAGCTTGAACATTAAAGGATAAGAATATGAGCGTTGGTTTGATCAATATTATAAGATTATTAGTCGATATTTACGCAACTGTTTTACTAGTGAGGTTGTTACTGCAATTAGTACAGGCTGATTTTTTTAACCCACTCTCACAAACAATCTTTAAAGTAACAGCGCCGATTGTTGAACCCCTGCATAAAATATTTCCAACCATTGGACGATTCAATACCGCAACATTAGCGGCCGCTATTTTAACTAAGTGGTCTTTTTATCTGATTATCCTGAGTCTTGATTCAGGATCACCTAGTCAGATAGCGCTATATTTAGCCGTAGCAGCCTTCTCACTATTTGAGACGCTCATTGAAATATACTTCTATGGCATTCTAATCATCGCGATTTCAAGCTGGATAGGCACTACAAGCCACCCCACTGTGCGCTTGGTCAACCAAATTATCGACCCCTACATGAAGCCATTTAGAAAAATAATACCTCCCCTAGGAATGATCGATTTATCGCCAATGGTCGCTATTTTTACGCTCATCTTTATTCGTGGGCAATTACTGCCGGTTATGAACAGTCTATTCTAAATAACGCCTGCCTTTAATCAGGGTGCAGGATCAGGATACTGATTGTGCACCTGCTCAATCTCCGCCATTAACTCGTCCGACAAGGTAATGTCGCCAGCCGCAATATTTTCAGAGAGCTGTTTCATGTTAGTGGCACCAATCAGGCAACTGGTGACAAAGGGTTGCTGGCAAACAAACGCTAACGACATCTCGGCCAAACTCAGGCCATGCTTTTTGGCAATCTCAAAGTAAGCCTCTGTAGCAGCTTGCGACTGCTGACTATCGTAGCGAGAAAATCGCTTAAATAGCGCCATTCGAGAACCCTCGGGTTTCGCTCCGCCAATATACTTGCCACTCAAAACGCCAAATGCCATTGGAGAATAAGCTAATAGCCCCACGTCTTCACGAATCGCCATTTCAGACAAGCCCACCTCGAACTGCCTACTCAATAAACTGTACACATTTTGAATGCTAACCACCTTTGCCCAGCCACGATCGCTGGCTAATCGGAGATATTCCATAACACCCCAAGGCGTTTCATTGGACAAGCCAATATGCTTAACCAAGCCCTCATCGACTAACTCAGACAGAGCGTCTAGTGTTTCATCAATAGCAATACCATCGGCAGCAGGATTGTGCTGGTAACCGCGTTTACCAAAAAAGTTGGTATCTCTCTCTGGCCAATGAACCTGGTAAAGATCGACATAATCGGTTTGTAACCGCTCTAGGGATCCCTCTATGGCTCGCCTAATATGATCTCTATTTAGACGTGGGCCACCTCTAATATGTGCCCAATCTGGTCTAGTGTCCGCGCGCCCAGATACCTTAGTGGCCAAGACAACTTCCGATCGCTTACCCGTCTGAGCAAACCACTCTCCAATACAGCGTTCCGTATCTCCGGCGGTCTCGGCTCTTGGTGGCACCGGATACATCTCTGCCGCATCAAAAAAGTTTACGCCCTTGCCCAGTGCATAGTCCATCTGCTCGCACGCTTCTTGAAGATCATTTTGCTGACCCCAAGTCATTGTACCGAGGCCAATTAACGGAATTTGTATATCGGTATTCCCTAGTTTTCTATACTGCATCAGATGCTCCTTAATAACATTTGCGTAGTCTACCTCAACAAATGGGTATAAAAAATAATTATGCTTGTGTTGCGTTAATTGCCACCGCCTCTTAGACTTTGGTTATTCTGAGTATTTAAAGTCCCAAGAAAAACGATAATTAAGCATATGGCAATTGACCCACACACAAATAGTATCGAAACTACTGTCAATAAAAGTACAGTAACTCTTGAAAGCCCGCTTAATTTGGCATGTGGCGTAGTCTTGGCAAAGTACGAACTTGCCTTTGAAACCTATGGCACACTCAACCATGACAGAAGTAATAGTATTTTGATCTGCCACGCATTAAGCGGAGATCAACATGCAGCTGGACTCGACAAGAATGGTAAGGCGGGTTGGTGGGATCACTACATTGGCCCTGGTAAACCAATCGACACCAATCACTTTTTTGTAGTCTGTCCCAATAATATTGGTAGCTGTTTTGGCAGTACAGGGCCTAAAACTACAAATTTGGATACCGGAAAACCTTGGGGAGCCAACTTCCCATCGCTTGAAGTCAGTGATTGGGTAGAATCACAAAAACAATTGATGGATTATCTAAAGATTGACTGCTGGTCAGCAGTTATCGGTGGGAGCTTGGGCGGAATGCAAGCAATGCATTGGGCGGTCGCGCATCCTCAGAAACTGAAACATGCCGTCGTTATAGCGGCTGCATTGAAACTGTCAGCGCAAAATATTGCTTTTAATGAAATTGCTCGTCGGGCGATACAGTCTGACATTAACTTTAAGCAAGGTAACTTTTTAGAACACCAAACCAGCCCCACTAAAGGTTTAGCACTAGCACGCATGATCGGTCACCTGACTTACTTATCAGATGACGCTTTAGGCCAGAAGTTTGGTCGCTTGGTTCGAAGTGGCGATCTTGATAGCGCAGAAAAAGAGCTGGTCCAATTTGAAGTCTCCAGTTACCTCAATTATCAGGGTGATAAATTTGCAACACGTTTCGATGCGAACAGTTACATCTTAATCACTAAAATGCTCGATTATTTTGATCTTGCACAACACTATGAAGACAACCCTGTGGAAGCATTTAAGCAAGCTCAATGCAAATTCTTAGTCGTTGCCTTTAGCAGTGACTGGCGCTTTTCTCCCCCGTGCTCTGAGGAGATCACTGATGCGATTGTATCTGCTGACAAAGATGTGGCTTATTTAAGAATTGAATCAGATCAGGGCCATGATGCATTTTTATTACCGAATGAGCATTATGAAAAAGGACTTGGCCAGTATTTACAGCGAGTTGCACAAGCAATCTCTGGAGCATCGCTATGATTGATGCCAACCGAGTCATTGGCCACTGGATAAATCCGCAATCACGTATTCTCGACTTGGGTTGTGGTGATGGTACCTTACTTAGGGAGTTAACCAACCTTCATGGAATTCATGGCTACGGCTTAGAAATAGACCCAGAGTCGATCAATCAATGTGTTGCCAATGGTATCAATGTTATTCAGCAGGATTTAAATGCGGGTTTAGCTAATTTTGCCGACAATAGTTTTGACACGGTATTGATGACACAAACGCTGCAAACATTACGCTACCCGCATTTAGTGTTAGATGAAATGTTAAGAATCGGTCGGCAATGTATCGTCACCTTCCCTAACTTCGGCCACTGGCGTACGCGTGGTTTTTTGGCGTTTAAAGGTCGTATGCCTGTGACAAAACAATTATCATATCAGTGGTATGACACACCCAACATCCACTTTTTCACCTACAAAGACTTTGAAGCTCTTTGCGCGGAACGAGAGATCAGCATTGTGGATCGAACTTTCATTGGTGGTCGCGCCAGTGATCTTAGCCTTGATAAAATATGGCCTAATTTATTTGCTCACACAGCGGTCTATCATCTCGCGAGATAAGTACATACAGCAACCAAAGTGGCAATAACGAGGCTTTACCTAATGAGACGAACGCTCCTGATAGCGGTGCTGTTAGCGCTACCGATTCTATCCCACAGCATTGAAGAAAAAATTTATAAGCAGCACGGCAATTACAAGATTTTTTATACGGCGTTTACTAGCTCTTTTATAGAACCCGATATTGCTGTGGCAAACAATATAGTGCGTGGTAAAGGCAAAGGATTGGTTAACATCTCGGTAATGGAGGACTTAGCCATAGGCGTGCCATCCATTGTGACCGGCCGTGTATTTAATATGCTACAACAGAGCCAGGCACTTGAGTTCGTCGCAATAAAAGAACAACGATCGCTTTATTATCTAGCACCCTTCGAATTCGAGGATGCAGAATATTTAACCTTTAAAATTACTGTCAAACCCAACGATGGCTCTCGCAGCTATGATTATGACTTTAAATTTCAGAAAAAAATGTACCATGACTAATTATAAGTATTAAGGACGGTTATCGTGATTCACCCAAAACAGCTAGTCTTAGCCAGCGCTAATCCCGGTAAAATTAAGGAGCTGCAGGAATTACTGGCTGACCAAGGCATTAGTATCCTTCCTCAAGGCGATTTGAATATTCCTGATATCGAAGAGACCGGCCTCACCTTCGTAGAAAATGCTATTTTAAAGGCTCGAAACGCAGCGGCACTTTCAGGCCTTCCCGCTATTGCCGATGACTCAGGTTTAGAAGTTGATTATCTCCTAGGAGCGCCCGGCATATACTCCGCGCGCTATGCGGGTATTGGTGCTACCGATTCTACTAATCGAGAAAAGCTCTTGGCGGCACTTGCCGAGGTTCCCACAGAAAGTCGTAACGCTCGCTATCAAACAGTGATTGTTTATCTTCGCCACGCAGAAGATCCTACTCCAATAATTTGCCAAGGGACTTGGGAGGGTCGCATTGCGTTGGAACCTAAAGGCTCTGAAGGATTTGGTTACGATCCAATTTTCTATGTGCCAGAGACTGATTGTCATGCTGCTGAGCTCGATAAAGCCACAAAACATAGCCTCAGCCATCGGGGCAAAGCGATAGCCCAGTTTTTGCAACACATGAAGCTGTGATCCATTTACCGCCTTTATCACTTTATATTCACATTCCTTGGTGCGTCAAAAAATGCCCCTACTGCGACTTCAATTCTCATGTAGCCAAGGATAATATTCCTGAGCAAGCGTATGTTAAAGCACTCATTGAAGATCTCAAAGCTGATCTGCATTGGGTACAAGGCAGAAAATTGCATTCGATCTTTATAGGCGGAGGAACCCCTAGTCTTTTTTCTGGCTCAGCGATAGAAACCATTTTAATGGCCGCAGAAACCTTAATCGGTTTTCAGTCCAATATTGAGATCACCCTAGAAGCCAATCCTGGTACCTTTGAACAGCATAAGTTTGCAGATTTTTACCAAGCTGGAATTAATCGGCTGTCTATAGGTGTACAAAGCTTTGACGACACACATCTTAGCCGTTTGGGTAGAATTCATGATTCTAGTCAGGCGCTAAAAGCTATTTCTACCGCTCGATCAGTAGGTTTCGACAATTTTAATATCGATCTTATGCATGGCTTACCCGACCAAACTATCGGTCAGGCAAAAACTGACCTTGCGTTAGCTATGGAAGCCGGTGCCATGCATATATCTTGGTACCAACTGACAATCGAGCCCAATACAGAATTTTTTTCAAGACCACCTCGCCTGCCAGTTGATGACCGTCTTGCTGATATTCAACAAGCCGGCATGTCTTGTCTGCGAGATAATAATTTTGATCAATATGAAGTCTCAGCCTTTGCGCTAAATGACAAAAAAGCATCTCACAACATGAACTATTGGGAGTTTGGTGACTATTTAGGGATAGGGGCAGGTGCTCACGGTAAAATTACTATTCCTGAGCAAAGCCAAGTCATACGCATGACAAAAACACGCCAACCCGATCACTATTTAGCCCGCGTCGGCGACCCCATTGTCACTAAAAAACCAATTGCTATTGATGAAATAGCACTGGAATTTATGATGAACGGATTACGTTTAAAGGGGGGTGTTCCGTCTACCTATTTTGCTCAACGTACCGGCATCAGCGATGCGTCTATTAAAAAGGCAGTATTACATCTGCAGTCACAAGGTCTTATGGAGCAAGATTCAGCCCACTACCGCACCACTGCACTGGGGTATCAGTTTCTCAACACGGTGCTTGAGCATTTTTGACTATTAACACAGAAGGCTTTGTGCTTAACTCTTGAACGAAATTTAGAAAAGGAGTTTCACATTGTCATCAACGCTCGTCTACCTCCGCTGGACTTTACCTACTCTTCTACTAGCCCTGCTAAGCCTGGCAAATAATGTGGTTGCGGACGATAGCGTTAAAAATGGCCATTGCTATGTCGAAGATCTGTCAGATCGTCTCCGCTGCGGTTATGTCACAGTTGCTGAAGACCCAAAACAACCGAATGGCCGCACCATTAACATCCACTACGTGATTGTCCCGGCGGTCAAACCGCTCTACCCCTCTGAGGCGTTACTGGCCATTGCTGGTGGCCCTGGACAGTCAGCAATAGATAATGCGGCACTGTTTAATCAAACCTTCTCAAAAGTGAGGGAAACCAGAGACATTTTACTTATCGATCAACGTGGCACAGGGCGTTCAAACCTTTTGTCCTGCCCTGAGGATAAGAGCCTTTCTCCTCTTAGCATTGATGAGCGATTGTTCGATAATCTCGCTGAGACAAAAAAGTGCCTAGCAACATTTGATGCCGATGTTGCTATGTATAACAGTTCATTTGCAATTCATGATTTTGAGGCTGTGAGAAACCATCTAGGCTATACAAAACTGCACCTATATGGCATTTCTTACGGTAGCCGCATGGCGCAGCTATATATGCGTCACTATCCAGAGTCATTAGCTACAGTAACTCTAGACGGCGTAGTTCCTATGCAACAGTCAGTGCTTGCGGTTGGACTTTCAGTAGACCGTGCACTGGATGGTGTTTTTGATCAGTGTGAAAGTAATAGAGACTGCAATGACCAGTTTCCTAATCTGCGCCTGACGTTAAATCAGCTCACTGATAGATTAGAAAATGAAGCCATAAAGACAACTGTTTTTCACCCTGCCACAGGCGCACCCACAACGTTCTTGCTTACTCGTGACAAACTACTTGGCATACTGCGCCTCTCAATGTACTCCCCCGCCACTCGCTCACTTGTACCGCTTACTATTGACCATACTGCAGCGGGCAATTACCAGCCTCTCTTGGGCCTTTATTCTTTAACGATGGACGGTTTAGATATTGCGCTTGGTATGCACAACTCGGTGGCGTGCGCTGAGGATATTCATCGTATCGACGATGACCTATTAGCAGATATTAAGCAGTCCTATACCGCAAATGCTATGTACCAAGCTTTGCTTGAATCTTGTTCAGTTTGGCCCACAGAGAAGGTCAATGACAGCTTCTTTGCTCCCATCGAGAGTGACATTCCCACGCTGTTATTGTCAGGCGAACTAGATCCGGCTACGCCACCAGACTGGGGTACATTAGCTATGGAGAAAATGACCAATGCAAAACACTTTGTAGCCCCTTATGCAACCCATGGCGTAGCTACGCAGTCTTGCGGAAATGATTTAGTCGCTGAGTTAATCGACCAGGGTAGCCTGAATGATCTGGATGATGGCTGTCTCAGCAAAGACTATCCTAGAGGTTTTTATCTTAATGTCAGTAGTGCGCAAGCATTACCCAATGATGCCGTTAAAGAGGATTCACCATGATTTCAGTCTCTAACCTTTCTAAACGGATTGGTGATGTACAAGCATTAGATAACCTGAGCTTT
>CAJXWP010000032.1 GCA_913062625.1 uncultured Haliea sp. | reverse complement strand
GACGCATTGCGGGCGGTGACGATCGATGCCGCATGGCAGATATTTCAGGAAGACAACCGAGGTTCGCTGGAGCCGGGAAAATATGCCGATATTATTGTGCTGTCGGGCAGTCCTCTAGACGATGCTATGGCGATGCGTGATCTGGTTGTGGAGCGCACTCTAATTGGCGGCGCGACCATCTACCAGAAATACTAGCCGTCCATCATTGATGGCCGCTGGACGGTTTGTGGTGGCGAGTTGTTCAAGCAAAGGGCTACGCGTGAACAGCAAAAAATAGAAGAGCCATAAGCTGATGCGCCGACTGAAGACGGCAGCCGTGTCGCACGTCGATTCAGCAAGTGTCTGCTGACTAACGAAGAGCTCTGCACGCAGTAGCCTTATTAGCGCAATGTGCTAAAGCAGCTGCGTATCTCTTGCAAGAAAAGCCCGGGCTGTTCCAGCGCTGCGAAATGCCCGCCGCGTTCCAGTTCGTTCCAGTGAATGATGTTCGAGAAGCGCTTCTGTGCCCAGCGGCGGCTGCCGCGAAAAATCTCCTTAGGGAAGATGGAGCACCCGACAGGGATATTAATCGGGTCCATATTAGCGTTCTCGAAACTCTCCCAGTACAAACGTCCGGAACTGGCAGCGCTATTGTTTAGCCAATACATCATGACATTGTCCAGCAGTTCATCTTTTGTCAGAACATTTTCTGGATGCTTTGTGCCATCCTTTTCACAGTCGGTCCACATATAGAATTTTTCTACCACCCACGCCATCTGCCCGACGGGAGAGTCAGCCAGACCATAACCTAGCGTCTGGGGCCGGGTTGACTGTTGCTTGGAATAGCCCGACCCTTGCTCCATATAGGCGCCCATGTCGACCAGTGCGGCCTGCTCCTGTGCGGTCAGGTTGTCCATCGTATCTGGGTCGGGTGCGACGATCGGCATGTTGATGTGAATGGCGGCGCAGTGCTCAGTCTCGGTCATCCCCATGCTTTGGGTCACCATGCTGCCCCAGTCACCGCCTTGTGCCACATAGCGGGTGTAACCCAATCGGCTCATTAGTTGGCCCCACATCTGGCCAATTTTTTCTACAGAGGTGCCTGTGCGGGTGGGTTTGCCGGAAAATCCGTAGCCGGGTAAACACGGAGCCACGACATGAAAAGCGTCTTCTGCTCTTCCGCCATGTTCCGTTGGGTTCGCCAGTGCGTCGATGATTTTGTGAAACTCTACAATGGAACCGGGCCATCCATGGGAGATGATAAGGGGAAGAGCATTTTCGTGCGGGCTCCTATGGTGAATAAAATGAATGTCGATGTCTTCGATATTGGTCATAAATTGCGGCCAGCTATTGAGTTTTGTCTCAAAGCGTCGCCAGTCATAATCTGTCGCCCAATACTGTGCCAGCTCTTGGGTATACTGCAGGGGAATGCCCTGACTCCAGTCTTCGCAGGTCTCCTTCTCGGGCCAGCGCGTATGCTCAAGGCGTTGTTTCAGGTCCTCTAGTACCGAGGATGGGATAGCTACTGTGAACGGGGTGATATCGGCAGTCACGTGTGAGTTCCTTTTGGTTTGGCCTGATAAAATAGCCACTGCATTGCGTCGATGCAAGTATTTCGAACAGATCGCGGCGTTTTCTCAGCTAAAAACGCTGCGCTAATGGCGCTGTAGAGGGAAGACTTCGACGACGCTGCTGCGGCCGAGAAAATTTATTCTTCTTGCCAGATACGGCGCAGAGGTTCACCGAAATCGTCGTAGATTATTTTGCGTTGTGGAGATGCCGTGCGACTTTTAAATCGCGGCTTGTGGCGCATTTTTTTAATACGGCGTGCTTCAATCGCCGCGACGACTTCTGGTACAGGGGTGCGGGTTGTTTTGGGCTCAGCGAAAAGGGTGCGATTAAGAAATACGGCAGGATCTCCCGGATTCTTGCCAGAGATGCCCTGAGCGATTTCATTAACAGCGCCGCCGTCCTTAAGGAAACGTTGGGTCTCCTCGAACAGTTCGTCCCTGATGTCTGCTTTTGTTGTTAGCTTTTTCAATGACCCTGTTGCCAGCGCGGCGCGGTTTTGCTCACCCACTAGTATAGCCGTGTCTCTGGAGAATGACAGGTCCTTTGATAGAACGATCTGCCGGCGGTAACCGCCCAGCGTGATCCGTATCGCCCAGTGTTGTGGACAACCACTGTCCCGAGCTTATATGGGATCGGTGGTATCAAAACCGGCCAGAGTCGCCATTTGACCCATTAATTCAAGCAGGTTGGTTCTCGCTTGGTCCCCTGAAAACTCGCGGTACAGGCTGTCTACATTGACCGCGATACGTTCCGGATCAGACCACGCGGAGTATTCTGTCAACTCAATATCCTTCGCGGCCTCAAATGCGCTCATGCCGGCGTCATACCGAGTGCGTGCTTGGTCATGCACATACTGCAGGTACTGCCGAACCTGTGCCACACCGTGTTTGTCAGTGATCGGGCCGTGTCCGGGTACAATAAAATCTACGTCCATTGCCTCAATGAGCAGACAGGCCTTAATCCAGTTTGCGGCTGGGCCCTCCCACATGAGTGGGGTGCTATCAATAAACAGAATATCTCCGGTGAACACGACTCGGTCGGCGGGAGAATGTACCAACACGTCACCTTTGGTATGCGCCGGGCCAACTTCTAACAGGTGTACCTGTTTATCGCCTATCTTGAGGTCTAATGCCCCGTTAAAGGTGCGCGTTGGTGGCGTAAAGCGGATCCCATCAAAGCGAAACTGACCAAAGCAGTGCTGGAAATAATCGCTTAACGGGCCGGGCTCCCGAGTGCTCTCCATGATGGCCGCCATCGCTTCAGGCGTTAACTCGCCCATTTCCAGGGCCGAGGCCGCTGATGCGATAATGTTGGCACCCGTGACTAGCTCGTTGCCGTGACAGTGATCACCATTCGCGTGAGTATTGACGAGTGTGCCGATCGAATGCGTCGCGGGCTCGGCGACGCGCATTTTGCGTAACATTTCCCCCGTCAGCTCGAGGTCGTAAAGCGTATCGACGAGCAATGACTCCTCTTCATCGACGATCAGGCCGGCATTACTCCATCCCCAGTTTCCGGTTGGCGCTAGCCAGGCATACGCTCCTTGCGCTAAAGGATGCAAACCGGGGTGCTGTCTAGTGGCCATAGCACTTCATTCCGTCAGAATTCAAAGCATAATATTACCCTTATTACAGCTAAAAAGGGGGTGCTGGGTTTTCGTCGGGGGCAACAATCTGCTTTAATGTAGACCAGTTAAATTGTGGAACCCGACAATGAATGCCATTCGATCGGTACTAGTGTTCACCTGGATCGTTATCTCCGTTATCCCCGTCGGGGGGACGTTAGTGTTTTGCTCGCTTTTTCTCAGTGATCAAAAACTGTGGTGGTGGTTTGCCGCGCCCTGGCTCAGAGGCGTTATCATTGCAGCGCGCCTTGTGGGCGGGGTGAAATACCGTGTGCAGGGCGAAGAGAATCTCCCAGCAGCAGCCGACATGCGCCGGGTTATTCTTTGCCCCAAGCACCAGTCGACATGGGAGACCTTTTTTTTCGCGAGTTTTACCTCTCATCCGCTGGCCTATGTGTTTAAAAAGGAATTGTTACGCATTCCGTTTTTTGGCTGGTGCATAGGTCGGCTCGGTATGATTCATATCGACCGTAAGCTGCGCACTACCGCTTGGGCTAAAGTAGCAGAGCAGGGCGAAGTATTGATGGACCGAGGTAAGTGGATCATTATGTTTCCAGAGGGCACCCGCGGTGAACGGGGCAAGAAAGGTAACTATAAAGCGGGCGCGACGCGGCTGGCAGTGGCCACCGGAGCGTATGTCGTACCCATTGCAGTGACGTCAGCTCGTTGCTGGCCACGGCGCTCTTTTTCGCTTATTCCAGGGACAATCGATGTGTCCATTGGAGCCCCTGTGTGTGCTGAGGGGAGAGAGGCCGGAGAATTGATGGACGAAGTAGAAAGATGGATTGAATCGGAGATGCACCGTCTCGATCCGCAAGCGTATAAAAACCAACTAAGAGGATAAAGAGATGTCTATAGGCAAAATAGTAATGATAGTGCTGTATGCCGTTTTAGCAGGGCTGGCGATAACGCAGGGTGAGACTTCTGCGGGTATTTGGGCTCTGCGCTTACTTTGGATACTTGCCGTGGTGCATGCTATTGAGACAGCGGTTTTTTTCAAGCTCTGCAAGACGGCAGAAGGCTCCCTAGGCGGGAATCTCCTGAGTGTATTTCTTTTCGGCGTGCTTCATGTGAAAGAGCTGAAAGAAGCACAGGGTAAAAACTGATGGTCATGCGTTGACTTCGCAATCTTGCCAGTTCGTTAACGTGACGTTAAATAGAAGGGAGCGTGAAGGGTGACAGATGCTTATATCGTAGGGGCAGTCCGCAGTGCTGGCGGCAAGAAAAATGGACGGCTGTCTAAAATTCACCCGATAGATCTGGGAGCGGAAGTGGTGGATGCCCTCGTGGCGAAAATCGGCGTTGCGGTGTCAGAAATAGATGACCTGATCTTCGGCTGTGTTTCTCAGGTCGGCGCCCAATCCAGCAATATCGCACGCAACATTTGCCTGTCATCTGTTTTAGGCGAGGTGGTGCCGGGAACCACGGTAGATCGACAGTGTGGATCGGGGCAGCAGGCGATGCACTTCGCTGCACAGGGCGTGTTGTCGGGCACCCAAGATTTGGTTATCGCTGGCGGTGTAGAGAGCATGAGTCAGGTGCCCATTGGCGCGAATATCATTGACGGTTACAAGGCCGAACACGGGCTCCCGTATGGTAAAAAAATGGCGGAGCGGTATCCGGGTGTGCAATTTAATCAATTCGCTGGCGCAGAAATGCTGGCACACAAATATGACCTGACACAGGACGAGCTCAATGCGTTCGCATTCGACAGCCATGTAAAGGCAAAGCGGGCCACATTAGAAGGGCGATTCAAGGACGAAATAGTCGCAATTCAGGTCGAGCTGGAAGACGGCACCACCCAATTGCACGAGCAGGACGAGGGTATTCGCATGGATGCCACTCTGGGCGCGATTGCGGGCCTGCAGCCTCTGCAGGAAAATGGGCTTTTGAGTGCCGCGAATGCTTCGCAAATCTGTGATGGTGCAGCGGCTGTGATGATCGCTAATGGCGCCACCTGTAAGCGACTTGGCCTCAAACCGCTTGCTCGAATTGTTGCCATGAGTGTCATTGGTTCAGACCCGGTTATCATGTTGGAAGGCCCTATTCCGGCCACGAAAAAGGTGCTCGAGAAGGCCAAATTAAGACTGGATGATATTGATCTTTTTGAAGTGAATGAGGCGTTTGGTTCAGTGCCACTTGCGTGGGTTAAGGCGTTGGGCGCGGATATGAGTAAGCTCAATGTTAATGGTGGCGCTCAAGCTTTGGGTCATCCCCTAGGGGGGACCGGCGCAAAACTAATGACGACTCTTGTACATGAATTACATCGCACGGGTAAACGCTATGGACTACTGGCTATCTGTGAAGGCGGCGGCACTGCCAACGCCACGATTGTTGAGCGCGTGGAAGAGGTTTCCTGAGCATAGGAAGCGACAGTGCAATCAATGCTTGTCTCAGCGGGAGAATTTAAAATGGGGTTTTACGACAGGCACATAATGCCACGGTTTATTAACTGCGCTTGCGCAAGTAAACCGATCATGAAGCAGCGCGAAAAAGTGGTGCCGCGTGCCATTGGTACAGTGCTAGAAGTTGGCATTGGGACAGGGCTGAATCTGCCGTATTATGATGCCAGCAAAGTGCAGCGAGTCATCGGCTTAGACCCATCGGAAAAATCGTGGGACTTGGCCGGCGAGCGCGCCTCGCAGCTTGCGTTTCCCGTTGAATTTATCGGGTTGCCCTCAGAGGCTATTCCGCTCGAAGACGACGCTGTTGATACGGTAGTCGTCACTTTTTCTCTGTGTACGATTCTCGACCCTGTCACTGCTTTGCGCGGCATGGCGAGGGTTCTGCGACCGGGGGGAAGTCTTATCTTTTGCGAGCACGGCAGGGCGCCTGATGAGAGTGTCTATCGATGGCAGAATCGGATCAATCCGTTCTGGAAAATATTCGCCGGTGGCTGCCATTTAAATCGCGACATTCCCCAGCTGCTCATTGCAGGCGGCTTTGAGGTCTCTGATATGGAGACGGGCTACCTTCCTAGTACGCCCAGAGTTGCGGGGTACAACTTCTGGGGCAGCGCTAGGCCGATAAATTCCGCATCCTAGATCAATATTATTTTATGAGGCGTGCAGCGCGTGGATGCGGCCTATTAATGTTGTTGCTGATGTCTTGTGTAGCGGATGCTGCCACAGCATTGGAATTTTCAGTTGTGGGTCTTCAGGGCGAGCAGAAAAAAAATGTACTGGCATACTTGGGCGCTGCACCTGAGTCAGATCAAAGTCGACTGAACTTTGTGGTTTCTGCCAAAGAAAAAGTGGAGGGTGCTCTTCAGGCCTTGGGCTATTACAAACCCGAGATAGAGATTGATTTGCAGCGTACCGAGCCCAAATGGCGACTACGCATTGTAGTGAATGCCGGGAACCCAGTGCTCATTCGTGATATCAGCATTCAAATAATGGGCGCCGCCGCCAACGACGAAAACTTTACACGACTCACCTCCGATATCGATTTTGCGTCCGGTGATGTGCTCCACCATGGGCGGTTCGAAAGTTTCAGAAAAAATCTGCTATCACTGGGGCAGCGGCGCGGTTATCTGCGTGGCGAAATGGTAGCTAGCAGGATAGAGGTTGAGGTTGAAGCCGATACCGCAGATATCGTACTTTGGTATGACAGTGGCCCTCGCCTTCGATTTGGTGAGATTGTTGTCGACAGTACTCTCATTGACGATGACCTGTTCGATTCCATGCTAACGTTTCAGCCGGGAGACTATTTCGATCAGGCTCGACTGCAAGAATTTCAGTCACGGTTGCAAAGAACTAACTATTTTTCCAGTGTTATTGTCCTGCCACAGCGTGGACGTTCGCTCGACGATCAGGTTCCAATTGCGGTTAACTTACAGCGTGCCAAGCGGCATAGTTTTGACGTTGGACTGGGCTACAGTACTGACACAGAGGAGCGCATGTCGCTAACGTGGCGGACGCCGAGAATCAATCGTTATGGCCACAGTCAACAGACACGGTTGGAATACTCTCCTATCAATCCCAGTGGCCGTTTTACGTATTCCATACCTGTTGCGGATCCACTGACTGATGTTGTTCAGTTATGGGCGAGAGTTGAAGAGAACGAGTTTGGCGATATCGACAGCCGCCAAAATGAGCTGGGTGTAAAGCGAGAAACAAAAACTCGTAATTGGATATACGGGTATTCACTGCGCGAGCTCAACGAGTCTTGGGATATTGGCGGCTATAGCCCCTCAAATGACTATCTGTTATTTGGGGGTTCTGTTTCCCGCAGAACCCATAGGGGATCGATCGTGGATCCTGAAGAGGGATTCAGTCAGCTGTATACGGTGGAGGGCGCTAGTGATGAACTGGGCTCTGATTTAGATCTGGTGCGTGTCACCGCAGCACTACGCTATGTCATGACGCCTGTGCCGCGCAACCGCGTGGTCACCCGGCTTGACTTGGGGCGAGTGAAAATAGCGAATGGTGACAGGCGAGATCTTGCGCCGTCGCTCGCTTTTTTTGCAGGTGGCAGCCAGAGCATACGCGGCTATTCCTATCAATCGCTGGGTGATGAACTAACGGTGGTAGAGCCAAACGGTGATACAAAGACGTTTGTTGTGGGTGGCGATCGATTGGTCATAGGCAGCCTTGAGTACCAGTATTATTTTACAGCTAACTGGCGTGGCGCGCTCTTTGTTGACGCAGGCGATGCCTTTAATAGCGGAGAGTTTGACGCTAAGGTCGGCGCTGGTTTCGGCGTTCACTATGTGACTCCCGTCGGGCCTGTTCGAGTTGAGTTGGCCAACAGTGTGAGTGAGGATGATCCTAGCTGGCGGCTGGTGCTTGCCATAGGGGCTGAATTTTGAAAATTGTGGTGCGATTGCTGTTGTTGTTTTTGCTGCTCGCGGCAGCACTGTTGTTTGCTGTTTCTACGGAGCTGGGAAGTCAAAGGTTGCTCCAGGTCCTAGAGAAGATTTTACCGATAGAGATTGATTACGGTAGCGGCAGTTTAAGCGACCGATTATACCTTGAGCAATTACGTCTTGAGGCAGACGGCATTCACATTGAGCTGACAGGACTAGCGACGCAGGTCGACCCCATCTGCCTGTTGCGGGGCACCATCTGTCTTAGCGAGTTGCAGGTCAGCAAGCTGGATATTGCACTTTTGGAAAGTTCAGAGCCCGCGTTGGAAACGAAGCCTGACCTCGACGACCAAAAGGTCGCTGAGTTGATCGCGTTCCCTGTAGCATTAGAAATAGAACATCTTGATGCTGATGCCGTTCTCGTCCATTGGTCCGCAGGTGAGTGGCGACAGGGATCGACACAGGGTCGGGTGCAGATCAGTGATTCCGTTATTAAGGTGTTCAGCGGCATCATAGTTGAACCACAGCTGATGCTACAAAAAACGACGGATGAAAGCATGGCTGACACCGAACCCACCGTGCTGCCGCGTGTTGATCTGCCGTTTGAGCTGTTAGTTGATGAATTGACGTTGATCGAACCTTCCTGGGATTTCTATGGCGCCCAACACCGGCAGGACAGTATCGTACTGGCGGGGCGCTGGCTGAATCGGGTTTTAAAGATGACTCGATTGGATGTTAGTAGTCGAGATCTTGGTGAACTCACGTTGCACGGCGAACTGGCGTTTGAAGCTGATTGGCCTGTGCATGCCAGTGCAAATATCGATCTTGCACAGCCATCCATTCGCCCGGAGTTGTTCGGCCAAAGACTCACATTAGACGTCCAGGGAAATCTGGCATCACTGGCAATGCAGCTCACCTTCGCAGGTGATATTAAGACCGTAGTGGATGCAGAGGTCGATGTGCTAGGCGCCGAGCTGCCGTTTAGCGCAACGCTTACCGCGACATCAAATGGCGCTTTGAGTCTAGCGGCCTTAGACGGCGTGCCGGATTTTTTTCCTGAGGTTGAATTGACGTTCCCTGTAGTGGCATCCGTCAGTGGCACTGCGTCTAGCCAGAAGTTTGCAATGCAGGCCGTCGCCGCCGGAAAGGGTTATGACGTTTTGGCGGTGTCGTTAGAGGGCGAGCATGAGGCAGGGACGGTTTTTATTCGCCAGCTGTCGATACTCGATGGCACCGCAGAGAATGCACTGCATGCCAGCGGTGAAGTGGTGGTGACGGACGCGGACGCCGTTACATGGTCAATACAATTACAGTCCGACGGTGTCGATTTGCCGAATGTGATCGAGGTGGTGGAGGGTCGCGTGGCCGGTATTGTGCAGTTCTCGGGTGAAATGCGTGCCGGACACTGGGAGGTTAGCGTTCGAGACGCGCAGTTAGACGGTGCCATTAATGGTTTGCCCGCTTACATTAGTGGCTTTGCAGGGATCAATAGTGAAATGCGGTTACTCCTCAGTGAGCTCGACGTCGAATTAAACGGCGCTAACGTGTCGCTGCGGTCAGGGGGCGCAGTAGACGATGTGGGTCGCCTTAAAGTGTCCATCGATGACATCGGCCGGTGGCAGTCCGGCGACCGGGGACAGGTGCAGTTGGAGGCGTTGATTTCAACCGATGCGAAACAGTTTCAGCTGTCGGCAGAGGGACAAAATATTGTCTGGCGTGGGCTAACGCTGCAGACGGGAGCGGCGGCCGGTGAATACCGGCTAGATGCAAACCAGCCGTTTAGTCTCGAGGTTGCTCTGGCTGATGTTGCGTTCGGTGATGCCGAGCTCAGTTCAGTGTCGTTGTCGGCGCGCGGAGATGCTACGCAACAGTCAGTGTCCGTTCTCAGCGCGGGCGACTTTGGGGGAGAGTTGGTGTTGGCGGGAACCCGAAAGGGAGAGCTGTGGCAGGGCACCCTGAAGCCTACGCAACTGCAAACCGCCATTGGCCTGTGGCAGCTGTCAGACCCTGTGCAATTAGTGTGGTCGGACGCGACGGAGCAATTGGCGTTAGACGCGCACTGCTGGCGGAACCAGTACGCAAATCTCTGTTCTGACCAATGGTTACTGGGGACACGCGGCCGGGGCAGTGTTGACATGTCAGGTGATATAAAGCTCTTTGCGGGTCTGTTGTCTTCAGACTTGGCTATGCAAGGCGCGATGGAATTGCAGGTTGAGACCAGTTGGGGTCAAGACGGTGACATTGTTGCCGCGGGCCAAGCACAGGCGCGGGATATTACCGTCACTCAGGAAATTCCCGAACAGCAAAACGCTATTCTTGGCTGGGAGGCGGGTGCCGCGAGCTTTACCTACGATAGCGATGGCCTCCAGCTGGACTTGGGCCTGCAGCACGAAGGACGCGAGATTGCCGACGTGAAACTGCAATTGCCCGCGGGCAGAAATACAGCGCTTGCGGGTTCAGTGCGTTTTGATCGTCTTCAGTTAACCACCTTTACACGATTCATCCCTGCAGTGTCTACTCTGCTGGGTGAGGTGACCGGCGAGCTTTCGCTGTCAGGGACGGTAGACCAACCCATGAGCTATGGAAGCCTGTCGCTGTCAAACGGGGGTTTGCTGTTGGCGGACAACCCTACCGAACTTGATCGTTTGGATCTGACTTTTGATGTGCGCGGTGATAGCGCAAAGATACAAGGATCTGGGTTGCTCGGCGGCGGCGAACTGACGCTTGCCGGCGAGCTCAAAACACGCCCCCGTCTGAGGTTGGTTTTATCGGTGGATGGGCATAAAAATACTATTTTGTATCCGCCGTCTGCCCAGTTACAGGTGTCGGAGAGTCTTCAGTTGCGCTTGGGACGCGACCTTTTGGCTATCACAGGCGACATCATCGTGCATAAAGGTTCAGTCCAACTTGAGGAGCTACCGCAAGACAGTGTTTCCATTTCAGGGTCAGTGGTAGAGGTTGATTATGCCGGGAATGTGCTTCAGGAAGAGCTGCCTTTCAAAACCAGGATGAATCTGAAGATCGCGATAAAGGACGAACTCAAAGTCGCCAGCAGTGTATTTCAGACCACTTTGGGTGGAGACCTCACTGCGAAACAACGCCCCGGGCATCCATTGGAGCTGTTTGGAAATTTGCGCACTATTGGGGGCGAGGTTTATGCGTATCAGAGTCATCTAAAAATCAAACGCGGCACACTGAGCTTTTCTGGGCCTCCTGGCAATCCCACGCTTGATTTGCGTGCTGAGCGCGATATCACTGCAGGGAATATTACCGTAGGTGTGCAGGTTCAGGGGCCGTTAGGGGAAGACCTTGAGTTAGATGTTTATTCTGACCCGGTGATGTCCCAGCCCAATGCCATGTCGTATTTGCTCAGGGGTAGGGCGATGGACGTCGGTGTTGGCAGTGATGGCGCTGCCTTGGCCTTATCCTTGGCCAGTGGTGTGGTGAACCGATCCGCGTTCTTCTCAGAGCTCAACAGTATTCCAGGTGTGAACAACATTACGTTTGGTGCGCAAGGTTCAGAAAATGATACTGCAGCGACGCTTAGTGGTTATCTTGGGCAGAGGATATACTTGTCCTATGGGGTCGGTGTTTATGAACCTATTAATGTCCTCACTGCGCGATTTTATTTTCGCTCTCGGATTTGGTTGGAAGTAGTCAGTAGTCTCGAAAATTCACTCGACCTTTATTACTCCTTCGATATCGACTAGCAGGTGCGTCTGAAGCGGTCGCCGGCGGCAGGCCACGATGCATTAAAAATACCGTTATTGAACATTAGAGAGCTTGCTTGTATGGGTAAAAAAAGTGTCTTTGGTAGTGTCATTAATCTTCAAGAGTCGGCTCTTTCGGGGGTGTGCTATCGTTGGCTCGGCCGTCGAAAATGGGCTCAGCAATGGTGCTACATTACTAAAAATCATTGTCCTCCTGCGGCTGTGAAAACGTTGTATCGAGCGATCTGATGGACCCATTGACTCAGGGAGTTCTAGGGGCGTCTTTACCGCAGGCAAGCGTCTCTGGTCGTTACGCTGCTAGTGCTGGATTGCTTGGATTTCTGTCTGGAATGGCCGCAGATCTGGATGTGCTGATTCGCTCCTCAACAGACCCACTGTTGTTTCTTGAGTATCATCGGCAATTTACCCACTCGCTGCTGTTTGTGCCTTTCGGCGGTCTGATCTGTGCTGTGGTGTTGCACTTTATTATTGGGCGCCGACGTGGCTTGTCCTTTCGTCAGACGTGGCTGTTTTGTACCTTGGGGTATGCGACCCACGCCTTGCTGGATGCCTGCACGACATATGGCACCATGCTGTTCTGGCCTTTTAGCGATGCGCGGATTGCGTGGAATACGATTTCTATTATCGATCCACTGTTTACCATTCCAATTCTGATTGGGGTGCTGCTGTCGGCGAGGCGACTAACACCTCTGTTCGCGCGCCTTGCGTTAGTGTGGGCTCTTGGTTACATGGCTCTCGGGTTATGGCAGCGTAACGAGGCGATGAGTATGGGTTATGCCTTGGCGTCCCAGCGGGGGCATACACCCACGCGACTTGAGGCCAAACCCAGTTTTGCCAACATTCTAGTGTGGAAGGTAGTCTATGAAACCGATGGCCACTTTTATGTCGACGCTGTTCGAGCCGGACTCGCGCCGCGTGTGTTCTACGGTACATCGGTGGAGAAGCTCGACATACAACGAGATCTACCCTGGCTGAGCCAAGATTCGCAACAGGCGCGAGATGTCGAGCGTTTTCGCTGGTTCAGCAATGACTACCTTGCACGTTCCCCCGAATTCAATGATCGGGTTATTGATATTCGCTACTCAATGCTTCCCAATGAAGTGGCGCCGCTATGGAGTATTCAATTGGACCCGCAAGCCAAAGACAACGAGCACGTCATCTATCGAACACACCGAGATTCAGATACGGGAAAAACAGCGCAGCTTTGGAAGATGCTAAGCGCGCCATAGTGCTCCGCCATTTTATGCGCCGTCAAACACCAAGCGGGCTGCCCGAAGTGCTTCTCCGCTAATGATGGGGGCCTGCTGGCGCTGCAGAATAGTTTCCATTGCGCTGAGGCAAAACACCACATTGCGTTCATTGCTGGCAAACCCCATCAGCCCAATACGCCAAGTTTTTCCGGCTAGGCCGCCCAGTCCTGCGCCAATTTCAAGATCAAATTCGTTCAGCAGTGCAGCGCGCAGAGCGGCGTCATCCACGCCTTCAGGTATGATCACTGAGTTGAGCTGAGGCAGACGATAATTGGGCGCAACAGCCATAGACAGCCCCATCGCTTCCAGCCCTGCCACGAGAGCGCGATGGTTGAGCCAGTGGCGAGCCTGTGTCGCCGCGAGTCCTTCTTCTTTGAGTATCAGTAATGATTCATGCAGTGCATAAAGGTTATTGACGGGTGCAGTATGGTGATAGGCGCGTTTGTTTTCGCCACCCCAATAACCCATGATCAGCTGCATATCGAGAAACCAACTCTGTACCTTGTGTTGTCGATTTTTAATCCGCTGCGCGGCCTTCTCGCTGAAAGTGATGGGAGAGAGTCCCGGCACACACGAAAGGCATTTTTGTGTGCCGGAATACATCGCGTCGACGCCCCACTGATCCACTAATACTTCAATGCCGCCGAGGGACGTGACGGCATCAACAATCGACAGTGCATCGTGCCGTGCAGCCAGAGCGCAAAGCGATGCCGCATTACTGGCGACGCCGGTCGATGTTTCTGCGTGGACAAAAGCCAGGATGGCAGCATCGGGATGGTCATCGAAAGCGGCTTCAACCTTGGTTAGGGTGACGGGGTCACCCCAGTTATCTTCTACCATGATGGCGGTGCCGCCGCAGCGCTCCACGTTCTCCTTCATGCGCCCGCCGAAGACGCCGTTCTGGCAAACAATGACTTTGTCTCCCGGCGAAACCAGATTCACAAAGCACGCCTCCATGCCGGCTGAACCGGGTGCGGACATCGTCAGAGTCAGTGCGTTATTGGTCTGAAAGGCGAACTGCAACAGGCTTTTTATCTCGTCCATCAGTTGCAGAAACAGTGGGTCGAGATGCCCAATGGTAGGCCTAGCCAATGCCCCGAGTACGCGAGAAGACACATCGGAAGGACCCGGGCCCATTAGGGTACGCTGGGGTGGAAAAAAACTGCTGGTCATTACGGGCATGCTCCATGGAAAAAACTAGGGCGAAACGGTAGCAGATTTTCTCGCCAAGCTTAAGCGGGCTAGAGAAATTGTGTGTATTTGTGGGTGTGATACTGGCTGCGAGGCTGCGCTGCACTGTGTGAGCTGCCTGAACCATCTGCCAGCCTTGCTTAAGAGCGGTCTAGACCGCGCGTTAGCGCTGCGGGAACAGGCATAGGCACTGGTTAGCGTCGTGCCAGGAGTTCACTGAGGAGCTCCACCTCACACAGGTCTGCTGTGGCGGGTACCATAAACAGCTCTTCGCAACCCGCTGCCTCGGCGTTATCCAGCCCGGCAAGCACGCTGTCGGCGGAGCTGCGGTGCACAGATTCCGCCATCATAGTGGCGATTTCTGGCCCGGAGATTGACAAGTACTCATACACATAGTCATAGAGCTTCTGCTGGCCATTTTCAGCTAACGTGTACCAAAATCCACCCATACGATAGGGCGTTTGTTCGCGACCTGCGCGGGTCCAAGCGGCATCGGCCATGCCAAAGGTGCGGCTTAATTCGTGTTCCTCACCGTTGCCTGACCAAGCATACAGGCCGTCGGCCCACTGCGCGCAGCGCTCAATACTCTTGGGTCCCATCGCGCCGGCCAGCATGCGAGGTTTTTTAGTCCATGTCGGGGTGGGGCCTATCATGCCTCCACCGTCTACAATCTCATCGCCACGCCATACGGCACGCATTTCTTCGACCTGACGGTCCATTCTGCCATAGCGCCCGTGGAATTTAGCGCCGACGGCCTCGTAGTCCTTTTTTCGCCCGCCATAGCCAACCGAAATATTTTTTACCCTGCCCCCTGAGAGTATATCCAGTGTGGCCAGCTCCTTGGCGACGCGAGTGGCATTGTGCATAGGCAGTACATAGAGGGTGGGGGTGATCTCGATTCGAGTCGTGGCCATAGCCGCCGCTGCCAATACTACCCGCATGTCAAAAGTCGGCCCATGAACCCGCTCGCCGCAGGAGACGGCGTGGAATGGGCCGTCGTCGATTGCCTTGAACCAAGCGAGATAGTCTTCGCGGTTCAGACCCGCTTTCATATAGGGTAAGCAGATGCCGATTTTCATGGTCGATGGCATTAACGTGTTGCCTCTGTAATAGTGGATTGAATGCTCAGCGCGCTAGTCTATCCCACTTCCTAGCTTCGCCTGTTCAGTATGCTGAACCGCTGCTATATTGCGAGGCTCTATTGCAGGTGGCATTTGGTCAAGCAGCATGAGTAGTGTAAGTTTGCAGCCCGTGTAATCCGCCAATATGACTCTTTCAGGTGAACTCAGCATGAAAATCGATGGTCCGTTCTATGCACAACTTGGCGACGCTGTAAGCGAGGCCCGACGCTTATCAGAGATTGGTTATGATGGTGTTTATACATTGGAAGGCAGTTCAGATCCGTTTTACCCGCTGGTGCTGGCGGCGGAACATGCGCCGGAACTTGAGATTGCCACCGGTATCGCCGTTGCCTTCCCCCGAAATCCGATGCACCTTGCTTATCAAGCCTGGGATTTGCAAAAATTTAGTAACGGGAAGTTTTTATTGGGTATCGGCTCGCAAATCAAACCGCATATCGAAAAACGATTTGGTGTGGACTTTAGTCCTCCCGCCGCGCGCATGCGAGAATATATTCAAGCGCTGAAAGCCATTTTTGATTGCTGGCAGAACGGCAGCAAGCTTGATTTTCATGGCAAATATTTTCGTCACACTTTAATGACACCGATGTTTAATCCCGGGCCTCTTGAATGTGGCGTTCCACCTGTACTGCTGGGAGCATTGGGCCCAATGATGACGGAAGTGGCAGGTGAAGTGGCCGATGGGTTGATTGTTCACCCCTTTAACAGTATGCGTTTTCTCACTGACCATGCGCTGCCGGCAGTGCATAAAGGGCTGGCTAAATCCGGCCGTGAGCGCAGCGATTTTATTCTGCAGATTAACGCTATTGTGATTACAGGGGAGACCGAAGAAGCGCGCGCGGTGGCCACGGAAAGTGTCAAAGGCCTACTCGGATTTTATGCCTCTACACCTGCCTATAGGCCCCCTATGGAGGCGGTTGGGTATGGCGATTTGCAGCCGGAATTAAACCGGCTATCGAAAGAAGGACGCTGGGACGAACTGGGTTCTTACATTGATCAGACCTTTCTAGAGGCCTTCGCCACGATCGGGAAACCTGAAGAAATTGCAGGTAAGCTGCTTGAGAAATATGGTGAGGATGCTGACCGGCTGGCCATCTATGCACCCTACGGCGCGCCGGATGCCATGTGGGCGTCTATTATTGCGGACCTCAAAGCGGGCTGATGAGTAGGGAGCGCTGCCGCTGCCTCTCTTAGTGACCGGGTTGGGTAGCAGCGTAATTTTTTGGGGCATTATTGACTGGGCACTCGCCCACATGGAATGCCTTAGGGTACACTCCACGCCCATATGAGTAGATCCCTAATACAATTTTTTCCTGTCGCGGCTTTCAGCATGGCGTGTGCCCTGTTGGCCGGCTGCGCAAGTCCCCCAGCGGAGAAGCCGCGATTACAACGTGAAAATTTGCAAGCGGTGAATTTTAGCGGGTCATGGGAAATGGATTACAGTCTCAGCGATAGCACCCAGGACAAACTGGATGTGATGGCACGCGACTTAAACCGACAGGCACAGCGACGTGCTCAGAGCGAGGGACGTCGGCGACCTGCAGGCGCGGAGATGATGGTCAGAAACAGCGCAGGGCCCAACAGCGGTTCCTCCGTCCTTGGGCTCGCCCGAATGGCAGATCTCATCACACAATCGCCTCTGTTAGAAATCAATCAGGACACGCACAAAATCAGTGTGGAACGTGAGGAAGACTTTTCCCTGACCTGTGAATTCTATCCGGGTAAAATGCATAAGGTTGAGACACCTTTTGGCACCGAAATTTGCGGCTGGAATGGGCATCAGCTGGTGTTTGAGTTGCGACTGCCCGAGGGCCTGAGCATCCAGCATATAATGACCATCGGTGCTGCAGGGCAAAAACTGCTCATCGCAACGACAGTGGTGTCTAGTCAGGTGTCTTTCCCATTTTCACTTAACCGGGTCTATAACCGATTCGAACCTGGCGAGAGTGGTTTTCAATGTCAAGAAACGTTGACCAGAGGCAGGGTATGTACGACCGCATCGCGTTAGTGATTGGTCAGGCGCGGCGGGTAGTAAGCGTCGTTGGCATGGCGTTGTGCTCGCTCGTATTAGTGGTGGCCGGGACTGTTAGCGCCGCACCGACGCAGCAAGGTGCGCTTGTTGATGTTGGCTTAGTAGTGTTTGATCCAGGTATCCCAGCGGATCAATCGACCCACAGTAAACGGGGTATCTTTCCGGAAATTCGTAAGGCTGAGGCCAAGTACATGCCGGTCGTATTACGGCAGGTGCTTATTGAGTCGGGCGATTGGGGCGTTGTACGGGTGCTGCCGGAGGTGCTCGATTCGTCAGAGCTTTTGGTTAATGGCACCATATTGCACTCCGATGGCCTGCGTCTTCAGCTGCGAATCACTGCCCGTGATGCAAGCGGCGTGGAATGGTTGAACCGGGTCTATTCTGGCTCGACACGATCCACAGATTATCCCGTTAGAGTGCCAGGAGACCCCTATCTTGGACTCTACCAGCAAATCGCCGATGACCTCGCAGCAGCGCGCCGACAAAAAAGCGCAAAGCAGTTAGCGACGATACAAGACATTGCTCTTATGCGATATGCGATTCAATTGGCGCCTACAGTTTTCGGATCGTATTTAACGCAAAAGCCGGAGGGACAGTATGTGCTAATGCGCTTTCCGGCAGAGGGTGATCCTATGTTGGCTCGCGTTGTTCGAATCAGAAATCAGGAATACCTGTTCATCGATACGGTTGATGAACAGTATGAGCATCTCAGTGAGCAGATGGCTCCGACCTACAATTTGTGGCGCCAGTACAGCGCGGAGCAAGCGCTTTACCAGGGCGAATACCAGCAGCGCGTAGCGAGCAGAAGCAGTCAGGGCCGTCGGGGGTCTTTTGCGGCACTTGAGCAAAGTTATAACACGTACAAATGGTCCAAGATTCACGAGCAGGATCTCGATGAATTAGCGCTGGGCTTTAATAATGAGGTCACACCTACGGTGATGGACGTTAGTGGTGCCGTCTTTGAACTTAGCGGCACATTGGATTCCCAGTATTCGGAGTGGCGCGACATTTTACAGCGCATCTTTACGCTGGAGACAGGCTTGGTTCCTGCGTCATAACGTCTGCTATGCTGTGCATCTGACCGCTAGAAGCGCACGCGAGACTACCGCGGCGTTAGCCACACATTGCGACGAAATCGTTAGCCTCCGTTTGATAACACATTGATTGGGTACTCGTGAGTAACGTTGATAGTCATTCCTGGTTTGCCACATGCCCCAAGGGTTTGGAGTCACTCCTGATGCTTGAACTGGGGTCTCTTGGAGCCGACAGTACGCGAGAGACAGTAGCGGGCGTCTATTTTACAGGTCCGCGCGCGCTGGCATATCGGGCCTGTCTCTGGTCGCGTCTGGCTAACCGAATTCTTTGGCCGCTGGCGCAATTGGATGCCACGGATGGGGACATTTTTTATCAGGGCATGAAGGACATTAAGTGGGGTGGGGTGTTTGATTCAAACAAAACCATCGCCATTGATTTCTCCGGAGAAAATCGCAACATTCGCAATACGCAGTTTGGGGCCCAGCGCAGCAAAGATGCGATTGTTGATTGGTTTGTGGCCGCAGGCGCACCGCGGCCTTCAGTGGACCGAGCGAACCCTGATGTGCGGCTGAATGTACGTTTGGTGCGCGATCGCGCCCACCTTTCAATTGACCTTTCTGGCGGCAGCCTGCATCAACGCGGGTACCGTCTACAATCGGGTGTTGCTCCGCTGAAGGAGAATCTGGCGGCGGCAATGTTATTGCGCGCCGACTGGCCGGGTATCGCCGCGCGTGGTGGTGGGCTTATCGATCCTATGTGCGGTTCGGCAACTTTGCTGCTCGAGGGGGCTATGATGTCGGCTGATATTGCCCCGGGCCTAGGACGCAAAGGCTTCGGATTTGAACATCTTTTAATGCATGATGCCCCTCAGTGGAGGGCGATTATTAGCGACGCAAAAAGTCGGGCCGAGCGGGGCAGGGCAGCACAGTTACCAGAATTTCGCGGCTACGACTGGGATCCTGCGGTGATTCGTCGCGCGCAGGAAAACATTGCGCGGGTTGGACTTGAGAGTGTTGTTCGAGTGAGTTGCAAGCCTGTCTCTGAACTGACCAAACCCACCCACCGACCATTGCCGATTGGCTTACTGGTGTGCAATCCACCTTACGGTGAACGCATCGGCGATAAAGAGCAACTTGGGGGGCTTTACCGGCAGTTGGGTGAGGCCATGCTAACCCAGTTCCCGGGTTGGCAAGCCGCCGTGTTGACCTCGGACCTCGATCTAGGCAGAGCAACGGGCCTGCGCAGTTATAAACGCTATGCGCTCTACAACGGCGCGATGGCTACCAGTTTGTTGCTGTTTGATCTGAGTGCTAATGAGCTGCGCGAGATGGGGAGAGGTCAGGTAGATGTTGATGTTGATGCATCACCGCCTCCCCTCACCGAGGGTGCAACGATGTTTGCGAATCGTGTTGTTAAAAACCGCAAGCGATTGTCTTCCTGGGTAAAGCGCGAGCAAGTTGAGTGCTATCGTGTCTACGATGCTGATATGCCGGAGTATTCTGTGGCAGTGGATATTTATGGTGAGTATGTTCACGTCGCTGAATATCAGGCACCTAAAAACGTTTCGGTCGAAGCCGCTGAGCGCCGTTTAGATGAGATTCGCTCTGCGCTGCCCGCAGCACTAGGCGTTGCTGCTGAAAAAATTATCTACAAGCAGCGTAGTCGTCAGCGCGGAACAGAACAGTACACTAAGCAGGATAGCCAAGGTGAATTGCTGACGGTCACAGAAGGGCAGGCAAAACTGCTGGTGAACCTCAGTGATTATCTCGATACCGGTCTATTCCTCGATCATCGTCCGTTGCGATTACGCATTGGTCAGGAAGCCGCGGGTAAGGATTTTCTCAATCTGTTTTGTTATACAGGCAGTGTAACGGTGCATGCCGCTCTCGGCGGGGCGCAGTCCACGACGAGCATCGACCTGTCGAAAACGTACCTTACCTGGTTGGGTAAAAACTTGGCGGTTAACCAGCTCGATGAGCGCCGCAATACGGTGACCCGTGAAGATTGCCAATCTTGGCTGGCGCGGGCACGTAGTCGTTACGATCTAATTCTGCTTGACCCGCCGTCGTTTTCCAATTCAAAGGCGATGACACAGAGCTTCGATGTGCAGCGCGATCACCCGCAACTCGTGCGCCTGACCATGGGAGTATTACGAGATGAAGGGAAGCTGTATTTCTCCAATAATCGACGCGGTTTTGTCTTGGATGCGTCGTTACAGGAGGAGTTTCGCTGCGAAGATATCACTGCCAAAACTCTGCCACCAGACTACCAGCGTAAGCGCAAAATACATTGCTGCTGGTTAATCAGTCATAAATAAAGGCGTTTGACGCTTGCAGTGGCTAAATTTTCCTGCTCAACGATATCCACAAATTGGATTTAATATTCTGTAATCTAGTCCTGTTGCGCCTGCGAAGCTATAAAAAAATCATAAGTTTATGATTATAAATGAAAAATATGACTTTTCGTTTCGGCATCACTGCGGTATTGAGTGTCCGCAGAGACTTTTTTAGGGGGGGTAGAACTGTCTCTGTCCCCAATGTTATCCACAGAATATCTTGTGGATAACTCCTTTCTGCACACCGTATTGCGATAGTGTTTTAAGCGGGTGCGGCCGTCGCGGCGCCTGTTTCCTCGAGTGGCGCGGGCCACGCAGACATGACACAGGATGAGGGCTGTGTTCAAATCGCGCTGTCGGGTCTGCATAGCATCATATTATGAAATCTCTGTTGATTGTTTATCACAGCCAGAGTGGCACCTGTGCGCAGCTGGCGAACGCAGCCTGGCGAGGCGCACGGCGTGAAGCCGGTATCGCGATTGTCGCAATGCGTGCGTGGGATGCAGGGGCTGCTGACCTAGAGCGAGCGGACGGCGTATTGTTGGTTATGGCCGAAAACTCGGGAGCACTGTGCGGTACCATGAAAGATTTTTTGGACCGTACGTTTTATCCTGCGATAGCTCGGGAGTTGGTATTACCCTATGCGCTGCTTATCAGTGCCGGTAACGATGGACGGGGCGCCCAGCGCCAGACTGAGCGAATTCTATCGGGCTATCCATTTCCTGCGGCGGCAGCGCCGCTTATATTGCGTGGGAAATTCTGTCCGGCACATGAGCTTGCAAGTGGTGAGTTGGGTCAGGCATTTGCGGCAGGTTTGTCGATGGGTATATTTTAGAAGGGCGTTTCAGGTGACAGAGAAAATGATAGAGACAGCGCCGCCAGGCTTTGAGCTTGTGCCGCAAGGATTAGGGTATATCGATACGTTGCAGCCGGTCTATCGTAAAGTTGAAGGCGGCAGTGCAATTTTTGGTCTTGTGGTGGGCACGCAACACAGCAATACCATGGGTACTTGTCACGGTGGAGTACTGATGACGCTGGCCGATATAACGGCAGCTACCAGTGCCAATCTGGCACACGGCGTTGCGGCTGGGAGCCCTACGATTCATCTCAGCATTGATTTTATTGCGTCTGCACGTCAGGGAGAATGGTTGCAGGCGAAGGCGGAGCATGTGAGCGTAAAGCGTCGCTTCGGATTTTCCAGTGGCGGAATTTATAACAGGGCAGGTGCCGTGGCGCGCTTCAGCGCCACCGTCTATTTTCCGGATCACCAGGGTATGTGGAAGGACGGACGCCGCGGTGATGGTTTGCTAAAGCGGCAGGAAGAGGACTAGTCCTTTACCCCGCCTTCGAATGATTCTAGTGCTTCTATAAACGCCTGTGCCGCCCGAGAGAGGCTGCGTCCTTCATGATGAATAGCCCCAAGCGTTCTCTCAATACGCGCATCGCGAATCGGTAATGTTGCCAAAGAGGGATCGCGCATACTGCGTGGCAATACGGTCCAGCCAAGCCCCACCGATGCCATCATCCTGATGGTCTCCAGATAGTTGGTTGTGATCGCAATCTGCATTGGCAAATTGCGCTGCTCAAACAGACTTTTCACAATTTGCCCGGTATAGGTGTTGAGTGCAGGCAGGATCGCCGGGTGCTGGCTCAGTTCCTTTAATCCGAGCGTTTTTTTTTGGGTCAATTGCGTGCCCTCCTGCACCATGAAGTCCAGCGGGTCCAGCCAAATTGGCCGAGTAATAACGTTGATTACAGGCGACGGTGCCAGCGTAACGACGGCCAGTTCTATCTCTCCCTGCAGTGTCAATTTATAGGCCTGTTCAGAGTCCATAAAATCGATATCCAGTTGTACGGCTGGATAGGCCTTGCTGAAAAAACTCAGCAAGGGTGGTAGTCGATGCAAACCAATATGGTGACTGGTTGCGAGACGCAGTCGGCCGCGTACTTCGCCAGCGAGATCGCGCACTGACTGCTGTGCGGCCTGTAGTTCAAGGTGCACTGCCCGCGCGTGTGGAAGCAGTGCCTCGCCCGCTTCGGTAATACTGATTCTTCTTCCAATGCGATCGAACAGGCTGACGTTTAATTGCGCTTCTAGCTGCGCTACCCGTTTACTGACTGCGGGCTGTGTCAGGTGTAATTTCTTCGCCGCTTCGGAGAACGATCCACTTTCAGCAACGAGCAGAAAGGCTCTCAGGTTTTGAGTATCCATAACTTATATTCCTATTGGGAATCGATATTATGAAAATAATAAATTTGAGTTATGTAAAAATCAAGTACATAATTACGCGGTGATACATGCAGTTTTGCTAACCGATCGATGAGGTTCCTATGAGTGGACAGACGCTTTATGACAAATTGTGGCATAGCCATCTGGTAGAGGAGCGCGATAACGATTGCGGGCTGATCTACATTGATCGACAGTTAATTCACGAGGTAACGTCGCCGCAGGCGTTCGAAGGCTTGCGTATTGCGGGTCGTCAGCCTTGGCGTGTTGATGCAAACTTTGCTGTTCCCGACCATAACGTACCGACAGAGCTGCACGAACGCAGCGGCGGCATTGCCGGGATCATAGACCCTATTTCCCGGTTGCAGGTTCAAACACTGGACGATAATTGTCGCGATTTTGACATTCTTGAGTTCCAAGTTAACGACGTGCGTCAGGGCATTGTGCACGTGGTAGGACCTGAGCAGGGGGTAACGCTGCCAGGTATGACCATTGTCTGCGGTGATTCTCATACCTCCACTCACGGTGCGCTGGGTGCTCTCGCGCAAGGGATTGGTACATCTGAGGTTGAGCATGTGATGGCAACTCAGTGTCTGCTGCAGCAAAGAATGAAAAATATGCTGGTGCGTGTGGATGGGGCTTTACAGGCCGGCGTCACGGCGAAGGATGTTGTACTGGCGATCATCGGTGAAATCGGCACGGCCGGGGGCACCCATCATGCTATCGAATTTGGTGGTGAAGTGGTGCGAGCGCTGAGTATGGAAGGGCGAATGACCATTTGTAATATGGCCATTGAAGCCGGTGCCCGAGTAGGGTTAATCGGTGTAGATGAAATAACGATCGAATATGTAAAGGGTAGGCCTTATGCGCCGACCGGCGAGGAATGGGACCTAGCTGTTGCCGCGTGGCGAGAGCTGCATAGCGACGATGATGCCTATTTTGATCGTGTGGTGGAGCTTCGTGGAGAAGATATTGTGCCTCAGGTCACCTGGGGTACGTCTCCAGAGATGGTGTTGCCAGTGAGCGGTATCATTCCGGATCCTGCAACGATGGACCATGCCGGTGCGCGTGAAGCCACTGAGCGGGCGCTGAAATACATGGGGCTCACGCCGGGCATGGCAATCACCGACATCCAACTCGACACGGTTTTTATAGGGTCTTGTACCAATTCACGCATAGAGGACCTGCGCGCTGCGGCGACGGTAGTTGAGGGTAAGCAGGTCGCTTCCACGGTGAAGCGGGCGCTGGTCGTGCCGGGTTCTGGCCAAATCAAGCAGCAAGCAGAAGAGGAGGGGCTGGACAAGATTTTCATCGCGGCGGGAATGGAGTGGCGCGAGCCTGGATGTTCGATGTGCCTTGCAATGAACTCGGACAAGCTTGGCGCGGGAGAACACTGCGCGTCCACGTCCAATCGAAACTTTGAGGGTCGTCAGGGATTCGGCGGCCGCACCCATCTGGTGAGCCCCGCAATGGCGGCCGCTGCCGCGGTGGCCGGGCACTTTGTTGATGTCCGCAATTGGTAGGAGTTTAAAAGCATGAAAAGTTTTACTGTTTTGCAGGGCATAGTTGCCCCTATGGATCGCGCCAATGTAGATACGGACTTGATCATTCCGAAGCAGTTCCTTAAGTCCATCAAGCGCAGTGGTTTTGGGCCTTATCTTTTTGACGAGGTGCGCTATTTAGACCAGGGCGAGCCCGGCCAGGACTGCACGAACCGCCCGATTAATGCCGATTTTGCTTTGAATCAGGCGCGTTACAAACACGCGGCTGTGTTACTCGCCAGAGAAAATTTTGGCTGCGGTTCCAGCAGAGAGCATGCGCCTTGGGCGCTTGAGGATTTTGGGTTCCACTGCATTATCGCGCCGAGCTTTGCTGATATTTTTTTCAACAACTGTTTTAAAAACGGGATATTACCCATTCAACTCGATGCTAGTGTCGTCGATGGTTTGTTTGAAGAGATGTATGCAAATGAAGGCTATTCAATGACGGTAGACCTGGCGACCCAGACGGTGAAAACGTCGCTAGGGCAGACAATCAATTTTGAGGTGGATGAATTCCGCAAGCATTGTCTTTTTAACGGTCTAGATGATATTGCTCTGACGCTGGAGAGTGCCGATGCCATTCGAGCTTATGAACAAGGCTGGCGGGAAAAATCGCCTTGGCTGTTTGACGTTATCAAGTAGCTGTTTTTAATGAAAAACCCGCAAAGGATCTCTGGGGAGACTGACAATGAATCGCGAGTATGATGTTGCCGTAGTCGGTGCTACCGGCGCCGTTGGCGAGGCTATGATCAGTATACTGGAAGAGCGTAAATTCCCCGTGCGTAAGCTGTATGCCCTTGCTAGCGCGCGGTCTGCGGGGAAGACTATTATGTTCAGTGGCAAGTCGGTTAGGGTGACCGACCTGGCGGATTTTGATTTTAGCCAAGTGCAGATTGGGCTGTTTTCTGCCGGAGCGGATATTTCTGAAAAATTTGCTCCGATTGCTGCTGCAGCGGGCTGCGTGGTGATCGATAATACGTCGCATTTTCGGCAGGACGAAGACGTCCCTCTGATTGTTCCCGAGGTCAATATTGAAGCGCTGGCCGGTTATAGCGCGCGTAATATTATTGCCAATCCCAATTGTTCGACTATTCAGATGGTGGTGGCCCTAAAGCCAATTTACGATGCGGTCGGGATCGAACGTATCAACGTGGCAACCTATCAAGCGGTTTCCGGCACGGGCAAAGAAGCCATTGAAGAGTTGGCGGGTCAGACGGCGAGTCTTCTCAATGGGCAGGAGGTTGTGTGCGAGGTCTATCCCAAACAGATAGCGTTCAATGTATTGCCACAGATCGATACGTTTCAGGAGAATGGTTATACCCGTGAGGAAATGAAGATGGTGTGGGAGACCCGCAGGATATTCGATGATCCCGCTATACAGGTTAACCCTACCTGCGTCAGAGTGCCGGTGTTCTTTGGCCACTCGGAAGCGGTGCATGTCGAGACGGTAGACAAGATTACTGCGCAGCAGGCCCGATCGCTGTTAGAAAAGGCGACCGGGATCATTGTGATGGATGATAGGCTCGATGGCAGCTATCCAACAGCGGTAACAGAGTCCGCAGGGACAGACGGAGTATTCGTTGGTAGGATCCGAGAGGATATCTCTCACCCAAAGGGACTGGATATGTGGATAGTGGCAGACAATGTTCGTAAAGGGGCCGCCCTAAATAGTGTACAAATTGCCGAGAGCTTGATCTCAATCTATCTTGATTAATGCCGACAATTCGCTGATAATTTAAACTTACGTTAGTTTTTTCAGCATGCCTGAGTGTTCTAAAAACACGTGCTCTTGGGTGTGAAGGCCTGATGCTTTTGGCACCGCGACACAGGCACTCAGAATCCGGGGTCGACGACAGAGGGTTCGACTTTACACACGCAGGATAATCATAAGGCGGTGGTATGGCTCGTAAGTTAGCTGCTGTGATGTTCTTGCTGGGCTGCCTCCAAGCGACCCCCGTATTGTCACTTGGTCTTGGGCCTTTGCAGCTCCAGTCTTTTCTTAATGAACCATTAGAGGCCACCGTTGACTTGCTCGATATGGGTGGTTTGCACGAAGACGAAGTGATGATTCGTTTGGCCAGTAGTGATGATTTTGAAAAATTTGGGCTGGAGCGGCCCTACTTTCTCAGCAGTATCACGTTTGACGTAATCGCTGCAGAGAATGGTGCAGCGAGTATCATTCTGTCCTCAGACGAGCCGGTTCTTGAGCCGTATCTGGATTTCATTTTAGAGGCGCGCTGGCCTTCAGGTCGGCTGCTGAGAGAATACACTGTGTTGATTGACCCGCCTTCTTTTGCTGAGGTCGAAACCGTGGCCGTCTCTGCTGGCCAGCGCGTGGATGAGATAGAAGGGATTCCTGCGCCGACAAATAAAAACGTTGAGGTCTTCACCAGTGTGGCCTCAGTAGAGACTGGCATTACCGGCCTTGCAGCAGACGCTAGGCCTCAGCGTGGCTTCAATTCGACACCCGTCGCGTCGCCAGTGCCGGGTGGTCGCTACAGGGTGAGTCGTAACGATACGCTCTGGCGGATCGCCAGTCTGGCAAAACCGCAAGACGCCTCCGTACAACAGACTATGCTGGACATTCAGCGCCTAAACCCTGACGCCTTTGTCGACGGCAATATCAACACCGTGAAAGCGGGATACATCATCGAGTTACCCAGCGAGTCCGACATTGGTTCGCTAGGTGCGAGTGCGGCATTGGCCGAAGTGCGTGAGCAGAACGCGGCTTGGCGTGACGGTACGCAGACACCGTTAAAAACCACCAGCGGACCTTCATTAACCATCTCGACGGAAGTTAACGGTGACGCCGGGGATGAAACTGCGGAGATTGACGACGCTGTTGCGAGGCCTGTCGTGGGAGAGGTTGCTCCAGCGTTATTGCCTGTCGCCGAAGCAGAATCGAATGACCAAGGCTCCGCGCCGTCACTGGCCGAAAAGATGCAAGAGCGCCTTCTCGTCGCTGAGCAGCAACTTGAGACGCTGCAGCGTATCATCAGTCTTAAGGATGACCAGATAGCCGCGCTCCAGAGTGCGCTTGTTGCCGCCGGCGCTGTCGCTGATGTGGATGGAGAGGCAGAGGCGTTGCCTGAAAATGCTTCAAGCGAAATGCCGCTCGATAGCGATGAGTCTCAAAAGGCGGGGTCTGAGATTGATGCTGATGTTCCGCGTGACTCGGATAAAGGAAGTGTTGCACTCGTGGCACCCGAAGCCGAGCCGCTGCAGGACAGCGTGACTGTTGACGCTCTCACAGCGGCGCCTGCCACTATTTCAGAAACTGAAGTGGGTGGGTTGTGGTGGAATGGCCTGTTGTATTTATTGGGTGTTGTTGCTCTGGGAGTGGTCGCACTGGTGCTGGTACGTCGACGACAGGTAGCGGATGACGGCATCTCGCGCGCACCGAGTTCATGGCCTGTTGAAGAGGTGTTTGCAGCGCCGCGGGTGAGGGAGCCGGGTCTTAATGTTGAGGAATCGACGCGCGAGACAGGGTCCGTCGAAGACGGTTTTGGCACTACCGGGCGGCGTGATGACGAGCCGTCTGCTCATGCAGAGGTAGCCGACGTGCTGGCCGACGTGGAGATTTACTTGATATATGAACGCCACGCTAAGGCGATTGACCTTCTCAACCATGCCATTGCCAGTGACCCTGACAATCCGGTCTACAGGCGCAAATTGTTGGAAGTTGAGGCACAAAGTAATGACCAAGCTGCACCGTATTTTGCGCCGGGTAAAGAACAACAGGATCTGGCGCGTGATAAAGAAGATGAGCTGAGTGTTTCTGCTGATGTTGCTAGCCCCAATGCTGAAGGTTTTGATAATGAAGACTTGGTTATCGCGGCCGATGGCTACGATCTGTCGACTAAACTCGACCTCGCCCGCGCCTACATTGATATGGGGGATGACGAGGCTGCACGCCAAATTCTTGAGGAGGTTGTCGCAGAAGGCACTGATGATCTCAAAGCCGAAGCTAGCGCGCTATTAGATCGCATTGGTGGATAGTCTTTTTTCTGCCGACGTGATTGCGGTCGACACTCGAATTGCCTGTCGTATCGAATATGATGGCAGTTGCTATAATGGTTGGCAGTTGCAGCCCCATGAGGGTGTCGTTACAGTCCAAGAAAAACTCGAACTGGCGCTGTCGCAAGTCGCAGCGCAGTCAGTGCGGGTGCATTGTGCCGGGCGCACTGACACCGGAGTGCATGCATTTTCGCAAATCATTCACTTTGATGCGCCTGTGGCGCGCAGTTGCAAAGCTTGGGCGATGGGCGGTAATGCAAATTTGCCCCGTGATATTCGTATTCACTGGGCTGTTCCTGTCACAGACGATTTTCATGCGCGTTTTTCAGCAGAATCCCGCTGTTATCGTTATGTGATTGCCAATACCGCGATCCGTTCGGCGCTGTTATTGAAACAGGTGACTTGGCATCGTCGTGAACTCGACGCATTGGCAATGCATACCGCCGCACAAACGCTGTTGGGTGAGCGTGATTTTAGTGCCTTTCGGGCCGCCTCCTGCCAGTCCACAAGTCCGATGCGCAATGTGCAGTGCATTGAGGTAAAAAGGCAGGGTGATCTGCTGATCATTGAGATAGTGGCCAATGCATTTTTGCACCATATGGTGAGAAATATAGCGGGCGCATTACTGGCTGTGGGTGATGGTCGAAAATCTTTAGAGTGGAT
>CAJXWP010000031.1 GCA_913062625.1 uncultured Haliea sp. | reverse complement strand
GCATCACACTGGATGCTAATGGTGATCAGCCTACTGACTGGCAATTTTGACCGCGAGGGTGGCATGATGCTGGCCACGGCACCCACAGGTGGTTCCGGGCCCGGCGTCACGGGCGATATTAAACCTTACGGGCGCTGGCATTCTAAGGTGCGGGGAGTACCTGAAACCTGCGGTGAGCTTCCAGCATCGTTGATGGCTGAAGAAATCACCGCGCCCGGCAATGAGGTGCGTGGCTTGCTAACGATTTGCGGCAACCCGGTATTGTCTGTTCCGCGCGGCAATAAAATCCACGAGGCGCTTGGCACACTAGATTTCATGGTGGCACTGGATATCTACATCAATGAAACGACTAGCCAAGCAGACATCATCCTACCCAGTACCGTTCACCCTGAGCACAGTAATATTGATGTTACCTTCCAAAACTTCACCACTAGAAACTACCTATCTTTTTCACCTAGGACCTTCGAGCCCGCCCCTGGCCTTAAAGATCTTGGCGAAATTATCTTAGAGTTGGCCGCGCGCATGTCAGGACTGAGTCGCGACGAGATGGATGGCTTCGTCTATCAGGGCATGGTCGATATGGTCATAGAACGCGCCGATGAAAATGGCTATGCACTTAGCGCCGATACGATCAATGAACAGGTTAGCGGTGACTCATCTCCGGAGCGCTTCGCCGACTTGATGATCCGAAGTGGGCCTTATGGGGATCAATTTGGACACCGTGAAGGTATATCGTTACAAGCGATCAAGGACCATCCGCAAGCTTCAATGGACCTTGGTCCTCTGCAGCAACGCCTTCCCGGCGTATTGCGCACTCCGGGCAAGCGCATGGATTTGATGCATGAAGTCTTTGCAAATGATTTGACTCGCCTGCAGCAGCGATTTGAAGACCGGTCAGGTCAGGACGCCCAAGCCAACGACGCTAACGATATGCTGCTCATCGGTCGCCGCCATGTCCGTGACATGAATTCCTGGCTGCACAACTTGAAGCCGTATATACGCGGCAGTAATCGTTGCACCGCAAAAATCAATCCTGCCGATGCGGAGCGTCTTGGGCTCAAACATAAGGCAGATGTAAAAGTTGTTTCGAGAGTAGGCGAGGCGGTAATACCGGTAGAAATATCCGACGAGATGATGCCGGGCGTGGTGAGCATTCCACACGGTTTCGGACATATTTATACCGAATCAAAGCAAAGTAACGCTGCGTCTATTCGTCCCGGTATCAGTTGCAACGACCTAATAGACGAGTCGCTGGATGAGGCTTCAAGCACCTGTGTGGTTAATGGGGTGCCGGTGCAGCTATTCGCCGTCTAGGGGTCGGATTATCCCAATTGACGCCTAAATGGCGGCAGCGAATCCAGAATGTCACGACCATAACGTCGAGTCAGAATACGCCGATCCATCAGCGTCACTCGCCCGCTGTCCTGCTCTGTGCGCAGTAGCCTGCCGCTGGCCTGAACCAACCGCAGTGCTGCGTCCGGTACACTGATTTCCATGAAGGCATTGCGACCCTGCGCTTCCACCCACTCTGCCAAAGCCGCCTCCAACGGACTGTCTGGCACAGCGAAAGGAATCTTGGCTATTACCACGTGACGACAGTAATCTCCCGGCAGATCCACGCCTTCAGCAAAACTCGCCAAACCGAAGATGACACTGCCGTGCCCCTCATCGATCGCCTCTTTGTGCCGACGTAAGATTTCCTGCTTACTGTAGTCTCCCTGCATCAATATTCGGCCACGGAATTGTTCTGTGAGCCCCTGGTAAACGTCCTGCATCTGGCGGCGCGAGGAGAACAGGACCAGACTGCCCTCATCCTGATCTAAAATATGTGGGAAGCGATCAATCAGGGCTTCGGTGTGAGCCTGTGCATCGCCGGGATCACAATCCATGGCAGGCACAGTGAACGTTGCATTGGCATAATCAAAAGGGCTGGCCACCGCTTTATAAACGGCCTCTGATGGCGAACCAGAATGAAGCTTAAAGCGATCAAACGAATTGAGTGCGGTAATTGTGGCCGAAGTCACAATCACACCGGCAGCCTTTGACCATAGGCAGTCTTGCAGGATCTCCGCTGCCAGCACTGGACTGCATCGCAGCTCAAACCCGGACTGTCCCGCGTTATTCATCTGCGTGATCCAGCGTGCCTTTGGCGGCAACTCGTCCTCACCACTCACCGCATACTCCAGCCACAAAGTGAGGGCACCTTCCGCGCGGCCCAACATGCCGCCAACGTTAATATGCCAGGTATCTATTTCCGATTTGTCCAAACCGACGACATCATTATCCAGCGCCTCTTCAAGCATTGTCTCCAGGCGCGAGAGAATGCTACTCAACTTCTGGAATTGACCTACGAGTTCGGCTGCCACCGGAATCAGGGTAGCGGGCACCCGTCCGTGTTCTAGCCGTAATTGTTGCTCATCCCGTCTATCATCGAATTCAGCTTCCTCAAACAGGGCTGCTGCAGTCTGCTCAGCCACATGCAGCGAGGCAACAGTCTGCTCCATTTCTGCAGGCAAGGTCTGCAACAGCTTCTGTACACCGTCAATAGCAGCCAGCGCAGGTGCTGAATGAGCCAGCGACTTCGCACTGTCCTGCAACCACGCTATGGTGGTATGCAGCCGGCAAAAGCTCGCAAAATGCGACAGCGCTTTATCGGGAAGATGGTGGCCCTCGTCAAACACATAGATACTGTCTTCCGGTGGTGACAATATCGCGCCGCCACCGAGGGCAAGATCGGAAAGGACAAGATCATGATTAGTGACAATAATGTCTGCGCTCTGCAACGCGTCTCGAGCATGAAAGAAGCTGCATTGACTGATATTGGGACAACGTCGACCACTGCATTGACTGTGGTCTGTGGTCACGCCAAACCAGACTTGGTCGCCAATACTATCGGGCCAATTATCCCTGTCGCCGTCCCACTGCCCTCGACCCAGAGCATCGAGCATAGCGTCATAGGTGGGCAAGGCCTCTGCCAACAGCGGTGCGCCCGACCCTTCGGGGTACAACGGTATCAAGGATGACTCTCCCTGACTGTCTGCCATCATGCGATCAAGTTTTGATAGGCAGACATAACGTCGTCGCCCCTTTGCCAGAGCAAAGGTGAAGTCCATGCCGCTACTTTCACGGATGTCCGGCAAGTCCTTGTTAACGAACTGTTCCTGCAACGCTATTGTCGCGGTGGCAACCACCAGACGTTTGCCGAGCGCCCGTGCCATGGTGATCGCAGCGACTGCGTATGCAATTGTTTTACCGGTGCCAGTCCCCGCCTCGATGACACAAACGGCTGGCAGGCCACTATGATTTTCGCCCGGTAGAGGGATGCGCGACAACGTATTGGCGATCTCCGCAATCATCTGCCGCTGTCCCCAGCGTGGCGTGAGGGATTTGCTCTCCACAATAGCGCTGTACGCCTCGCGGATGCGGTCTTTTAGGTCATCGCTTAGCAAGGCGTGGACGAGCTGCCGGCCAGCGCCAGTTTACTGACCACCGCATTGGCATAAATACCGAGCGCGAAGGGACGATGCGCTTCCGGCATCGCCGCGATGCGCGCATCAAAAACCGCTTCACTGCAATCTCCTTCTTCCACATGAAACTGCGTTGCAACAAGGGCGTTGTCTCCATGCAGCCGACGGTAAGCATAAAGATTAGTAGGGTGCAGGCAATACTCATTGATAATTTGTCGATCAACCTCGCTAGCAACCGCATCCGGGGTATTCAGGTTGCTGCCCAGAGGGGTGCCAAACGACACGTGGACCTTGCCCTTGTGGCCAGCAATACCCTGAGCAATGGAGGCGACATCTTCCTGTTCGGCTTTCTCGTAACAGCCCGTGGTCGCTTTCTCGAATAATTCTTTGGCCTTCATGGCATCACAGGGGTCAAGTTCATAAGATACGGCCACGGGAACGATACCTAGACCCTCGATATGCTCACCAAAGTCATGCTGGCTCTTGTCACGACTCATGGATAACATCTTTATAATGACCGGCTCCGTGCGGTCAATGCCGTCCTTCGCTCGCCCTTCGCGCTGGGCGATCCAGACCGGCGAGTGCTCCAGCAAGAGCGAGTGTTGAATATAGTTGGCCAGCATTTTGGACGCCGCCAGCAATTCTCGCGGACCATTGACTGAGCGCCTGACAATAAAACTTTTGTTTAACCTCATTAAATCTGCGACCCAGGGCTTGGTAAGCAGGTTGTCGCCGATGGCAATTCGGGCCGTCTCATAACCACCACGATGCAGAGCGTAGTTAGTAAACGCGGGGTCCATCGCAATGTCACGGTGGTTACTCATATAAAGGTAGGGCTTCACAGGGTTAAGCTGCTCAAGCCCTGACACACTGAATCCGCCGGTGGCGCCCTCAATCATGCGCGTCATGTAGCGTTCGATAATAATTTGTATCGACCGCACGTCCGACGCTCCACGCACTTCGCGAGCGAGCCGATAACGCACCAACGGGCGAACCAGTGCGGGCATAAGAGAGGCCAATCGACCCAGCCGATACCGTGCTAGAGCACCCAAAAACTCTGGATTATCAAGCAAGCGCGACAGAACGGCCGCCACCTCTGCATCTCTATAGGGCCGGATATCTGCAAAAGGATCGGTCAAGCCCGTCTTCTCAATTGATCAAGGATCCAACGCATATTCGAGACCACTAAAATTCATCCCACGTTTCACGACGCACAGGCTAGCGTCCACAGCCATTCAAATGCGGAAACATCACGCTTAGCACCGCCGAACCCGCTGTGGCGGCGAGTATACTACAGCTGCAGCGTGTTGCGCCCGGTCAGACACAATATCTGGCTTCAATAGCGATCATACTAATGAACCAAACCGCTTCAGTTCAGAAAAAAGTGATATCTCGGATATATGTCTATCGCAGTGGCGCTTTGGGTGCACTTGTTTCCAGAGCGAGAGGCAAAAGCCTTTCTGCTGAATTTCATCGCAACTTGCCGCTAATCCTAAGCTCACGGCGTTACCAATCGAGACATTAAAGATCGTTAATGTGATCTGCAATAAGCGCCCCAGAAATTGAATATAAGTAATATAATTCAAAGAGTTATATATATAACCCTCATCTAAATAAAAGTATTGTGTTACTAAAATACCCAAATAGTTACTAAATTGTAACTCTCCTTCTCGGCGACGAATGCCTTACAATGGGAATTCAGGGCGAGGCGATTGATGATCTTCCAGATGTAGCCGGCCACCTATAGTGAGTAGAAAGGAATTTGTAATGAACATATTAAAAATTGCAGCGATGGCGGCCTTGGTAATCTTTTCCGCCCACGGCTTTGCTGCCAAACCTACTAGTATCGTATTTGAGTCAAACGCCGCAACCGCTGACGGCACTGCCTATGCGAACTACATTGTAAAGTGTTCCAACGGCAAGCGCGCTGACCTAACGGCTTGGAATAACCGAGGCAAATGGTGTGTCGGTGATGCAAACAGCACCGCCTGCGAGAAGAAGCAGATCAAAGCCGCCAAAAACGCCTGTAAAGCGGCCTAACCTTAGCGTTGATAACCTAAAGTCGCCACGACTATAGTGGCGGCTTTATTTCTACTCCCCATTACTCCAAATAACGTGCTCGCAACTCAGCGACTTCGGTAGACCCCACACCCAGCGCCTCTTTTAAATAGACCTCCACTGAAGGATAATCTTGTGCAATCGCCATTAACGCGCGGGACAAATAATCTTCATGAACCTCCAACATTGGCAAGATAGATTCAGTATCCAACTGCTGCATTTGATACTTTTGCCGCAAACGATCGATCTCCTGGTGAGGGCTAAAAAAACGCTGGGTCAGCATATAATCGCGCATCACGACTTCCTGCGACACGCCCAATGCCAGAAGAATGATTGCGGCAGCGAATCCGGTACGGTCCTTACCCGCGGCACAGTGCACCAAAAAGCGGGCATCTTCTATCGCCAGTATCTCGCGGAACATTCGAGCGTACGTTTCGGTCTGGGCCACGGCAAAGTCTCTATTAATGTCCACCATGAAATCGAACATAGTCTGCCCGTCACCCAGTTGGCCGCCCACTTGATCGAAAAATTGCGCGTTACTGCCGGGCGTAATCGGTAGGCTTGCTATTCGGGGAGGTTTGTTCGTGGGCAGCCTGCTAGGATCCGCTTCTTGCTCCTCTAGGCGCCTGAAATCGCAGACCAGATCAAGCTTCAGGGTGGCCAACAATGCCACGTCCTGATCACTCAAATTCGACAGCTGGCCCGAGCGGAACAAAAAGCCCCACTTCACTGAGTGCCCGCCAGTAGTGGGATATCCACCGAAATCTCTGAAATTCGGCGTCCCCTGCATCCCCAGTTTACGCTCTGCCGCCAACACTTCAGTGCCATGCTGATCACGCACACGAAAGAAGTGGCGGTTCGCGGCCGCAAGACCCGATACGCGAGCTCGCTCGGTATCGGCCGCGTAATGCGCTTGTGCTGCGCTATTGGCGATAACTGGTTCAACCGTTACCTGAGTATCGGGATGACTGGCTCGCCACTCTATATAATAATCACCATCCGACTCACGCCAGATGTGTACAGCATTTGAGACCAACATGATCTAGAACAGACCTCTTTGATAATGGATTGCGTGTTGTATGACGGAGTAGGCGTGAAGAACCTAGTCTCCTTTATACTCAAAAACGGCTCGCAACAGCGTTTTGACCAGATTGAGCTGATTCGCCAAGGCTTTATCGCTGAACGGATCCTCGCCCAGTAAATCTCGGTACATCGGCGCCATTGTAACGTAAGACATGACCAGATTGTTAAACGCCATTACCGCCCAAGGCTGCAACCCAGAGTCTGCGAATAAACTAATATCCGCGTCCTCTATCTTTGCTCCCGACTGAAACATGGGGCGAAACAGCCGATCAATCAATTGATTGGTATGAGGGCCACCAGAAAGCGCTGCATGCTGCAGTAATCGGGCAAGATTGGGATTGGCATGGTGCAGGCGAACGATGGTCTCCAGCCATTGGAAGACCCTCTCATTGGTGACAGGCCCACTGTCTAGCTCCGCCAGAGGTGCCGAGAAATCCGCGAGTAAGCGCTCCAGTACAGCCTCGTACAGAGCCTCCTTGTTCTTGAAATGATTGTAGAGGCTCGGGGAGCGAATACCGACTCGATCTGCAACATCACCCAGCGACGTAGCGCTGTAGCCCTTTTCAGCAAAGATGTCTTCCGCCGCATCGAGAATACGGTCCGAAGTGCTTCGGGGAGGAGCGCTCATCACCATTGAATTATTCATTCGTAAACACTCGAGCCTCAAAAATCGACAAGTAATGACTAATAGGCGTTAGTATACCTCAGCTCGTAGCGAGCAAACCAGCATGACAGCGGTTGACAAGCGGATAGCGAATGTGAATAATCGCGCCTCTAATTTTTTGAGTCTTAATCGAGGTAATAAATAGTGGCGAATTCACCACAAGCAAAAAAACGTGCCCGCCAGTCAGAAAAGCGTCGCTCGCATAACTCCAGCCTGCGGTCACTTGTTCGCACGGTGATTAAGAAAGTCAACGCCGCCATAGGTAGCGGTGATCCTGCGGCGGCAAAATCAGCCTATGACCATGCGGTGCCGGTCATTGATCGCTTGGCAGACAAGGGTATCATTCACAAAAATAAAGCAGCACGGCACAAGAGCCGTCTCAACGCGCAGGTAAAAGCCCTAACCGTATAGCGCTGCACATCGACCCGATACAAAAAAGCCGGCTACTGTGCCGGCTTTTTTGTGCCTCGATGATTAACTACCCAATACCCTGAGACTCAGCAGAGCAGGTGTAACCACTCAGGCAGCCGAATCAACCCTCGCCTCTTCTTCTTCATGCTTTTTAGCGAACGCAGCAAGCATACTCTGCTCATAAGCCTGAGCCTCCTGCATATCGAGTGGCCGCTCCAGTGCTGACCAGTCAATATCACCGTCAGTGGCTAGATTTTCGTAATCCAGCACGCCTAAAGATTCGAATTTCGGGCGTATTTTCTCCGTCAGTAATCCGATACGGGCAAGATTCGGAATGACACGCTGAAACAACAAATTACGGAAAGTGGACATCACAAATCCTTCCAGCACTTTTTTACGGGCCTCTTCGACATCCCAGCCAAAGTGGCGAAACACGTCTGTAGCCACTAGGCGCTCACGGCTAATAGCACAGGCCTCGTAAGCGAACAGTGCTCGTTCTTCGCGCTCCTCGTCGGTCAACGTCTTAACGAAACCTTCCAAATAGTTGACCCCAAATGTCACGTGCCGCGATTCATCACGCGTGACCAGATACAGTACGTCCTTAAGAACCTCGTCAGGCGTAGTTTCTCGGGCTGTAGCAAAAGCTGACAGTGCAAGGCCTTCGATCACTATTTGCATGCCGATGAACTTCATATCCCACCGCTCATCGGTGAGAATCTTGTCAATAATGCTTTTCAAATGCGTATTGATCGGATACATCATCCCTATTCGCTGTTGCAGATACTTGTTGAAAACCTCGACATGCCGCGCCTCATCAAAGGTTTGTGAGGCCGCATAAAGCTTAGCGTTCAACGTGGGCGCACAAGAGCAGAGCTGAGAGGCTACCAAGAGTGCGCCCTGCTCGCCATGCAGGAATTGAGACAGGCTCCAGGCATTCATATGCAGCCAGAACTCATCCTTGGTTTTTTCATCCATCGCCAGATAGGGCTCATAGTCATGCAGATTCATCATCTCCGGAGACCGCTCTTCCGCCGGCCACGGACGGTCCCAATCGATGTCCATCTCAGGGTCCCAATTGAGTTTCTTGCCAAGATCATAAAGCTTCTTAATCCGGTCATCCTGTATCGTGTAATCCCAGTTATAGGCGCCAGTCAACGGGGTCTGGAAAATTTCGGCCACGGAGTCAGCATCGGCACTGGTCAGTACATCCTCTAACACGGGATTATCATCAGGGTAATCTGCTCCAGCATAGCGCTGGATTTTTCGGGGCGCTTCTTCGGTCCATTCAATTTTCATAGTTATCACTCAATTGTGTAGTCATCTAAGCCGATACTATGGCCCATGGACAAAAACACGACAAGGTAAAGTCTTGTCAAATAACAGTCTTTTGTGGCCAAATAGGATCATGCCTAATACCAGCACGCCCGCACAGTACATCCTGATTCTTATCGACATGGCGGAGAGCCGGGGCTGCGCGCGTGACAGCTTGCTCGCTGGCACCACGCTTGTAGAAAGTGGCATTTCTGGAATTGGCGCTCGCATCGATGATGCAGACTTCGTCCAACTTGTCGCTAACGCCCAAAGGCTAACAGGTGATCCTGCACTAGGCCTAAAACTGGGACTGCGTCTTAATCTGAGCGCTCACGCTATACTCGGCCAGGCTTTTATAACCTGTCGTGACCTGGCACAAGTTATGGATTTGCTGCTCAAGTACCACCACCTATTGGCATCAGGAATCCAGCTCGAACTCGAGACCATCGGCGAGCAATGCGTCTTAACGCTGGTCAGCACGCCGAGCGATGTGTCAGTCGAGTTTGAATATGAGCTTTTATACGGCGCCTTCATTAACACACTGCGTGGTTTATTAAATGCACCTGATTTGTGTCTGCGCATGGAGCTGCCTTATCCAGAGCCGGCTCACTCCAGCGTCTATTACGAAGCCCTAGGAAAAGCCGTTTACTTCAACTGCAAAAGAGGCGGTATTTTATTTCATCGCGATCTGCTCGACACACCGGTTCCCTCCTCCAACCCGGTATTAGGGAGCCTTTATGAGGCAGAATGTGCCCGCTTACTGGCAGATCTGGAAGAAGAAAAATCAGTGGCCGAGCAGACCCTGCGGTTATTACGCAAACTGGAGGGCCAGTATCCTCAGATGCCGCGAATCGCCACTATGCTCAATCTAAGCCCACGCACATACAGACGGCGATTGGACGAGGAACAGCAGTCCTTTCAGCAATTACTTGATCAGGTGCGCGGCGAACATGCCACCCGCTACTTGCAAAACACACGTCTGCCGTTATCCAGCATCGCCTATAAGGTGGGTTTCAGTGACCCCTCAAACTTCCGCAGGGCGTATCTTAAATGGACAGGGATGACACCCGGCGAGATTCGAAAGGGCTAGTGTTACTGAAAGCGTCCTGCGGTCACATAATAAGAAAGACCACAGCATTCCTGCGTCATCATGACCTCCATCATGGCGGGGTCCTCACTATACGCCACTGTGCGTTGGCTGCCGGGCAAATCAAATACGGCCACCGCGCGCCAAGGATCCGACCCCTGATGCAGTACCGTATAGCCGGCCACAGAGCCCTTCCCACTATAATTTGACACCACCTCACACACGTCACTCTGTTGACACACCTGATCAGTCACATCTGCACAGGTCCAATCTTTGACTCCAGGATTGGTTGACCACAGCGCACACGCCTGCTTGGTCGACAAGCCACTGACCGTGGTCACTAGCCCAATCTCTGCCGGATTTTTACGCAACAACTGAGCCATCTTCACCGTGGCCTGAAAGGCAAAATTATTCAAAGGACCTCCACCGAAGGTCATCCCTCCGGTGACACTAATATCACGGTTTATATCCAGGCCAAATTCCTCTAACTGCACGCGAACCGCATAAGGGAAACAGGAGTAGAGCTCGCAAAAACGAATATCATTAAAATCCACCCCCGCTAAGTCCATAGCGACCTGCCCCGCAAACCGAAATCCAAGGCTACCGCCTAGATCCTTGCGACTGGCGACTACCGACATAAAGTTCGATTCCGTAAACGCCTGTGGAAACACCCACTTGCGGCGCTCAATACCTAATGTCTCGGCAACACCCACGGAGCACACTATAAGGCCGGCTGCCTGATCGACATTCCACTGACTGTTATGCAGTTTGGTATAAGGGAAAGCCAGCATACGATTGGCAGCAGAATGCTCACGAATGTGAGCCGCAGACACGGCTTGATCGGACCAGGCATCCGGATTATCTGCCGCTATTTCACTCAACCTGGCGTACATACTGGCCATCTGATCGCGGTGCTGCTCCACACTCAAACCCTGCTTGTAGCGCAATGCGCTATCGAGGATCGCGTAGTAACCAACAGGCATACCAAGGCCGCTGTCTGACTCCACCGATGACCACATCTCATCCTGGGGTCGCAACGTGATATCAGGCTCAACGGCGTTTTGCGGTGTTTCGAAGGCATCAGTACCCGCCTTGCTTGCACACAAAGCACGAAATCTCGCCTCCCCGCCGGTGACCAGCATCACGTCAGCGTCTCCGTCGATGATGCGCTGGCAGGCTCGGGTCAACAGGGTTTGTTGCAATACCCCAAATTCCGCCAGCAGCGTAGTAGCGGAATGGGCGCCCAAAGCAGTGGCCAGTAAGCGCCCAGGGTCTGTGTAGCTCCAGAGACTCTTCGGCACCAGAATTTCATCGGCCAAACTCAGAAGTTGCATACTGCCTGCATCGACAGCAGCATCGCGCAGAGCCTGCTCCATTAGAGCGACCGGCTCGAGCGCGCACGTGTGATCATCGATATTCTGTTGAACGGCGCCAACACCGACTAAGACGGGAGTATTGGCCCCGTACTCAGCCATGAATAAACTCGTTTGCATACCACTTCAGCATACCAATTTTTTCTTCCAAAGGCTTATCGGCTTCCATTGCATATACATTGCGAAAACCGATAATCACATCGGACACTCCGATGCTTTCGAGTTTTTCGATGCCATCAGAAGTGAAGGCACTCTGCCCTGTGGTATAGACTCTAAACGGCCTATCCGTCGTCCCATATTCCTGCCGCAGCTGATGAATGCGGCCGATATACGCCTCCAGCTCCTCAATAGTTGCACCGGCACACATCCATCCATCGCCCGCCCGTGCAGCGCGCTTCAATGCGAGTTCGGTGTGCCCGCCAATCAGCAGCGGAGTCGGCTTGGTTGGCACCGGGTTCATTTTGTTAGCCGGCATATTGTGGATTTCGCCCACATAGCCAAAATACTCACCCGTCTCCAGTCCTCGCAAAATATCGAGTTGTTCATCTAATCGCTTACCCCGCTTTTCCCATGGCACCGAACAGATCGCAAAGTCTTCTTCCCACGGACTGATGCCGACACCAAAATCAAAACGATTGCCAGACAACAACTGAATGCCCTGTACCTGCTTGGCAACAATAGGCACCTGTCGCACGGCCAGCTTGTAGACGAAGGTGGCGAGTCGAATTTTCTCGGTGACGGCCGCCATTGCAGCCACCGCAATAAGACTTTCAATGAACGGCACGCTTTCCAGAAACTCCCTGCTGCCATCGTTGTTGTAAGGATACTTAGAGCTGGCCTCCTGCGGATAACAAATACTGTCGGGAATTGTGATGCTATCGAAACCTGCTTCTTCTGCCGCTTTCGCTAAAGGCAAATAGTGGTCGGCCTCACACATGCCAATCTGGTAACTGAATCTCATGTTTTAAATCCTCAAACAGTAAAAGGGGAAACACCGGGTCTGACGTCTAAACCTCACTGTAACGGCTAATCGAGCTAAGGTCTCGCAAGCATGAAATTATTCACAGCTGGCCTCAAATACTGAACCCTGCGGCCAATTGCGGGCAAAGCGAAGGAGGGGGCGGTGCTGTCCCGTGTCGCCAAAATGCGCTTTCCTCTGGCATCCAGACTGTTTTGGGTATTTACTTGGCCATTTTATGGAAGCGACGCTATGCCTGAAACCTTCGATGCCATCGATATACCGCTGACCAGTGATGGAACCCGACGTTTCCTGTTTGAGGATGCGGATATCCGTGGTGAAATCGTCCACCTCGACTCAGCGTATCGCGAAATAATTGCCATTCACCAGTATCCCTCCGCCGTGAGTCGCCTACTGGGCGAATTTCTGGCCGCAGCCGTGCTGTTAAGCACCAATCTCAAGTTCGAAGGAACGTTGATTTTGCAGGTTCGATCAGAAGGCGAGATACCGCTGCTGATGGTGGAATGCGACCACCGCTTGCGTGTGCGCGGTATTGCCCGCGGTGCGGAGCACGCCACTTCCGATAATAATGACCAGCTGCTTAAGGGCGGCCAACTCGCGATCACCATCGATCCGACCCATGGACAGCGCTATCAGGGTATTGTTCCTCTCGAACAAGGCTCGTTATCCAATAGCCTAGATGGCTATTTTAAGCGATCTGAGCAGCTCAATACCCGCGTCTGGCTGGCGGCTGATGGACACAGCGCAGCCGGCCTGCTATTGCAACAGCTGCCAGCACTCATCACCACTGACGCCGAACAGCGGGCGCAACAGTGGAAGCACGTCTATTCATTGGCGTCCACGGTAACGGACTTTGAGCTACGCCAGCTTGAAAGCGAACAGTTACTTTATCAACTCTACCATGAAGACCGCGTGCGCCTGTTTGAACCTTCTGAGGTGAATTTTCACTGCAGTTGCTCCCGAGAGCGCACCCATGGTGCGCTGATCACGTTAAACCCAGCCGACATCGAGGAATTATTGGAAGAACTAGGCAGCATTACCATGGACTGTGAATTCTGCAATCAGCACTATCGGTTCAGCCGCAGTGACTTGGCCAATGCTTTAGGAAGCGATGAGGCCAAAATCTTACACTGAGCACCCGCTAGGGGAAATTCGCCGAAATTATGTCCAATATATTTCGCATAATGCGGCGACTCTGACATAATTGCGGTCCAGCTAGAGCCCGATAATTGGCGCAAAGGCTCGACTCGACTAGCGCTGCATAACGACAGGACGAACAATGACCCCAGATATCCAGACCGCTCAGGAGCATACCAACCTGACACCTTCTAAACTGATTGAAGAATCACTAAAGCGCGGGGAAGGCGTACTGACCAATACTGGCGCTCTGCTGGTGACAACGGGAAGACGCACAGGCCGCTCGCCGGCTGATCGATTTGTGGTCAAAGAACCCAGCACCGCAGACAGCATCGACTGGGGCAGCGTCAATCGGCCTTTCGATAGCGATAAGTTTGACGCCCTGTGGGATCGTGTGCAGTCACATTTAGAGGTCCGCGAAAAATTCATCACTCACCTCCATGTGGGCGAGCACAGCGATCACTATCTGCCCGTGAAAGTCACTACAGAAACCGCTTGGCAGTCTCTGTTCGGGCTGAATATGTTTATCCGTCCCAAGACCTATAACGGCGGCCGGAAGCCCGAATGGAATATTCTCAACGTCGCTAGCTTCGAGTGTGATCCCACTCGCGATGGCACCAATTCCGATGGTGTCGTTATTATTAATTTTGCCCAGCGCAAGGTATTGCTCGCTGGAATGCGTTATGCCGGCGAAATGAAAAAGTCCATGTTTTCAGTGCAAAACTTTTTGTTACCTGAAAAAGATGTGATGCCTATGCACTGCAGTGCCAACGTGGGCGAAGACGGCGATACCACTCTGTTCTTTGGTTTATCTGGAACGGGCAAAACGACACTTTCCGCTGACCCGGATCGCTACCTAATCGGTGATGACGAACACGGCTGGGCCAAGGGCTCCGTTTTCAATCTCGAAGGAGGTTGCTACGCCAAAACCATTGACTTGAGTCAAAAGAATGAACCGGTGATTTGGGACGCTATCCGGTTTGGCGCCATTGTTGAAAATATTGTCGTCGATAATAGCCGTCTTGCCGATTATTGCGACACCAGCCTCACGGAGAACGGGCGCTGCTGCTATCCTCTGGAGCATGTCGAAAAACGCACTGACACCAACAGTGGCGGCGAGCCCAAGTGCGTGATCTTTCTAACCTGTGACGTCTCTGGAGTGTTACCCCCAGTCTCAATATTGTCTAAAGAAGCAGCGGCATTCCACTTCCTCAGCGGCTATACCGCCAGAGTGGGCTCCACTGAACTGGGCGCTGAGGCGGGCATACATCCGACTTTTTCCACCTGCTTCGGCGCTCCGTTCATGCCCCGGCCGGCCAATGACTACGCCGAATTGCTAATGAAGCGTATCGCTGATTTCGACAGTCATGTCTATCTGGTGAATACCGGCTGGGTCGGTGGGTCAGGTGCTCCTGGCGGCACAGGGTCACGATTCCCCATTCCCGTTACACGCGCAGTCGTTCAGGCTTGCCAGAGCGGCGTATTGTTACATGCCCCCACCGATCACTTGGATATCATCAACTTGCATTTTCCAACCGAAATTCCGGGCATCGATGCCAAATACGTCGACCCACGCACAGGCTGGGGTAGTGCAGCGGTCTATGATGAACAGGCGAATAAGCTAGCCGCCCTGTTTGAAGATAACATCAAGAAGTTTCAGGTATCCCAAGACATCATCGCAGCCGGGCCCAAGTCCCGTTTATAATTTAGCATGATGACCAAAGGCTCACCGTTCGGTGAGCCTTCAACAGCCACGAGTGTTTAGTGACCTAGCGAGGCACCACCGCTAAACAACAAAAACGCCGTTTATTAGTATGTTTGTTCTAATTTTTTCCTCTATTGTGCTCCTTAACAGCTGGTAACAGCCATTTCGTTTTTTCCCATCCAAGGAGCTGAATCATGGCCGAAGCAAAGAAAGTCGCTCGCAAGCCCGCTGCCAAGCGCAAGCCTGCTGCGAAGAGTAAGTCTGCTGCAAAAAGTAAGCCTGTTGTAAAGCGAAAGCCCATTGTTACAAAAAAACCAGCCGCCAAAGGCGCCGCCCGCAAAAAGCCTGCACCGGATTTTGTTTCTAGCGCCCAAGAAGCTGGCCGCAATGTCTTTTTGGCTAGCCTTGGAATTTATGGTAAGGCGTACGACCAAGCACAGGAGCAGTTTGGCAGCTTGCAAAAAGAGCTGAAAGAGCGCCGCAAGAAAGCGGACAAGGTCTACATGGAGCTGGTCACGCGCGGCGTAAAATTAGAAAAAGTTGCTAAAGTGGCTATCGACGATATTGATCTACCCAAACTGGAGCTGGAAAAGCTGGCTGACGGCAAGGCTCTGCAAACTCGACTGAAAAAAGCCAAAGCGCGCTTTGAAGAATTAAAGGGCTCTGTACGTTTCAAATCCGCGGCCTAAGCGGGACTCTATTCAAAACTGACAACCTCTGCCTATGAGGATCCTTTGGGGCCACTTTGTGGCTCCTTTTTTTTGCCTGCGGATCTGCTTTAATGGGTGGATCGAATACATTAATCTAGTACCCGAAGGTCAGTAGCTAAAAAGGCAGATGACATGGATGATGAAAAAAGTAAGGTCACAGACAAGGCCAGTGAAATCGCCAAAAATATATGGCTGGCGGGCTTAGGTGCCTACGGCAAAGCGGTGGAAGACGCGCAGGGGAGACTGGAAAAAGCCCTAGAACCACCAAAGCTGTTTGGTGATCTAGTGAGAGCAGGCACCGCACTGGAAGAGGAAGCGAAGGGCAGTACCGCCGCCGCCCGACACTCAGTGGAAGAGCGAATCAACCGAGTCCGCGAGAACTTTCATAACCAGCGCCCCGCCCGCATCGAAGACTTGGCAGCCCTGCACAAAAAGGTCGACCAGCTCACCAGAAAAGTAGCGCGACTCAGCAAGGCGCTTGCAGAGCAACAAAACAATAGCACCTCGGCAGCCAAGGCGGTCACTCGACCTAAAAAACCCGTCGCCACTGCTTCTCCCGCCCGGGCAGGGGGCGGCAAAAAAAGCGCGCCTCGCGCTAAAACCGCTGTAAAGAAACGTAAAGACTGATACCTCCTCCCGCATGAAAACAAGGGACCGTATTCTCGACACTAGCCTCGCGCTGTTCAATGAGGAAGGTGAGGCTGATACTACGACCATCGATATCGCCAATGAAATGGATATTAGCCCCGGCAACCTCTATTACCATTTCAAAGGCAAAGACCAGATTATTGCTGAGCTATTCCAACAATACGAGCTAGGCATGAGCCATACCCTAACAGCTCCAATAGAACGCCCCCTGAGCACCGGCAGGGGGAGCACGGAAGACAATTGGTACTATCTTTATGTCGTCATGGAGGAGATGTATCAATACCGTTTTTTATACCACAATCTCGACAACATCCTGCAGCGCTACCCAGGCATCAAGCGTGGCTTCAAGCGACTGATTCAGCTGAAGCGTGCTGCCCTTTATGCGATTTGTCAGGCACTACTGCAACAGGACGTCATTGATGCCAAAGATCAGCAGTTGCTCGGACTGGTCGACAATATGACGTTGAATCTGACCTTCTGGTTCAACTACGAGGCTCTACTGCATGACAATCGCTCACCACAAGTCACTATTCACCAAGGCGTACTGCAACTACTGACCATGGTCGCGCCGTATCTCGGTGATGATGAGCTTAGCTTTTACCGCGAGTGTGAAAGTACTTACGTCGAGATGCTGGTAGGGAACAATTAGGCCACTCTGTGCAGCAAGATCACGTCTGCTCCGATGATTTCCACACTGGCACCGTGATTCCGTGCCCACCAACACCACGTGTCCACACTGAAAAAGCACACGTGCGTCGGGTCATTCTTGTAGTGCCAGCGTGCAAACGCAGTGCGATCAAGAACTAACTTGGTCATGACGCCCATCCACCCGCCCGGACGCAGCAAAGACCATAGACGTTCGAGCTCCTGCGCGGGACGATGCAGGTGTTCGACCACCTCAGTCGCGCAAATAAAATCATACTGCGCGTCCAGTGTGCTCTCGTCGGGGACGAAGAAACTGTCATAAAGAGACACTTCAAATCCCATTTCTCGCAACATATGCGCCAGTGCAGGCCCGGGGCCACATCCGAAATCTAAGCCATGGGCGCCAGAGGGGAGTCGCTCGACAAGCGGACACAGCAATCGGGACAGAAATGCGCGGTAACCGGGATCGTCAACTTTATTTTGATGTAATTCATACTCGGCCTTTTCGGCACCGCGGGACAAGTATCCTTCGGGCGGCACGAACACCAGTCCACAGGTGCTGCAATATAGATAAGAACGGTTCCTGTCACTAAAGTACGCCGTTATTTCAACTCCCGCGCACAGGGGACAGTATATTTCGCCTAACATCTGGTATTATTCCTGCTCACTTGAGCCATCACATCTATCGTGGAGCGTAACATGACTATCAAGACCGGAGACAAAATTCCCGCCTGCACAATGAAGACCATGGGAGAAAAAGGACCAACCGACATCACTACTGATGAGATTTTTGCGGGCAAAAAAGTAGTCTTGTTTGCCGTACCGGGCGCATTCACACCCGGCTGCAGCATCACTCACTTACCCGGATATGTGGTAAACGCCGATAACATAAAAGCCAAAGATATAGACACCATCGTCTGCATGTCTGTAAACGATGCTTTCGTGATGGACGCCTGGGGTAAGGCCCACAATGGCGAGGCACTGTTGATGCTGGCGGACGGCAACGGAGATTTTGCTGCAGCACTTGGCTTGGAGTTGGATGGCACTGGATTTGGCCTAGGCACACGCAGCCAGCGCTTTGCTATGATCGTCGAAGACGGCACCGTGAGTCATCTGCAGGTGGAGACAGGCGCAGGCGTAGACGTGAGCTCTGCTGAGTCCATGATGGCACTGCTCTAAGGTTTGTCTGGCTGTGCCTCGGCTTATGTAAGCAATAAATAGCAGACGCTACTAATAACCGCGGCACCCAAAAGGTTGATCACAAACCCCTCCCGTGCCATGCGGGCAGTGGTAATCTGTCCGGTGCCGAACACAACAGTGTTTGGCCCGGTAGCAACAGGCAACATGAAGGCACAACTGGCACTCATCGCTGCCGGCACCATAATTAATTCCGGCGAGATTCCCGCCGCCAGCGCGGCGGCTGCCAGTATCGGCATTAGTAGTGCAGTGCTGGCCGTGTTGGACGTTCCTTCCGTCATAAAAGTCACTAATAGGCAAACAAGCGCCATCAGTAAGTACATCGGCATACTGATCATTTCCGTTAGCCATAGCCCGATCAGATCACTCATACCGGAACTGACAAACCCCTTTGCCAAACAAATACCGCCCGCAAACAACAGTAGCACCCCCCACGGAATAGTGCTGGCGCGCTCCCAATTCAACAGACGCTGACCCTTACCGTCGGGCACAAGAAACAGAACCACCACCGCGAGCAAAGCCACAGACGCATCATTAGCCTGCGGCAAGTCCAACCACATCTTCCAACCACCGAAGGGTTCGCTGCGAGTAATCCAGGCGAGGGCAGTCATGCCAAACACCACCATTACGCGACGTTCATGCGCGCGCCAGGGCCCCACGTCAGGTAATTGCAACTTCAGCGCCCCGCTCAAATTGCGTGTCAATATCAGTGCCATGGCTGGCACCATCAATACAACGACCGGAAGAGCCCAACCCATCCACTGAGTAAAACTAATCACCTGCCCCGTGGTATCCTCATAGACCTGCATAAAAATCAGATTTGGGGGCGTGCCAATGGGAGTGCCTAGACCCCCGATATTAGCCGCATAGGCAATACCGAGCAGCAATGGAGGGGCAAGCCGTGATTTGTCGTCAACCGCATCAAGCACAGCCAGTGCCACGGGCAACAGCATCAGCGCTGTGGCGGTATTAGATATCCACATGCTTAACACGGCCGCCGCTGACATAAACCCCATCACGAGCCGACGACCACTGCTAACCCCGAACAACGCCACCATACCCAGCGCTATGCGACGATGCGCACCTGAATGTTCCATCGCCTTCGACAACAAAAATCCACCGAGCAACAGTAAGATCAGGGGGGAACCATAGGCCTCGCCGACCTCACTCGGAGTCAGCACACCCAATAACGGCAATATCGCCAGCGGCAATAGTGACGTAACGGGGATAGGCACTGGCTCAAATATCCACCAGATAATGCACAATACCGCCACAAATCCGACGATAGCCATATCCGGACCGTAGCCGGCCGTCATACTGGCTGCTGCAGCCACTGATCCCAGCACCGGACCCGCCCAAAGAGCCCACTGACCTATCACCGACAAAACCACCCCCTTAGTATCAAAACTTTAACCATCCTGTTCTAGTGACCGTCGGCTGTAAACTCCACGCTGGAGCACTGCCTCCCAAAGCGCTACACTGCTAACCATGATAAACGAGCTGCCCAATGTGCTGATCGACCGCTTCCAACGCAGGGTCGATTATGTTCGTATCTCCGTGACCGATCGCTGCGACTTCCGCTGTGTCTACTGCATGGCGGAGGACATGACATTCGCACCAAAGCAACAGGTGTTAACGTTAGGGGAGATACAGGAGGTAGCCCGCGCCTTTGTTGAACTCGGTGTTCATAAGATACGTCTCACTGGCGGCGAACCCCTGATCCGCAACAACATTTTGGCATTGATCGAACCCCTCGGGCAACTGCCTGGGCTTGACCAATTGGCGATAACCACCAATGGCTCGCAGCTGCACCGTATGGCGTCAGATCTGCGCCACCACGGTGTTCATCGTATCAATATTAGTTTAGACAGCCTGCAGCCCCGCAGATTTCACCAACTCACACGTCACGGTAACCTAAGCCAGGTCATCGCGGGAATCGACGCCGCTATTGACGCGGGCTTTGAGCAGATAAGGCTCAATGCCGTGATTCTCAAGGGTCGCAACGAGGATGAAGTCCTTGATCTGGTAAATTTCGCCTATCAACGCAATATTGATATCGCTTTTATCGAAGAGATGCCATTAGGGCTGATTGATGATCACGACCGCGCTTTGAGCTTCTGCAGCAGTCAGGAATTGCGCGACATCATTTCGAGGCAGTACACACTTGAACCATTAGGTGACCCCAAAAGCGCCGCCGGACCCGCTCGCTACTTCAGCACTTCAGGCGGGCCAACGCAAATCGGCTTTATTTCTCCTCATAGTCATAACTTTTGCCATTTATGCAATAGAGTCCGCGTGACGGCTGAAGGACAACTTCTGCTGTGTCTAGGCAATGAACATTCCGTAGACCTGCGCAGAGTCATTCGCTCTAACGATTACACATTGGACGCACTGAAAAGAACCATCATCGAGGCCATGTCCATAAAACCTGAAAGCCATCACTTCGATCTAGACGAGACACCTGACATCGTTCGCTTCATGAATACAACCGGCGGATAACTGGGTTTTCTCTCAGCGAGTATCGCGTACAATAGTCGCTCGAAAATCGAGGTATCCCGTTGCACACACAACATTTTCCGCAGCTTGACTCAGTCGAGCTTATTGAGCAGGGTTTTGAATCTTTCGGCTATATCTGCAGCCGAAAGATCGCAACGGCTGTTTTTCTGGCGTTTCAGTTACGTAAACCTGTTCTGATTGAGGGCCCCCCGGGTGTCGGCAAAACAGAGTTGGCTAAAACGATCTCCCTGTTACTAGAAACACCGCTGATTCGCCTGCAATGCTATGAAGGTCTGGATGAGGCCAAGGCACTGTATGAATGGAAGTACGGGAAACAGTTACTGTACACTCAGGTGCTCAAGGAGAAGCTCGGAGACTTATTGCAAGGGGCAACCGGCCTTGCTGAGTCCGTCGCCAAGTTGCACCAGTTTGGCGATATTTTCTACTCTGAGGAATTTCTAGAGCCGCGTCCCCTGCTCAAAGCGATGCAGCAAGAAAAAGGCGCTATTTTACTCATTGATGAAGTCGATAAATCTGATTACGAGTTCGAATCATTATTGCTGGAAATTTTATCCGATTATCAGATATCTATTCCTGAAATCGGCACAGTAAAAGCTCGCACTACTCCCATGGTATTCCTTACCAGTAATAACACACGGGACATTTCTGATGCGCTCAAACGAAGGTGTCTGCATCTGTATATTCCGTTCCCGACAGTAGAGCTCGAAGAGCGGATCATACGTAGCCGTGTCCCGAACGTGAGTGAACAGCTGCGTCACCAACTCGTGGGGTTTGTGCACTCTTTGCGGCAGCTGGATCTAAAAAAAGCACCCGCCATTTCAGAAACCATCGATTGGGCGCGCAGCCTCATTTTGTTACATGCCGATCAGTTGGAGGAGGAGCTGGTGCGCAGCACGCTCAATGTGTTGTTGAAATACGAAGAAGACATCGAAACCACGGATAGTGAATTGCGTAACCTGTTGAGTAGTAACTCATCAGACACACGCACAGCATAACCTTCAGCCGCTAAAAAATATTGGCAGACAATAACAGCGCGGAGAAACAGGAATCATGCAGTCCAACCTTGTCGATTTCATTCAGGTCTTGCGCAGCCACGACATAAGAGTTTCTCCCGCAGAGACATTAGATGCCGTGGGGGTAACCACCACGCTGGGGTATTCCGATCGCAACCTGTTGCGCGACGGTCTCGCGATGACGCTAGCGAAGACGCCTGCGGAAGAAGTGATCTTTCTGGACTGCTTCGATCGTTTTTTTCAGCAGGACCTCGCAGACTTTTCTTCTGCAGAGATGTCTGACCCACAAGACGAAAATAATGACACAGACGCGACAGATGACACTGCGGCGCAAACGGAAGATTTGTCGACTAACCAACTTTCAGCGCTGGAACTGGCTGCACAGAACAACCCATCTCTAGAATCTCTGTTACAAACGCCCTTGATGGAGAACCTGCTCAACAACAACCGCAATGAGCTAACGCTCGCAATTAAGGCGGCGGCGCAACAGGTAGACCTACAGCAAATTCAAATGTTTACCCAAAAAGGCCAGTTCACCCGGCGAATACTCGATGCCATGGGTGAGGAGCAAATTCGCAACGCCGTCATCGAACTAGAAAAGTCTGAGAGTCCAGGGCTGGCTGTGCTCCAACGTTACCGCGACATTCTGCGGCAACAGGTGCGCGACTATGTAGAACGGGAATACTTATTACACGCCGAGGGTAAAACTCAACAATTCATGGATGATATTCTGAGCAAAACTCGACTAAACAATATCGAGCATATATACCTTCACAAAGTGCATGAGTTAATACGAAAGATGGCCAAAAAACTGGCCAGCCGCCATTCGCACAAACGTAGGCGGCTTAAACGCGGCCAACTGAATATGGCCAAGACTCTACGCAAAGGGATACCCAATGATGGCGTCATGTTCAATACATTTTGGCGACAGGTAAAAAAGGAAAAACCGCAGATATTGGCGGTATGTGATGTCAGTGGCTCCGTCGCTGCCTACTCAAAATTTTTGCTCCTGTTCCTTTACAGCCTGCAAGACATCCTGCCAAAGGTACGCAGCTTTGCTTTTTCAAGTCACTTGGGCGAAGTAAGCGCGTATTTTGATGACTACCCTGTAGAAAAAGCCATCGAACTCGTCAACTGGAAATACGGAGGTGCTACGGATTACGGCAATAGCCTCATGGACTTTTCCAAACTGGCATTGGACGACATCAACAGTAATACGACAGTGATTATTCTTGGGGATGCCCGCAATAACAACGGCGATCCGAAACTGGATATTCTGAAAAGCATTTTCCAGCGCGCACGGCAGGTGATCTGGCTTAACCCGGAGTCACGCAGAGCCTGGGGCAGCGGTGATTCAGAAATGCTGCGCTACCAGAGCGCTTGCCATTTTAGCGCTGAGTGTAATAACCTAAAGCAACTTGAGCGTATCGTCGATCAACTTCTGAAGAGCACCCGATAACCCTTATGGCCTTCCACTGCAAAGATTGCAGCTATCACGGAAAAAAAAGCGGCCAGCGTGGAGAGTGCCCAGCCTGCGGTTCATATAACTCCGTTCAAGACTCTAACCCTGTCGAGGAAAGATCGAAGCCCGGGAAATGGCGCCTAGTGCTTCTCGTATTGCTCTGGGGCTACCTCATCACACATATCCTATGGAAGCTAAGTGAATGAAAGCAGATGCCACAAGATTAACGAGGAAGCACTATGCCTGATGTTATGCTGCGCTTTGATATGCGACAGCCTGAAGTCTCAAAAACATCACAGGCTGATCTGTATCAGGCTGCCATTGAAATGTGCGCATGGGGGGACAACAACGACATAGGCAGCGTGCACCTCTCAGAACATCATGGCTCTCCGGACGGCTATTGCCCGTCTCCACTGGTATTGGCCTCTGCGATCGCGACACGTACACACAGTCTGCGTATTTTCATATCCGCGCTGATTGCCCCGTTACACGACCCCGTGCGATTAGCAGAAGACCTGACAGTATTAGATATCATCAGTCGAGGTCGCGTTATACCCGTAGTCAGCGGCGGCTATCGAGAAGAAGAATTTATTGCCATTGGCAAAGACCTTAGTGTGCGTAAAAAATACATGGATGATATCGGCCCCTTTCTTAAAAAAGCTTGGAGCGGAGAGACTTTTGAGCACGAGGGTCGCACGATTACTATCACGCCGAAACCCTTCAGCCAGCCGCGCCCGATGCTCTTGATGGGCGGCAGCAGCAGACCAGCTGCTAGACGCGCAGCTCGCGATGCTGACTTCTTTATCCCCTCTGGGCCAGAAATCTTCGAGTACTATCGAGAGGAATTAAAAGCGCAGGGGAAGCCGGACCCAGGACCAATGCCAAATGCCCCATCCACGGTGACCTTTGTCTCACATGACCCCGACGCCTACTGGGAAAAAATCGCCCCTCACGTGCTGCATGAGACAAATATGTACGCAGAGTGGGCAACCAAGGCCGACGTTTTCAGCCCTTACAAACACTTTGACCATAGCGACGACTTGCGCAGCAGTGGAGCCTATAAAGTGTACCGCCCACGAGAGCTTATTGACGCGGCGCGCGATATGGTCGGAGCGCAACCGATTATGTTCCATCCACTGTGCGGTGGCATTCATCCCGATTTAGCCTGGTCCAGTTTGCACCTCTTTATGAGTGATGTGATGCCGGTTTTACGCGAAGAAGGCACTGCGTAAAAAATTACGCTATTCGGTCTACTCAAGCACACGAGCAGCATGCGAAATCTGACGCATAATGTGGGGCGCAATACCGTTGATACGACCGCGCTGCAGAGTCTCGCTAAAAGTCACTTGCTCACAGACGTGTCCGTCTTCCCCCTCATCGCGCTTACAGTAGCCAAAGATGCTGATCGCAAGTATTCTATCAAATCGCTAATCGCCAAAAATCAGGAGCTAACCCATGGATAATGCGCGCCCAACACCACTGATAGAAGATATCGATGGCACTCGCCACAAGCTGGAAGCGTGGATTTCATCAAATCGAGGACAAGACGTCCGCATTCAAGAGCTTACCATTCCGGAGGCCACCGGGATGTCTAACGTTACCCTTTTGTTTGACATAACCTGGGACGAAAACGGACAGCAACGCAGTGAGCCGCTTGTGGCAAGACTACAACCGTCAATTGAACGTCCAGTATTTCCCGACTATGACTTGAGTCTGCAGTACGAAGTCATGGACGCTGTCGGGCGATGCAGCGATATACCTGTTCCAGAATTATGCGGACTAGAAACAGACAAGTCTTTGTTGGGCGTACAGTTCTACCTTATGAAGCGGACAGAGGGTCGTATACCAACCGACATGCCCCCTTACAATATGGATGGCTGGATGATGCATGAAACCAGTTTGGAAAAGCGTCAACACCTTTGGCGTACGTCAGTGGACACAATGGCGCGCTATCATCAACTGGACTACCAAGAAATGGGTTTCGGCAAACTACTGGTGCCGGGCAAAACGCCTCTGCAACAGCAATTAGTTTACTGGGAAAGCTACATGGACTGGGCGCTGGAAGGTGCAGGCCACGCTATTGGACGACGCGCACTGGACTGGCTGCACGCCAACCAACCAAAGGAGGAACCGACCGTGCTGTGCTGGGGTGACGCCCGCTTGGGCAATATTATTTTCAACCCATCGTTGGATAGTGTCGCCGCAGTTCTGGACTGGGAAATGGCGGTACTGGGCAATCCAGTGCAGGATTTGGCGTGGTTCAATTATCTTGACGCTACCTTCGCAGAGGGCCTGGGAATGCCGCGACTGGAAGGCCTGCCCAGTTATGAGGAAACGATTGCTCAATGGGAGCAAGCCTCTGGCTTTTCAACCCGGGACTATGCTTACTACCAAATTTTTGCTGGGATGCGCTTTGGACTCATTATGTCCCGCATTATGTTGGCCACAGGACAGGACAGTGAAGTACAAAACAGTTTCGCCTGCCAACTGTTGGAGAAATATTTGGACCGCATTACCTGAGCCACTGCTGAGACAGCAGCGCCGGTGCAACTGTACTCTGCCGACATTGGCAGATACACTTGCCGCCGTCTGCATAAGCCGCACAAGCGAATGCTTGTCCAAAAGCGGCTTTGCGATAGTCTGCAAACCTGTCCATCAAGAGGAGTTCCGATTGTCTTCCCATTTGCAAAAGCAGCTGCAGACACTGAGTCAACCTGAAGCCAAGGGTATGCTCAGGGGCATCTCTCGCGGCATTGAGAAAGAGAGCCTGCGCATTGAAGCCAAAGGAACACTGGCACAGACGCCGCACCCGGCTGAACTAGGGTCCGCCTTAACTCACTCTTTGATTACCACCGATTATTCAGAAGCGCTGCTGGAATTCATCACCCCGGTGAACACTAGTATTGAAGATAGCCTCGAATTACTGGAAGACATTCACAGCTTTGTCTATCAAAAAATCGGAGACGAAATACTGTGGTCCGCCAGCATGCCCTGCATTATTTCTGGTGACGCGAGCATACCGGTAGCGCAGTACGGCAGCTCTAACGTAGCGCGCATGAAAACAGTTTATCGATCTGGCTTGGGGCATCGCTACGGCCGTATGATGCAGGCCATTGCCGGCATTCACTACAATTTTTCTATGCCACAGGCATACTGGGATCATGCTTGGGAGAGTGCCGGCTGCCCGGGTGAAAAAACAGACTATATCAGCGAACGCTACCTGGGAATGATCCGCAATTTCCGACGCTACTCATGGCTGCTAATCTATCTATTTGGTGCATCTCCTGCTGTGTGCTCCAGCTTCTTAGGAGGGTCAGATCGACATGGAATGAAGGCCTTTGACAAAAAGGCTAAAAGCCTTTATCTGCCGTTTGCAACAGCGCTGAGAATGGGTGAGCTGGGCTATAACAGTGACGCGCAGGGAGACTTGAATGTGTGCTACAACTCTCTCGGCGATTACGTGAACACCTTATCGAGCGCAATAAAGCAGCAGCATCCAGCCTACAGTCATATTCCCTCGGGCCAAGAGGGTAACTACCAGCAATTAAATAACAGTCTGCTGCAAATCGAGAATGAATTTTACAGTTCTATACGCCCTAAACGGGTCGCAAGTTCAGGAGAAACGCCTTTGTGTGCGTTGGTCAGAGCCGGCATTGAATATATCGAAGTGCGCTGCGTTGACATCAACCCATTCTCTTCGGTGGGACTCGACGATACGCAAATGCGATCTCTGGATACCTTTCTACTGTATTGCCTGCTGCAGGACAGTCCAGCTTGCAATGATGATGAGCAGCTCGTGCAAAACGCCAACCTGAAGGCGGTAGTAAATATGGGCAGACAACCGGGCCTGCAACTTCACGACGGAAGCGATGACATTCCCATGGCTCAGTGGGCTAATGAGCTACTCGGTGCGATGCGCCCAATCGCCGAAATGCTTGACACTGCGCATGCGTCAGGCGATTACATTGCCAGCTTAGACTCTCAACTGGCTAAGGTAGCAGATCCAGAATTAACACCCTCAGCCCGCATACTGAGAGAAATGCATGACAAACAATTGCCTTTTTTCCGACTGGCCATGGCCTACAGTGAGAAATGGGCGCAGTACTTCCGTGAACGAGCGCTTTCAGCAGATGTTCAAGCGGCGTTTGAACAGGAAGCAGAGCGTTCATTGCTGGCGCAGCGCGATATGGAATATTCCAACGATATCAGCTTCGAGGACTACCTAGACAACTTCTTCAGCCAATACGAGGGGCTTTAAGGTCCCTAGCAGTGAACTTCCTCGCACACTTTCACCTGGCCGGCCCGACGGGGGCCTCATTGCCGGAGGGCTGGAAGGAGACTACTTCAAAGGTCCGCTGGAGCATACCTTCCTGAACTTTTATCCGCAGTTACAATCTTACTGCGAAGCACAGGTCAAACTGCTGTAACGCTTGCCGCGAGACCCGCCATTGCACTGAAAGAAAAAAGCCCCTAGTGTAGCCACTTCGTCCATTTGACCTTGATCATTGTTAGGAATATAGACTCCATGCCATATGCTCTCTCCCCCCGACTGGTATTTATAGGCCTCGCCCTATTGGCCTTGATATCAATGTTATTTGCGCGGTTCTATCTGCAGGTATTTCTCAACTTGGAGGCCTGCCCCCTGTGCATGACACAGAGGGTTTTTGTGGTGTCGTGGGGCTTGATAGCCTTGATCGCAGCTCTGCATAATCCGGTTGGCCGGGGCCGACAAGTATACGCCGCGCTGTGTGGGCTTGCAGCGTGGGCTGGCGCAGCCGTGGCGGCTCGACATGTGTGGCTGCAGCACCTCCCTGAAGACCAAGTGCCGGCCTGCGGCCCAAGCCTAGATTATATGCTGGAAAACCTACCTTTTGAGGACACGCTAAGCATTGTGCTTGCCGGTGACGGGAATTGCGCAAATGTCAGCTGGTCATTGCTTGGCTTTAGTATTCCAGAACAAACGTTAGCCGTATTCTGTGCGGCTATTCTGATCTGTCTTTGGCAGACGGTGCGACGCTATCCTGAGTGACGTTGACCGCCTCGTGAACAAGTTTGGGGGAAAGTACAGGTGCAGAGCACCTACAGTGCTGAGGTAGTATTGAGGGTTACTTGCAAAAAATAAAGCGTGACACCTGGCCCTCTTCAGAGATGCTGGAATCACGCTTTAACGTGGAAGACCCACTGAGTGCGGATCTTCATAATCGAAAGCGGCGCTAGGTAAAACCAGAACGCCGGAGTCGGTTTAGCTTAGTCTTCGGCAGCAGACTCTGCTGCCTCAGATCCGCTCGCTGCTGCTTGATCGGGAATGGCGATCAGTTCCACTTCAAAAATCAACGCTGAATCTGGTCCTATCACCTCACCCGCACCGCCGGCACCATAGGCCAGATCAGACGGAATCGCCAACAGCCACTTGGAACCAGTAGGCATTAGCTGCAATGCCTCTGTCCAGCCTGGAATGACCTGACTAACGCCAAACGTTACTGTCTCGCCGCGGTCGATAGACGAATCAAACACTGTGCCATCAACCAGAGTACCGCGGTAGTGCACTTCGACCTGATCGTTTGGTCCGGGCATTGGGCCCGTTCCTTCAGTAATTATCTCATACTGTAGACCTGATTCGGTCACAATCACACCTTCTTTGACTGCGTTAGCCGCCAAGAATGCTGCGGACGATGCGGCGTTAGCTGCGCCAATTTCGGCCTGTGCGGCTTCCATCTCGCCTTGCGCTTTTTCCTGATAAGTCTGCATTTCTGCGGCAATTTCTTCCTCAGTCAGACGTGGCTCTGAACCGGCCAGTGCGTCAGACAGTCCAGCAGTAAATGCACCCGTATCTAGAGGCACACCGTCAGCCTTCATGCGCTGACCAAGGCCAAACGCAATGCCGTAGCTCAAACGCTGATC
>CAJXWP010000030.1 GCA_913062625.1 uncultured Haliea sp. | reverse complement strand
CGGGTTGAGCCTGACTCCTGTAATAGGGGAGCAAGGTAGGCCGTTTGCAACGATATGCATAGGTAGTCAACGGTGACTTTATTTAACATAATATAATTATTATTGTGCATTCCGTGCGTATCTTATGGGGATGGACGGGGCTCGCCTCAACTTGATCACTGCAGACGACACTAACCTTGACCGTTAAGTAAGCCACCCGCAACACGTTAACGTGAGAGTCTCGATCGCTAACTGAGCACATCCAACGCTGTATCACTGTTCTTCGCAGTCGGCAGATGCGAACTGGCATCTTGAGAAGCCGCATTATGGCCTGCGTATGAGCCTCAGCCATGACGTTATTCTTGTCAGCGCTGTCGATGTAGCCACCATAATCCGCGGCAGTTCGGTCTGCTGGGCGGGTATTTCAATGCTTGCGCCAGACTATCGATGCGTCGTAGCGCCCGTAAGCCTGGGTTGGGCATCGCCGAAACTGAAACTATGCGCGTAGGAGCGCGCGGTGATTAAGCGCTCGACGTGGCGCCAGCACGAGATGTACCGAGATGAAGCGGAATCTGTCTGGTTCGTTATCAGCATAGGCATACTGAGAAGATTGGGGTCTGTAACAGCGCAATGTTACGCCAACGTTAAGGTGCCAGTACTCAACACTGCGAAACATAAAGTTCACTTAAGCACGAAATGCGCCGTCATTCGACGAGTGCTAGCGGCCTGTATCAAGCGACTGGCGCTAGGTAAAACGTATTTCATGGATCTAAAAGGCCGTGAAAACAAACCTAAACGCACAGTGAGACCTTGCCAGAGCGGAATATTTCAGCGCTGCCGGGGTTATTCTTTATGCGTATAATATATATTATGTTAAATAAGACAATAACACACACAGTTACACACAGGCGCCATCCTTCAAAGAACCCTTGCCTCTAGACGCGATAGAAGTTACAAAGCGTCTCCGTTTGCTGACAACATGCCCCCTATCTGGAGGCCATCGAAAATCGCGGATAAAGGAAGATTGCATGAAACTGGGGCTAGGACTGATTCAAACGGCGTTCAGCGCTAATCCAACCATTGACCTCGATGCAGTGCGCTTAGCTGAAGACCTTGGCTTTCACTCCGTGTGGGCAGCAGAAGCTTATGGCTGTGACGCTGTTACGAGTGCTACTTGGTTGGCAGCGCATACATCAAATATAAAAGTCGGCACGGCAATTATGCAGATCCCTGCGCGATCGCCCGCCTCCGCAGCAATGACGGCGATCGGACTGGATGCACTCTCCCAGGGGCGCTTCATTCTCGGTCTTGGCAGTTCAGGTCCACAGGTCGCTGAGGGCTGGCACGGCGTTCCCTACATCCGCCCGCTTGAACGCACACGCGAGTACGTCGCCATCATTCGTAAAATATTGGAACGAAAAGAACCGCTGCAGCACGACGGTTTCCATTATCAACTGCCTCTAACTGGACCCAACACTACGGGCGCGGGTAAACCTCTTAAGAGCGTCGCGCACCCTAATGCCGATCAGCCAATAGTCCTTGCCTCTATTAGCCCTGGCGGATTGCGTCTGGCAGCCGAGATTGCTGATGGTGTGCTGCTGTCTTTCATCGACCCCAATGCAACGCAGGACATTGTGGATCGTCACCTCGCCGATGGCTTTGCCAAAGACGGAGCACGCTGCACACGTGAGGACTTTACGGTTAGCACTTTTGTTAGTGTCATTGTGCATGATAATGTCTCTGAGGTGCAGGCAATGATGAAGCCGACCCTTGCTAGGCAGCTAGGCGGCATGGGCTCCAAAGGGAAAAACTTCTATGCGGAATTTGCTAAGCGAATGGGCTATGCCGATGAAGTAGACCAGATCCAAGCGTTGTATCTGACCGGCGAAAAAGACAAGGCAGCTTCAGCGGTACCCGCCGATCTCATTGACCTGACCAATCTTATTGGTCCGCCAGCACGCATTCGAGAGCGTCTTAGCATGTGGAGAGAGGCTGAGCAGCGCGGCTCACTCGACATGATGCTGATTACTTCTTCGCAGCCGGAAGCGCTGAACTTGATGGCTGAAGAATTACTTTAGCGAGTCAGACCCAATGATAAAACGCACGAGGATATAGATGTCGCTGTGCGTTCGAAAGCGGCCCGAGCGTGCTCCCTCTGCGCTGGATGCATTAAAAGCGTATGCGGGTGCACCTAAAATGTTGATGCCATGCGCTGCGGGTTAGGCCACATAACGCCCCGCTAGCTCCTGCATAATGCCCCGAAACTCTGACACGGTTTCATCAATAATCTCTTTGACACTCTTCACTGACTCGATGCGTCCGGCGACCTCACCCGACAAGGGAATAGCTGCCTCCATATCACCGCCGAAATATAATTCGGACAGATTGGCCATATGCTCCATTAAATCAAACTGCCCTAACAGCGCTAGAGCCGCGGTTCGTTCGGTACGCAATGCTCTCAGCGCAGGTCGTGCCTGCTGATTTAAAAAAACAGTATCCGTTGCCTTGGCCTGAATCACCGCCTCTTTCCAGTTGTCGTGCACCGGAGATTCTAAGCAAGACAACATACGTGTTCCCATCTGAACGCCCTCAGCACCCATAGCGAATGCACCCGCCATCGATATTCCATCACAGATCCCGCCTGCGGCAATAATGGGCACGTCGGTGTACGCTCGGATCATAGGTAATAACACCATCGTTGAAACAGGCCTGGGGTTTTTGAAACCTCCGCCCTCCCCACCCTCAACGATCAGTCCATCTACGCCGGCATCAAGTGCCTTTATCGCCATCTCCAATGTCGGAATAACATGAAAAACCTTGATGCCGGCAGCCTGAAATGCCTCTGTGCACACGTTAGGACTACCAGACGATGTAGTAACAAACTTGATGCCCTGATCGATAACGAAATCGATAATATTGCTGCCTTTCACATAGGACAGGGCTACGTTCATGCCAAAGGGTTTGTCGGTTAGATCACGCATCTTCGCGACCTCTCCTTTGATGTTGTCTAATTCACCTGAAGATGTTTCGATAATGCCCATGCCGCCGGCATTACTTACAGCAGAGGCCAACTGTGCGCGGGCGATCCAGCCCATGGGGGCCTGTATAATCGGATAAGCGGTGCCAGTCATTTCGGTGATGCGGTTGCTTATTGCTGCTTGGTTCATGATCGTCTTGCCCTTTCGATAGGTGTCGGTTTTTTCGCCTGCTTAATAAGCGATGCTGTAGAGCCTGCATAATATTGACACAGTATGTGCCAGCATGTAATTGTCGCAAGTCTTAATTCGATATAAATACGATATAAATACGGCGAATGACGTGCAGCGCAAATGCCCATCATCCGTTTCAAGGAGAGACCATTATGTATCGTGGAAACTACGGCCTAGTAGGCAACCAAATGAGTATGTTTACCCGCAAGCTGGAAGCACAGCTACGCTTTCAGGGCATACCCTGGTACTGGCACTTCAAAACACACGAAGGAGGCCCGCTGATTGAGGCGCGCACGGGCAGTCATTTTATTCCTGCCTTAATAACCCCTGAGAAATGGATGATCCACGATACTATCGCGCTGGGGCCACTGCTCAATGATCGATTTCATGGAGCACCTGTCATTCCAACTTCACCGTTACAACGTGCCTGTTGCTTTATTCTAGAGGATGCATTTAATCATTGGTTAGGTCGCGTATGCGTACATACTCGATGGTGCTATCCGGATAATGTCACCTGGGTTGGCCCCCGCTTTGGTGCGAACATGCTATTAAACCGATCAGTGGAAGAACCCTTCACCGAGCAGGAGTTGGTCGACCTGACACCTGTCGGGGAGATGATGTACCAGGCTTTTGGCAGGAACGCGTGTGAAGTCAACGGTGTTGGGCCTGCGCAGGAAGACGCAGTGCATGGGGACTACAACAACATGCTCTCAGCGCTAGACGCACATTTTGCGCAGAATGACTTTCTGCTCGGGCCGCGTCCCTGCCTCGCGGATTTTGCGTTGGCCGGAGCCTGTAAAGCACACTTTGTAACGGACCCGGTACCTAAAAGTTGGCTTGGAAAACATGAAACGATGCTCTGTGCGTATACCGATCGACTCTTTGGGGAGCATGATTTTTCCGAATGCGACTGGCTGGCGGACGACACTGTGCCGGAAACGTTAACCATCGTTCTAGACTATATTCAGCGAACCTATTATCGTTCCGCTGCGGCTAACATATCGGCTGGATTAGCCGGTGAGAAGTACTATCAGTACGATTATGGATTTGGTGTGACACAGGCGCGCACGCAGAGGCGCCTGAATCTGGCAAGGCTGCATGTGCAGGATGAATTGGTGCAGGTGGGGGCTTCAGCGAATCAGGCAATCAGCCGTCTTTTTATGGGTCGTGAGATATTGGAGTATTATTTCAACTAATCTTCTGACAATACCCGCGCCTATATGAATATAGAGCGTTTAACCATCACACAGTGGAGCATTCTAGATGCAGATCAAGGACAAAATAATTGTTGTTACAGGCGCCGGCAGTGGTATCGGTAAAGCCTTGGTAGAAAAGTTTATGGTTGAAGGCGCTAAAACCGTCGTTGGCGTCGACATCAACAGTAGCACGGCACAAAAAACCGCGGCAGAATTGGGCTGTGTCGCCATGTCCGCAGACGTCACTAAAGAGGATGATGTGAAACGCGTTATCGACGATACCGAAAATACCATAGGCCCTATCGATCTGTTTTGCAGTAATGCAGGCGTCGCCGTAGGTGCAAGCGAGCAATCAGCAAACCTCGAGTGGGAACTTTGTTGGAATGTGAATGTGATGTCCCATGTTTATGCTGCACGCCATCTGGTACCGCGCATGCTCGAGCGAGGTCACGGCTATTTTCTCAATACAGCGTCCGCCGCTGGCTTACTCAATCAGATCGGTGGAGCCGCATATGGTGTCACCAAGCATGCCGCTGTGGGGTTTTCCGAGTGGCTTGCGCTGACCTATGCACACCAGGGCATTAAGGTCTCTCTGTTGTGTCCTCAGGCGGTCCGCACGGCGATGACGGCTGATGCGAATGATCAGGGTACAAAGGCTGCGAGTGGTGATGGGATGATGGAGCCGGCACGACTCGCGGAGATCGTGGTTGAACATCTGGAACGAGAAGATTTTCTTATCCTCACGCATGAAGAAGTGAAAACGTATATGCAGCGTAAAAGCGCGGACTACAATCGCTGGATCGGCGGCATGAATCGCTTATTTCAAAAGTTGTCTGGAGCCGCCTAGGGGCCTTACTGCATATCCAGTTGAGCCACCGGTAAAAATTTATTCAAGCAGTCAGAAACAGGCTTATTCCTCACGTAGCCTGAAGGCCAACACCTGCTGCTTCGTTTAAAAAAACGGGGTGAACGTCTGCTTGTTGGCCTAAAAATTATGGATGTGGCACTACAGATGAGCAGCCGCTTCACCGGCGTTAGAACTGATAAGCTTTACAAACTGCGGTATTAGTTCGACTGGCAAGTCATGCCCCATACCCTCGATCAGTTCCAGTTTTGCGCCCGAAATAAGATGCGCCGTATCAACGCCGCCGGACACGGGCACCAGCGGGTCATCCTTGCCGTGGATCACAAGCGTGGGCGCGACAATCTTTTTTAGCACCGCAACACGATCTCCACCTGCCATTATTGCGACCATCTGGCGCGAATGCCCTGCCGGATAATAAGAACGCTTGTAGCTGCGGTTCAGCTTGTCACTCAGAGCCTCATCGGTCGGTGGATAAGCCGGGCTGCCGATCAGTCGCCAGGTGCGCATTGCGTGCTGATGCATAAGCTGAGCGTCTCCTTTTACAGGACGTCGCAACATATGCAGTGCGATTTTACGATCCGGCCCCGGCAGTGATTTACGACCACTGGTCGACATAATGGACGTGAGAGATAGAACCCTACGGGGGAAGTGCCCCGCTACGATCTGGGCGATCATGCCGCCCATTGATGCGCCTACAATATGCGCAGACGCTATGTCCAGCGCATCAAGTAGTCCGATTGCATCGCTTGCCATGTCGTCGAGTGTGTAAGGCAGTGTTAGAGGCAGCTTAAGGCGCGAGAAGAGCATGACTTTTAATAATTTCGGCGTGGGCAGGTTATCCATTTTTTGCGACAGGCCAATATCTCGATTATCAAAGCGAATAACGTGATACCCCTGTGCAACAAGACCGGTACAAAAATCGTCTGGCCAAGCCGTCATCTGAGTGCCGAGTCCCATTATCAGCAGCATCACGGGATCTTTCGGGTCGCCAAATTCCTCATAGGCCAGTTCAATGCCGTTGGCATTGATATACTTTTCGGTCATTCTTATCTCCGTCACAATATACCGGCTTGCAGGTCATGCAATACAGTGATTCAATCGTCGGCGTTTTCAGGATATCCGTGAGTGCCGATATTCCCTGACACCGGAATCGTTGCATTGTATATTTCACTATATGGCTTGCCAATCAACGAATGAAATTTTTTGACCTCGAGTGCACTATGGAAATACACAAAATAAGCGCGAACAAGCCCTATGTCGTTTCAACTATCAACGAGGACACGCAGGTGCTGCGTGAGCGATTTAATGACTGGGGCTATCTGTATATCAAAGGCTACATTCCCTTAGCAGACTGTGAGGGTTTGCTCAGTGCAGTGCTGAATGAGTGTGACCCGTATATTCGCCGCAATGCGTCCAGTTTGCCCCACCTTGAGGGGCAGCCATTTTTTGAAACGGACCCTATTTGGGATGAAATCTATCCCAAAATTCAATCGCTAGAGGCGTTTCATACGTTTTTTCATCAGCAGCACGTTCTCAATCTGATGGAAATCGTTGCCGGCGCCCCTGCTTTTGTTTATCCCATGAAAATGGCGCGAATTTCCACACCGAGAAAGATTGGCTTTGAAACGCCGCCTCATCAGGATGCGCACTCACACCACGCCGGACCTACAATGGCTGGGTTCTGGGTTGCTTTGCATGACGTGAGCGAAGCGATGGGGCGGGTCAAGGTGCTGCCCAAATCTCATAGGCTAGGCGTCCGCCCCGTTTTTAATACTCAGGGCGTTGGCGGTGTTCAGTGCGAGATTTATGAAGATGAAACGACCTGGCATGTTTCCGATGTTGAAGCCGGAGATGTATTGATTTTTCACTCCTGTACTGTCCACAAAGCCGAGCCAAATACGACGTCTGAAGCTGTCCGTATTAGCGTAGATACACGCTTTTGCGATCACGGCGCAGCGGTATTTTCAACCAATCTCGACCCACATCATGGGTGGCGGATAGAAGGATTGGACTGGCCCTCTATTTATAGTGGTTGGAAAAACACGCAATGCCAATATTACTGGCGCGATTATCCTGGGCTGTTTTAGTTCGCCGGCTGATCGCTTAGCAGATGGGCTGCGGCATTGCCAACACCCCGGTGGTGCATCACTGTCGAGTACTGAGGTGACGCTGGATCAGTCTAGCGAGCAACCACAGTCTGTCCTGTCCCCACAACGCTAGCAGCTCTTTCCCTGTTTCATCAAGCAGACGAAAACTGGGCACGCCCCAGAGGCCAGACGCGTACATCGTGGTGCGGTTATTTTCAAGCGATGCTTCCCAGCCTGACTGTCCCAACCTTTGCTTTGCCTCGCCCCAGTCAAGCCCGGCCTTGGCTACCATTTTTTTAACACCCGCGTCATTGTTCAGATTAGTGGATTCAACGAAGGCGCAGCTCAAAAAGGCACTGATTAACTCAACACCTTTACCCTGCTCACATGCCCATGGGTAGAGTGAGTATCCGACACGAGTAGGATTGCCGATAGGGTCATAGAAATTACCAAACGGCACGCCATAAGCTTGTGATTCCCTAGCAGCATCAGAAAATATATACATGCCTTTCTGGCGAGTAGCAGGCACACCGCGCATTACCATAGGAAGCACCGGGCGCACCGACAGCGTGACACCCGTATCGCGCGCAAGTTTAACTGCTCGGTCAAAAATAATAGCCGTATAAGGACTCCGCAAAGAGGCATAGACCTCCAGTGTCAGTCTGCCATTGTCTCGCAGTTGTCCATTCTCTATTGGTGGGCGAGGCATGAGCAATGGAGCCTCGCTGTGCTGATCGACTCCAAGGTCGCCAAGTCGTTGTTCTAGGTGATACAGCCTGTCAACGCCCCAGTACCACTCGCCGCTATAATAGAACATGCCGCCTGAATAGTGCTTCAGCTCGTTTTGGCGTGTGGTCCCCGCAGCGATACAGTCAATGGTAATAGCCTCAGAGGCGCACCCCAACTGCTGGGCAAGCTGTTTCAAGGTTAATTCGTCATCGGCCCATAGAGCGCGTCCCACTTCTACAGCATGCTCAACAAATTCAACAGAATTTTGCGCCGCAAGTATACTCGATGCAAGTTCCACTAACTCGGGAGACAGGGACTGCTCATGTTGAGGGAATTCCAAACCATACTCCGGCGCAACCTGCCAGGCATCACGCCGAGATAGCGCTAGCAGCAGCTCGGGTTCAGGAGAATTTTTGTCCTGCGGCCCCGCTACGAGGTGGCATACAATTTTTATTCCGTAACGTTTGGACAGTAACTGCAGCGCTTGCGCAGCAAGGTGGCTGTAACCGTCATCGACCTGATGGAAGTACTCGACCACGTGTGGCTGACCGAGCTTGACTCGTTGTTTTTCAAGTCGCGCGCGTCGCTTCAGCAATCGCGCTTGTTGAGAAACCCGGGTCATTACACGCGAAGTGAGCCAGCGCATTACCGGACTGGGATCCATGGTGGCCGCCCCGCCCTGCTCCTGAAAATTATCAGACATAGCAGCTCCTTCTAGTCGTTGACGATGATACGGCTCATTAACCGCGTTACCAGCTCAGTGCTGGTCTTTTTATTTAAGCCCTGGTGCTCCCGCAATCGATTCCAGTACTCAAAGGAAGCGATCGAATCTACCAGCTCACGCTCTCCTAACGCGAGTTTTTTGAGCTCTGGCAGCCAGTCGTCGAGATCCTTACGCAATTGGCGTTGCGTTCGAATGTATTGTTCTCGAAGCACGGGATAGCGCCACGCTTGTGCTCTGTTCGTTAACAAATAATTCCCTGACGCCTCGTAAGCCAACGCGCGTTGTTCTACGGCGTGCTGGAGTCGCTCTTTCAAAGTGCCATTACGATCACCGCCAGCAAACAAGCCTTGATACTGCTTTCTGACTTCTATATCCAAAGTCGCAAACACACTTTCTACGTCAGAAAAATGGCGGAAGACAGAACGAAGGCCAACGCCAGCGCGTTCTGATACTTGCTGCGCAGTTGGGACCAGAGTGCCCTCAGCCACCAGTTTCAGCATGGCGTCGATAATGGCTTTTCGGCTTCGCTCACTGCGAACTCGGCGCCCGTCCGGCACGGCCTTTTGTGTTTTTTCATTTATTGTTTTTTTCATCACCGTATCCATCTGGCAAAAAATAGCGCGGAAGCACCGTTTTATCGACCGTTTTTAGGCCGTCGATACCATTGCCGCAAGGCGTTCGCTGATAATCTGGTTAGCGTCTGACATTATATTATCAACTAGCTGCTCGCAGGTGGGAATATCTTTGATAAGGCCGCCACACATTCCCACCGTTACCATTCCTGCATCGATATCGCCGGTGGTCCACGCAACATCCTGATTCTTCCCCGAGACAAGTGCATGTACTTGGCCAAAATCACCGCCGGCCTTCTCGATTTCGACAACCTTTCTCGCGATACTATTAGTATACACTCTGGCCGTATTACGAAAACTCCGAAAGATCAAAGACGTCTGCGTTTCGTCCATCTCAACAATTCGTTGCTTGATGTCGTTGTGAATGGGGGCTTCTTGAGTGACCATAAAACGCGTGCCCATGTTAATGCCCTCCGCGCCCAGCGCCAGCGCAGCAGCAAGACCACGGCCATCTGCAAAGCCACCTGATGCCACTACTGGAATTTTAAGGCGCTGGACTGCCGCGGGGATAAGCACCAAACAGGTAACATCCTCTTCGCCTGGATGCCCTGCACACTCAAAACCGTCGATACTCACTGCAGCAACACCAACCCGTTCTGCCTTAAGAGCATGGCGAACCGCGACACATTTGTGAATGACTTTAATACCGTGGGCGTTGAACGCTTCCATGAACGGCTCTGGACTGCGGCCAGCCGTTTCAACAATCTTCACTCCACTTTGGCAGATTACATCGACGTAATCGTCGTAGTTGATTTCCGTTGCCACCACGCCCACCGTCAGATTAACCGCAAACGGTTTGTTCGTAAGAGACTGGCATTTTTCAATTTCCTGCTTGAGCAATTCAGGTGTTGGCAGAGTCAGTGCCGTCATCACACCTAAAGCGCCCGCATTCGATGCGGCAGCCGCTAGTTCGGCAGTGCCCACACGCATCATGCCCCCGCAAATAATCGGTGTTTCGATACCAAGTAGTTCAGTGAGTTTTGTTTTCATAATGCCTTTGTCCACGGTAATGTCATTAAATCTTCGAAATGATAGTGTCAGCGAAGTGCGTAAGACCTGCTACCGGATCTTTGCCTAGTCCAAATATCGGCACGATGATTCGTGACGCGCCTGCATCCTCAAAGGCCTTGATAGCATCCATTCCACCCTGCATATTCCACATGCACGAGATTTCGACAGTGTCTGGGTCTCTTCCCACCGCAGCGCACGCCGCAGCTAATGGCGTCATTTTTTCTGCCAAAGCCTCCGGGTTATCTACGGGCAGGAACCAGCCATCGCCTTGGCGCGCTACCCGCTCATATATTTTACCTTTTGTACCGCCCATAATGATGGGAATTCCGGATTCCTTGTGAGGAATAGGATAACTTTTAAACCCCGACCAGTTTATAAAGTCACTCTGGTGCTCCACCACCTCACCCGACCAAACTTTTTTCATAGCAACAATGTAGTCGTCAAAGCGTGCGCCACGACGCTCGAACGGGACACCCATGGCATCAAATTCTTCCTGCAGCCAACCAATGCCGGCACCCAGCATGAAACGTCCGCCTGATACAAAATCCAGACTGGCAACCTGTTTTGCCAGCAGCATAGGGTTAGCCTGCGAAACAATATTAACCCCGGTGCCAAGCCGCAGCGTTTTGGTGTTGGCTGCAATCGCCGTCAAAGCAATCAGCGGATCAACAAAGTTGGTTTCTGGCCTCGCACCCATTTTTCCGTCGGCATTGTATGGATATTTCGAGGCGTAATCTTGGGGGACAATAACGTGTTCGAAGGTCCACACCGATTCGATGCCGACGGACTCCGCCAGCTGGGATAAACCGACGACCTGCTCGATACTTTTTACGCCAACGTTGACGGGTACTAAGCCAAATTTCATTATTTTTACTCCTTTTGGGATACTACAAATGCGGCAACTGTCCTTCGACAAGTTCCAACTGCCCTGCCCTGCGTTCAAGCCAGTGGCTAATTGAAACGTTCAGGGCTGAACGGCCGCCGATACTATCGAGCAACGTGTCTGCAGCAACCCTAGCATCGCCGTTTAGGGACTGGTAGTGGAGCCAAGCGCGCTGAAACAACCATTGCGCATAGCTACTGATGAATCGCTCTCCGGCAGCAGGCCCGGAAGTAAAGGCGTGGTGACCTAGAAATCGCGGAATGTTGCCGCCCGGTGTTTCCCGCAGCCATGCACTGTTGTGCTTAATAACATCCAGTACATCGGGCAGTTGGTCACAGCACATCGTTTTGAGTATAGGCAGTAATGTGTCGGGAATGACATCATGCTCAAGAAACTGTCCTGAAAGAGGCTGAGGCCCATTCATTCGTTCTACCCAAGCATAGACGCTGGGAGCCCGCTGCTGCATAAGTGCTTTGGGAACTGGGTCGCGACCCAGATGCGCATACAGTGGCCCCATCAGGCCATAATCGCCAATGCTGGGGCGCGACCCCAACAGGAAGTCAAATTGAGAAAAGTGCTGCTCCAGCTGGTCCAGCAAAGCGAGGTAAGTTATCTCGATCCCGGGAATGGTGTCCGCGGTGATCCCCAGATGGGGAACCATCGCGCTGAAAGGTTTAGAGATCGACTCGCCAATGGCGATCTGCTCCTCAGTACTCGCCCCCGGGGCACTCAACCGGCCAAACTCAGACATTACAAAGTCATACTGCTGATCCAGCACGCTCCACCGATAATGCATGGCGGGAATCATCAGCCACTCATCGCCATACAGCTCCAACAGCAATGCAACAAGACGCTGCACCGGCGTTTCGGGATAGACTGAGAAGTCAGGGTGTCGATCCTCTAGAAAGTCGATAATATCGGTCGTGTCCTGAACATACTGACCCTCAGCGGTTTCCAGTATCGGGATAATCGGGGCGCCAATATTGGGCAGAATGACATCCAGATAGACCTGCCGTGAGGCGGTCCGCTCCTCCCAGTTCAGCCCCTTATAACGCATATAGGCACGCACCTTGCCCGTAAATAATGAGTGCTCAGAACCGTAGATAATGTAATCAGCTGCCATGGAAAGCTTTCCTCCTCGTCGCTTCAGGTGACATCGGCAGTGTTAAGGCTCCAGAACTGCAACGCTGGTCGTTGGGGTCGGGAAGACTGCCGTCTATTGGCACCCAGTGTGTCAGTATCGACCCGTTTAATCAAACTGGACACATAAGCCCTGGGCAGGTCGAGCGCGAGTTGCGGGGTATATCTGACATTGTCGATAACATATACTAGACACATCGTTGCACTTTAATCATGAACGGTACGAATCAAAAAAATACAGTCTCATCCTTATTAGCGATGAACTTTATTGAAATCACAGTATCCATATAGATAGGATTAGAACTCGGGCGCTCGGCGCCCAGCACGATTTATGACGCTCATATCAGGTAGAAATATTTTGAATTTACGACATCACACCAAATTTACTGGCCGTTTAGCATTCTTTACATTGCTGCTGAGTATCTGCTTGCCCGCATGGAGCACCATCGAGTATACGGAGCCGCAACGCGATACCGTGGTACAGATGGTTGAGAAACTACAGGAGCGTCATTATGCCAAACTGCCCTACGGTGATGATCTGTCGTCACAACACCTGGATAATTACATCGAGAGCTTAGACAACGGAAAAATGTTTTTTACCGCAGCTGATTTAGCCGATTTTGAACAGTACCGATCTGTGATGGATGATCAGTTACGGGATGGAAAGCTGGACGCCGGATTTATAATTTTTAACCGTTACCACCAGCGCGTGCAGGACCGACTAAACAATGTATCCGACACCCTGCCGGAAACGGTAGCCGCTATGGATTTTACTATCGATGAAAGCTTTCCGCTCGATACTGATGGTCGCCAGTGGGCTAACAATCAGGCGGAGCTAGATGATCGATGGCGCAAGCAGCTTAAAAATCAGGTGCTGAGTCTTAAGATTGCGGACAAGGATGAAGACGAAATTGTTCCGACATTGCAAAAGCGCTACGGCAGACAACTGCAGAACGTAACGAAGTACAACAGTCAGGATGTATTTCAGATTTATGCAAATGCCTTGACGGAACTGTACGACCCGCACACAAATTATTTGTCGCCACGAAGTACTGAGAATTTTAATATTAACATGAGCCTGTCATTGGAGGGTATTGGTGCCGTACTGCAAATGGAAGACGAGTACACCAAGGTGTCTAGTCTCGTTGCGAAGGGCCCTGCCGACAAAGCAGGAGAGTTGAGGCCCTCAGACCGCATCGTGTCTGTTGGCCAGGGTGCAGATGGACCACTGGAGGATATCATTGGCTGGCGCCTAGATGAGGTGGTGCAACTGATTCGAGGCCCCAAAGATACGACTGTGCGCCTAGAGGTAATCCCGGCTAAATCTAAGTCTACAGACGAACGTAAAATTATCGTCATTGTGCGCAACAAGGTGAAGCTTGAGGAGCAGTCCGCGCAGAAAAAAGTGCTGGAAATTCCCGCTGGGGATGAGGTTATAAAGATTGGCGTGATCGACATACCTGCGTTTTATATCGACTTCGAAGCGATGCGACGTGGCGAAAAAGACTACAAAAGTACTACGCGCGACGTAAAAAATCTACTACAAGAATTAGAGTCTGACGGGGTCGACGGCATTATAATAGACCTGCGCAATAATGGTGGAGGATCGCTGCAAGAGGCCAACGAACTTACGGGGCTATTTATCGAGTACGGTCCTACTGTGCAGATTCGCCACTCCTCTCGCAAAGTGTGGCGCGATGGCAAGCGCTTGAAGAGCCCCTATTATGAAGGCCCATTAGTGGTTCTAGTCAATCGCCTGAGCGCATCGGCATCCGAAATCTTTGCTGGAGCCATGCAGGATTATGAGCGTGCGATTATCGTGGGTGACTCGTCCTTTGGTAAAGGCACTGTACAAACGTTAGTTCCGCTTACTGAGGGACAATTGAAAATCACGGAAAGTAAATTCTATCGTATCTCTGGTGAAAGCACTCAGCATCGAGGCGTCGTCCCCGATGTGGAATTCCCGTCTATTTATGATGCCACAGAAATCGGTGAAAGTGCATTAGATAACGCGCTGCGCTGGGACCAGATCAGCCCGGTGCGCCATATTAATTACGATGACTTCTCCTCTGTATTACCCGATCTACAGACTAAATTTCTGGAACGCAGCGCGAATAATCCAGACTTTATCTTTCTGGAAGATCAAATAGAACTGGCGCAGGCAACGCGTGAAATTACTGCGCTGCCACTGAATGAAAAATCTCGTATTGCTTTACGTGACACACAAAAAGCAAAAGCGCTTAGCATAGAAAATAAACGGCGTAAGGCAAAAGGAGAGGAGCTACTGACCTCCTTGCAGGACGATGAAGAGGAAGGGAGCCATAGCGATGACTCTGATCCGCTAGCGGCCAACGAAAATGACGAGGACGACGACGCTGACTCTGAGCAAAAAGACAGCGAAGAGGATGTTACGGATGACGTACTTCTGATGGAAGCGGGTTACGTGCTGGTGGACGCTTTGTTATTAAAACAGCGTCGGTACGCGCTGCATCATGCGGAAGAAGCAGTGCATTAGCCAGGAGCCTCACCAAACCAAGACAGGTCGCTATGCAGGCGCACTACATCACCGATGATGATCAATGTAGGCGCTCTGGGCGTTGTCTGGGCCACGATATGAGCCATCGTCGCAAGCGTTCCCACGATTACTCGCTGGTCTAATAGCGTTCCCCTTTCTACGAGTGCAATCGGCGTTGCGGGGGACCTGCCATGTGCCTGCAGCTGCCCACAGATGATCGGCAGGCTCACCGACCCCATGTAAAACACCAACGTTTCCATTGGGGACTGAAACTGGGTCCAATCGTATTCCGCGGAATCCCCTTTAAGGTGCCCCGCAACAAATCGCACAGATTGTGCGTAGTCTCGATGAGTTAAGGGAATGCCCGCATAACACGCGGCCCCGTTAGCGGCGGTAATTCCTGGCACTACCTGAAATGGGATGCCGAGTTTTGCCAGTAGTTCGATCTCCTCACCGCCGCGTCCGAATATAAACGGGTCGCCTCCCTTAAGGCGCACTACTCGTTTACCTTGCTGCGCGAGATCCACTAATAATTGATTAATTTCTGTCTGTGGCAGGCTGTGATCGGATCGTCGTTTTCCTACATAGATGCGTTCGGCATCGCGCCTTGTCATATCCACAATAGCCGGTGAGACCAGGCGATCGTATAACACAACATCGGCACTTTGTAGTAACCTTGCGGCTTTGAAGGTCAGCAAGTCAGGGTCACCAGGTCCGGCGCCAATAAGGTAGACTTCACCCAAATGGAGACTGCTGGTATCGAGCAGTCGCTCGCGTAATTGTTGCTCCGCTTGACCCTCTCTGTCGGCAAACACCTGCTCAGCCACAGTCCCTTCTAAGACTTGCTCCCAAAACAGTCGGCGAGGTGTATCCAGCGGTATTTGTTCTTTCACCAGCTGGCGGAACCGCCCGGCAAAATTGGCCAGTCGTCCGTAGGCTGCAGGCACTAAAGCTTCTATTTTACGCCGAAGAATTCTTGCGAGTACGGGACTGCGACCACTACTGCTGATTGCAATTATCAGCGGATCACGGTCAACAATTGATGGGAAAATAAAGGTACACAGTTCTGGAGAGTCAACTACATTGACAAGGATCGACGCTGCAATGGCATCCTGATAGATCTGTTTGTTTGTCAGTTTGTCGGCTGTTGCCGCCACCACCAGTGTCTTGCCGTGCAGCTCAACCTCAGTGTAGCGGGCTTGGCGCCACACGCCCATATGCTCTTTCAGCATTAGCTGCAGCTCATCGCCGATGGTCGGCGATACCACCGTCAAGCTTGCGCCGGCGCGCAGTAACAAGCGCGCCTTGCGTGTTGCTACCGTGCCTCCTCCCACTAATACCACCGGAGCGTCGACGAGTCTCAGGCAGATGGGAAGAAACTGCAAAGTATTACGCTCCGATCTCGTAAACACCGCCCATATAGGGCTTTAGTACGGAAGGAACGGTGATGCTCCCGTCGACGTTTTGATAATTTTCCATTATCGCTACCAGAGTCCGTCCCACAGCGAGACCAGAGCCGTTTATAGTGTGCATAAGTTCTGGCTTACCCGTTGCGGGGTTTCGCCACCGTGCCTGCATTCTGCGCGCCTGATAATCCCCGCAGCTGCTGCACGAAGAAATCTCGCGATACGTTTCCTGTGCGGGCAACCAGACTTCTAAGTCGTAGGTCTTCGTGGCGGAAAAGCCTAGATCACCAGTGCACAGCACAACCTTGCGATAAGGTAAGTCCAACAGTTGTAACACGGCCTCAGCATGGCCAGTTAATTGCTCTAAAGCCTCATCGGATTGGCGGGCACGGGCCAGTCGCACCAGCTCTACTTTCTCAAACTGATGTTGCCGGATCATACCCCGTGTATCGCGGCCATAGCTGCCGGCCTCACTTCGAAAACACGGCGTATGACAGGCGAAACCAATGCCACTGTCGCCCAGCTCGGAGTCTTCGAAAATGCGATCGCGCGCGATATTGGTCACCGGCACCTCAGCGGTTGGGCTCAGGTACAATCCCTGATCTCCGCTCAGCTTGAACAGGTCTTCCTCGAATTTAGGTAGTTGGCCCGTTCCAATTAAGGATTCGCGGTTGACGATATATGGAACGTAAACTTCTAAATATCCATGCTCCTGTGTATGGAGATTTAGCATGAACTGCACCAGAGCGCGGTGCAGTCTGGCTAGGTCACCGTACATTACGGTGAAGCGCGCGCCGGTTATTTTCCCCGCCGTTTCGCCGTCCAGTTGCTGCAGTTTCTCTCCTAGCTCCACATGATCTCTTACTGGGAATTCAAAGGTTTTCGGCTCGCCCCAGCGCAGTACCTCAATGTTGTCCGATTCGCTGGCACCAGTGGGCACGTCCTGAGCGGGAATATTGGGCGTACTCAAAAGCAGTTCCTCCAGCTCGTTTTGCGCCTGTTTCGCTTGCTCTGTGAGTGCATCAATCTGAGTCGAAATTTTTTCCAGTGTTTCGCTCACTTCAGCTTTGGCATCGTCTACACTCTTGCCTTCACCCACCAATATTCCTATTTTCTTTGAGGCGCTCTTGCGTTGTGCCAACAGACCTTGGCTATCGATATCCGCCTGCCTGCGACGGGCATCAAGTGCCGTAAAATGCTCCACATCGAAAGAAAAGCCCCGAGTGGCAAGTGCCTCCGAGGTTCCCTGGGGGTCTTGCCTGACCGCCTTGATATCCAACATCGCACTGATTCCTGTGACAAAGTTTGTAGAATGGGCGCCCGTGCACCCGTTGAGTTACAGCAGAGTCCGCGTCGAATGCATGGCAAGGGCCGCCATCACCACACAAATAATCGTGCTGCCGAACATATATGCTAACGCCTGAACGGGGTCTCCCGCCTCAAAAAGACTGACTGTTTGAAGAGAAAAGGTCGAGAACGTGGTAAAGGCTCCAAGGAAGCCGACGATCGCCAAACCACGCCAATGCGGGTGAATCAGCTGACGTTCTTCCAGTATCACGTAGGCGACACCAATAGCGACAAACAGACGATCGTTCATGATAGCAAGACTAGCTCATTTGTAGCGCAGAATTGTACTGGTTTTATCTCGCTCACGCAGGTATTTGAGTTTTTCCTGAATTTGCCGCTCTAAGCCCCTGTCCATTGGGAAATAATACTGCCGATTTTGCAGCGCCTCGGGAAAATAATTCTCTCCGGCAGCATAGGCTTCCGGTTCATCGTGAGCGTAACGATATCCAGTACCATGGTTCATTGCTTTCATTAACGTTGTGGGTGCGTTGCGTAAATGCAGAGGCACTTCTTCGGACATGCCCTGCGCTACCTCTGAAGAGGCCGCATTGTAGGCCGTATAAACGGCATTACTTTTTGCAGCACACGCCAGGTAGATAATGGCCTGCGCGATGGCGAGCTCGCCCTCGGGGCTACCAAGACGTTCCTGTACCTGCCACGCATCAAGGGATAGAGTGAGTGCCCGCGGATCCGCATTCCCTATATCCTCACTAGCCATCCGCACAATGCGCCGAGCAATATACAAAGGATCACAACCGCCATCGAGCATACGGCACAACCAGTATAAAGCGGCGTCCGGAGCGCTCCCCCTCACGGCCTTATGCAGGGCGCTTATCTGGTCATAAAAGAGGTCGCCGCCCTTGTCGAATCGGCGCAGCGAGGCTTGCAGGACCTCCTCAAGGGTGTCCGCGGTAATCCTGCCCTCTGCTGCCAAATCCGCAGCCAGTTCTAGCAGGTTTAGTGCCCGACGCGCATCACCATCGGCTTGAGCCGCAATCAACGCCAAGCAACCATCGTCTGCCTCTACCCCGTTCCCTAATGCCGCAATCCCGCGCCCTAATACCGATTCGATATCGACGGGCTCTAGCGCGCGTAATTTATAGACACGCGTGCGTGACAGCAGAGCATTATTCAGTTCAAACGACGGATTTTCTGTGGTCGCACCAATAAAAATAAAGGTGCCATCTTCTACATAGGGAAGAAATGCATCCTGTTGGGATTTATTAAACCGGTGAACCTCGTCCACAAACAGCACCGTATCTTGCTGTTTGTGTTTGTGCTGCCGCGCCTGTGCAATGGCCTCGCGAATATCCTTGACGCCACTGAGTACGGCGGACAACTGGATAAAATACGCTTTCGCATGACCCGCGGCAATTCTGGCCAACGTCGTTTTGCCGACACCGGGCGGGCCCCAGAAAATCATGGAGTGTAATTGCTGACTCTCGATGGCCTGTCGTAGAGGTTTGCCGGGAGCGAGGATATGTTCCTGTCCGGCATAATCAGCGAGCGTGTGCGGCCGCAAGCGCGCCGCAAGCGGTTGATATCCTACTGCTGGCGTCTCGACTTCCTGCGAAGCAACGTCGCTCGAAGACTCAAACAGGTCACTGGTCATAATAGAAAAGGTCAGCTCCCGGGGGTGGCGTAAAGGCGAAGTCAGTGCTACTGAGATCGACGCCAACGTTTAAATCAGTAAACGTTATTTCCACGAATTGACCGAGATTATCTTCAATTTCCATGCCACCAAGCCGCGCCTGATCTACATACAAAGTAAGTTGTTTGAATCCGACACCTTCTGACCGCGGAGTGAGGACGAACGCATCCTCGTTTTGACGCGCGATGTGAAACTGTTCTTGCAGCTTGTCTGCATCGCCACCGAGAATCTTTAACGGCACCATCTCTGCCTCGCCGGTCACGGGGCGTCGCGTTACCGTTTCAAGGTCACGATCATAATGCCAGATAAAATCCGGGTCGACGATAATCAGCTGTTCATCAGGGCTGAGAACTTCCCATGCAAAATAGCTCGGCCGGAGAACACGAAACTCACCACTGGATTCAGCCAGTAAGGTCTTGTCCTGTGCAAATTGGCGTTGCGAAAAGCTGCCTTGCACGTGTTTGAATTGCTCCAGCAACACAAGCAGCGCATTCACATCGCTGTTGGGCTGAGCCACAGATAACAGAGGCGCGATACCTAGCCATGCTGCCAGCAAATATTTTGTCATAGGGTATCCGGTTGTCAGATTAGGATTCTGGCGGAGGCGGTGCAAGCACTTCGCGCTGACCGTTAGTACCCATGTCGGTGACGATACCGGCAGCTTCCATGGCTTCAATCAGTCGTGCTGCGCGATTATAGCCCACACGCAACTTGCGCTGCACAGAAGATATTGATGCACGGCGACTCTGCGTGACGTAGTAAACCGCTTCATCGTATAGCGCATCGGTTTCATCGTCTTGGCCCGATGCCTCGGACTGCAGTTCCCCGGGGGTGACCGCAGTGCTACTGCCCTCGTCAAGTAGTCCGTCAATATATAAGGGGTCACCGCGACGTTTCCAGTCAGCAACGACGCGATGTACTTCTTCGTCGCTGCAAAATGCACCGTGCACCCGGGTAGGCACACCGCTACCGGGTGGCAAATAAAGCATGTCGCCATGACCCAGCAGCTGTTCTGCTCCGCCCTGGTCAAGGATGGTGCGTGAGTCGATTTTTGAAGACACCTGGAATGCAATTCGAGTCGGCACATTAGCTTTAATCAGACCGGTGATCACGTCCACCGAGGGGCGCTGCGTGGCAAGTATCAAGTGGATGCCAGCGGCTCGTGCTTTTTGTGCTATTCGAGCAATCAGCTGCTCCACTGTCTTTCCAACAATCATAATCATGTCGGCGAACTCGTCAATCACGACCACAATGCTGGGCAATTTTTCCAGATTAGGCGCACTTTGCTCTTCATCCGTTTCGGCAAAAAGTGGGTCGGGTTTCCAAAATGGGTCAGTGAGCGGGGTCCCTGCCTTAGCGGCATCATCAACCTTACGGTTGTAACCGGCGAGATTCCGCACACCCATAGACGCCATTAATTTATAGCGTCGCTCCATCTCCGCTACGCACCAGCGCAGGCCGTTTGCAGCGTCTTTCATGTCGGTGATTACGGGCGTTAGCAAGTGTGGAATACCATCATAAACAGACAGCTCCAGCATTTTGGGGTCTACCATAATGAGACGCACATCTGCTGGCCCGGACTTGAATAGCAGGCTCAGCAGCATAGAGTTTACCCCAACTGATTTTCCGGAGCCGGTAGTGCCCGCAACTAACAGGTGCGGCATTTTTGCCAGATCGGCGACTATCGGCTGACCGGAAATATCATGACCCAGCGCCAGCGTTAGCGGTGATTTTGACTCTTCAAAAACCGTGGACGAAAGCACTTCCCTGAAGTTAACGATTTCCCGATCCTCATTCGGGATTTCGATGCCAACTACTGACTTGCCGGGTATGACCTCTACAACCCGGACACTGATAACAGACAAAGAACGCGCCAAATCCTTTGCCAAGTTAGAGATGCGCGATACTTTGATTCCAGGCGCCGGCTGAATTTCGAACCGTGTAACGACAGGGCCTGGATAGACAGCGACCACTTCAGCAGAAATACCAAAATCAAGCAGCTTTAATTCTAACAATTTGGAGAGGCCTTCAAGCGCCTCCTTAGAAAAACCTCGAGTGTGATCTTTTATCATCTCATCGAGCAGTTCAAGATGCGGCAAATCACCCGTCACTGGCGCCTCAAACAACGTCTGTTGTTTTTCCCGTTCAAGCCTATCGCTTTTCTCCACCGGACCTTTTAACGGTTTAATCTTCGGTGGTTGACGCTTCTTACCTTTTTCAACAAATTCGGTGATGACAACCTTGCGCGCTTCCACAGCCTTTTCGCGTTGACGGGTTGTCCGAAATTCCTCAATACCCTTGATGAGACGCTGTCGAGCAACGCTAAATGCCAAGATACTCCACGCTCCAACTTTTTCCGCCGTCGTGAGCCAGCTAAGATCGGTAAATATCGTCATTCCGAATAGAAATATGGCGACTAGAATCATGCGCCCCCCGGTCGCGCTGAACGCCACGGTGAAACCACCACTGATCGCCTGACCCAGAATGCCGCCCGTTCCCTGAGGTAGGGCAGAGACTCCCGCGTTGTTCATGGCCGCAAGCGCGGTGCCGGATATCATCACCAATACCAGTCCCAGAACCCGAATGCCAAATGTGGTCCAGTCAAAGCCCTGTTCGCTGGTTCGCTGGAGCAGGAGTACAAGCGCGCGATACGCGAGCATCAAAGGAAACAGATAGGCGGCGTAGCCAATCAGAGAGAAAAAGACATCGGCTAACCAGGCACCAGTGGGGCCACCCAAGTTACGAATACTCTCGCCGCTGCCGGTTGCGGACCAGCCCGGATCGCTGGCACTGTAGGAGCCCAGTGCCATCAGCAGGTAAAGGCAGACTGCTGCAACGCCTATGAATGCACCTTCACGTAATCGTGAGCCGAGGAAGCTGTTTGCGTTAGTACTGTCGGGCACGATTTCAATCTTCCTTGCAGGTGGCGCGCAGCAGAAGTATGTCTGCACAAGACCTCGCTATTAGGGTCATAGCAAGAAGTAATTGTGAACTCATTAGCGTTTTATTTCAAAGGGTTATGATAATTATTTAAAGTTCGCCTGATCTTTGTAGCAAGCCGACCTTTAAAGTACCATAGTCTGCCCCAATACAGAACGAATCGGCAGGCAGTGGGCGCAACCATCGAGTGGCGTCTCAAGCCCAGTGGGCAGGTCTTCGGACCTTGTCCCGATGGGCCTGCAGACCAAAGTAAGCTGGGGAATTATTGACAACAATGAGCAGGAATCAATGCCATGAGTAACATTCAGCACCATCGCCTTATCATCCTAGGTAGCGGCCCCGCTGGCTATACAGCCGCCGTTTATGCGTCTCGCGCCAACCTTAAACCGGTGGTGATCACCGGCATTCAGCAGGGTGGACAACTGACCACCACCACAGAGGTTGAAAACTGGCCGGGCGGGTCTGCCGATCTGCAGGGCCCACAATTAATGCAGCAAATGCAGGAGCACGTGGAACGCTTCGATGCTTCGGTAGTGATTGACCATATCGAAACGGTAGATCTCAGCGCGCGTCCTTTTTTGCTCCATGGCTCTTCGGACTATAGCTGTGACGCTCTTATCATCGCTACAGGCGCTTCAGCCCAGTACCTAGGGCTACCCAGTGAAGAGACTTATGCCGGTAAAGGCGTAAGTGCTTGCGCTACCTGTGACGGATTTTTCTATCGCAACCAAAAGGTTGCTGTCATTGGTGGCGGTAATACGGCGGTTGAGGAAGCGCTCTACCTTGCCAATATCGCGTCCGAGGTCACTCTTGTGCATCGTCGTGATGCGCTGCGTTCTGAAAAAGTGCTTCAGGACCGCCTATTTGCCAGAGAAAAAGAGGGCAAGGTAAAGATTATGTGGAATCATACATTGCAGGAGATAGTAGGTGACGCGAGCGGTGTGACCGGGATGCGAATTCAGGATGTGACGGATAACACGGTCAGTGATATAGACCTAGCGGGCGTTTTTATCGCCATTGGACACAAACCCAATACTGAAATCTTCGCCGAGCAGGTAGACATGAAGGACGGCTATCTCACGGTGCACAGCGGCACCACCGGCAGCGCTACCGCGACCAGTGTGGCAGGCGTTTTTGCTGCGGGGGATGTGGCAGATCATGTCTACCGTCAAGCGGTGACCTCAGCAGGCTTTGGCTGCATGGCAGCGTTGGATGCAGAGAAATATTTAGACGCGCTCTGAGGTAATCGAACATGCGCCCTCTCCCACGCCTTCAAAGCGGCTCCGACTTCCCACCGTCTTGCGAAGCATTGGAGGATCCTAACGGCCTGTTAGCGATAGGAGGGGATCTTTCCCCGCAGAGGCTGATATCGGCCTATCGTCGCGGCATCTTCCCCTGGTACGAATTGCCGCAACCGGTACTCTGGTGGACACCGGACCCACGTTCGGTCCTATTTCCAGAGGAGTTACACGTTTCTAATTCGCTGCATAAAACACTGAAGAGGAATCAGTTCCAACTTGCCGTTGACCGACAATTTACGCAGGTGATGCATGCATGTGCCGCGGCACGCGGCGACAGGGTTGGTACATGGATAGATGAGGGTATGATAACCGCCTACAGTCAACTTCAGCAGCAGGGCTTAGCACACTCAATTGAGGTGATGGACATGGCTGGCTCACTCGTAGGTGGTCTCTATGGCGTCTCATTGGGGCGAGTGTTTTTTGGTGAATCTATGTTTAGCTCAGTCTCTAACGCGTCTAAGGTAGCGTTCGTTGCGCTTGTCCGTATCTTGCGCCGCGCAGATTTTCATATGATTGACTGTCAACTGGAAAGCGGGCATCTGAACTCTTTAGGTGCGCAGACCATCAAGCGAGTCGATTTCGAAGCGCGCCTTGAGCACGCGGTGGACGTTAATACCCGCAGCGATATTTGGCGGCTACCGGCTACCTGTGGAGGTCTACTGTGACGTCATCCCTGCGTGACATTAAGGTCTACACGACCTACCCACACAGCTGCAGCTATTTGGAGGATCAAGAAGCGACCACTCTATTTGTTGACCCTCGTCAGCCGGTCGACAAGGCACTCTATAGCAAGCTTTCCCTGCTCGGCTTTCGCCGCAGCGGCGATCATATCTATCGGCCACACTGTGCGAACTGTAAAGCCTGCATTCCGGCGAGAATACCGGTCTGCGAATTTAAGCCGAGTCGCGGACAAAGGCGTATCTGGCAGCGCAACCAGGATCTGCGGATAGTCTCCACAGAGGCCATTAATGACGAGGAGGCATTTGACCTTTACCGGCGCTATATCAGCGTGCGTCATACCGACGGAGACATGTATCCGCCCGAACGAGAGCAGTTCGAGGCCTTTTTAAGCAACGTTTGGGACTGCACGCGCTATTTCCGTTTTTATGACAAAACCAAGCTCATCGCGGTGGCCGTTGTCGACACGCTGGAAGACGGCTTTTCGGCCATCTATACTTTCTTCGATCCCGCGGAAACCAAGCGCAGCCTTGGTGTCTATGCGATTTTGTGGGAAATTGAGAAAACTCGTGAATTGGGCCTCGATTATCTCTATTTGGGCTATTGGATACAGAACTGCCAGAAAATGGCCTATAAATCCAACTACAGTCCATTACAGGTGTACGTCAAAAATCACTGGGCAACACGACTGTAAATTCTGTGTCGTCAAGCGTGCTGTTCCCAAACAGAAGTCACCCTGACGCAGATTAGGCTGGCACTAACGCTTATATTCAGGCAAACTGCGCCCTGTTTTTAAGCGAGGGTTGCCGCCTGATGGCAAAAGAAGAGCAGATTGAAATGGAAGGCGAGGTGGTTGACACCCTGCCCAACACTACCTTCAGAGTGCAGTTAGAAAATGGTCATGTAGTAACTGCACATATTTCTGGGAAAATGCGTAAAAACTACATTCGTATTTTGACCGGTGACAAAGTGCGCGTGGAACTGACCCCCTACGATCTGTCCAAAGGGCGAATTACCTACCGCGAAAGGTAAGCCGGGCTAGCTTTTCTGAAGCTCAGCCACCTCCTCCTCTACTGTTACCTTCAGCGTGTTGTCAGTCTTGTCAATGCGCACCTGCGCCGTGCCTCCTGACTGTGATAACGATCCGAAGAGTATGAGCTCAGCCAATGGTTTCTTGATGTGCTCCTGAATAACGCGCTCCATAGGACGTGCTCCCATGTGAATGTCATAGCCTTTCTCCACAAGCCATAAACGCGCTTCTTCATCGACATCGATCGTCACTCTTTTCTCATCCAACTGACACTGCAGTTCCGTGAGAAACTTATCAACGACCGTTAGAATAACGTCTTCACCCAAAGGCTGAAATTGCACAATGCTGTCTAGGCGGTTGCGGAACTCTGGCGTGAACATGCGGTTGACCGCCTCCATGCCGTCCGAACTATGGTCCTGTGTAGTAAAGCCTATAGTGCGGCGGCTAATACTCTCCGCGCCCGCATTAGTGGTCATCACCAGTATGACATGGCGAAAGTCAGCCTTGCGCCCGTTATTGTCGGTCAGCGTGCCATGATCCATTACCTGTAGTAAAAGATTAAACACATCTGGGTGGGCCTTTTCGATTTCATCCAGTAACACCACAGCATGTGGGTTCTGAGTAATAGCATCGGTGAGCAATCCGCCCTGATCAAAACCCACGTAACCGGGAGGCGCTCCAATCAGCCGTGACACCGTATGTCGCTCCATATACTCCGACATATCAAAACGAATAAGCTCTAGGCCAAGTAAGCCGGCGAGTTGACGGGTAATTTCTGTCTTGCCCACACCGGTGGGTCCAGCCAGCAGGAAGGATCCAATGGGCTTCTCGCCACCTCTGAGGCCTGCACGTGCGAGTTTGATGGAAGTCGCCAGGTTGCTTATGGCATCGTCCTGCCCGAACACGACCATTTGCAGATTCTTCTCAAGCTTTTGCAAGGTCTCCTTGTCATTGGCACTCACCGCTTTGGGTGGAATGCGCGCAATTTTCGCGATGACCGCTTCAATATCACTCACGCCAATAACCTTCTTACGTTTGGACGGAGCCACCAACTGCTGAAAGGCGCCGGCTTCGTCAATAACGTCGATCGCCTTGTCAGGCAGTAACCGGTCGCTGATATAGCGCGCAGAGAGATCTGTTGCGACGCGCAAAGCCCGATCTGTATAACGCAGACCGTGGTGTTCTTCGAATCGAGATTTCAGCCCTTTCAGAATCTTGTAGGCATCATCGGGACTCGGTTCCATAACATCGATCTTCTGAAAGCGACGGCTGAGTGCCTTATCCTTGTCGAATATCCCGCGATACTCTTGGAACGTAGTCGAACCGATGCAGCGTAATTTTCCTGATGTCAGTAAAGGCTTCAGCAAGTTACTGGCATCCATAACGCCACCAGACGCGGCGCCTGCACCCACAATGGTATGCACTTCATCGATAAATAAAATTGCGTTATCGCGCTTTTGCAACTCAGCTAACAGGCCTTTAAAACGCTTTTCGAAATCACCCCGATATTTTGTGCCCGCTAGCAAGGCACCGAGGTCAAGGGAGTACACCACGCTATCTTTGAGGATATCGGGCACATCACCGTCTACAATCTTTTTGGCCAAGCCTTCCACTATTGCCGTCTTACCGACTCCGGATTCGCCTACTAATAAAGGATTGTTTTTACGCCTGCGTGCCAAAATCTGTGCCAGGCGCTCTACTTCGTTAAGGCGTCCAATCAATGGATCAATGTGACCCGCTTGAGCTTCCAAGTTCAGATTAGTTGAAAAACTATCCAAAGGATTCGCCGCACCGTCTTCAGCCTGATCCTCATCGCTGCCCACCTGACCAGGCTCTGACGAGTCTCCATCATTAGACACTCTGGAGATGCCGTGGGTCATATAATTGACCACGTCAAGCCGCGCAACACTTTCCGCTTTAAGAAAAAATACGGCCTGACTTTCCTGTTCACTGAAGATAGCCACCAAGACATTGGCACCCGTCACTTCGCTTTTTCCCGACGATTGCACATGAAACACAGCGCGCTGAAGGACTCGCTGAAAACCCAGTGTTGGCTGAGTATCGCGCTCATCCTCGTCCTGCGGAATAAGGGGTGTAGTGGCATCTACGAATTCTACTAGGTCGCCCCGCAGATTACCTATATCGGCCCCACACGCCTTGAGCACCTGCAGTGCGTCGTTGTTATCCAACAGCGCGAGCAACAGGTGCTCGACTGTCATAAACTCGTGACGTTTGGCTCTCGCGCCCCTGAAGGCATCGTTTAGCGTGTGTTCTAGGTCTTTGCTCAACATAATTAACGCTCCGGGAGCTTATCCCTCTAAGGCCTCGATTTCACATAATAGCGGATGTTCTTTTTCCCGCCCATATTGGTTGACCTGGGCAGCCTTAGTTTCAGCGATATCGCGAGTGAAAATACCGCATACGCCCTTGCCCTGTGTGTGCACGGTCAACATAACATGTGTCGCCTGCTCTCGATTCATGCGGAAGAATACTTCGAGCACTTCCACAACGAACTCCATTGGTGTGTAGTCATCGTTGATTAAGATAACTTTGAACAGCGCAGGCTGTTTAAGTTCCGGTTTTGATTCATCAAGCGCAAGCGCGCCCGACGAATCTTCTTCTTCCTTGCTCATACGCGGTTGACCGGGCTGATGGATCATATTTGCTGACATACGCTTGTTGCTACCTGTTACACCAATACTCTTTATGGCCCCCATTATACGATTTTTCAAGGGGGTGGAAAGACGCGCTTTTGCTAGACTGACTAATTAGATCGACACGGCCGCATAACGCAGGATAAAGAGTGCAGCTCGCAGAAGCTCTCTTAGGGCTGCGCATTGGACAATAGTGGGCTCCCTAGGGCTAGACGCCCCGTGTTCACCCATTAGATCTAGGCGACGAATCTGAAGACTGCGAGATCAAAAAAAGGCCCGTGTCGCCACGAGCCCCTAGATTACTAACGCAGGTGGCTACATCGAGTCGATAATTGCCTGACCAAACTCCGAACAGCTCAGCAAAGTGGCTCCTTCCATCTGGCGCTCAAAATCATATGTCACCGTAGCATTCTGGATAGCGCCGTTCATCCCGTCAATGATCAGATCGGCCGCCTCGTTCCAGCCCATATGTCGCAGCATCATTTCTGCCGACAGAATCAGTGAGCCAGGGTTCACCTTGTCCTGTCCGGCGTACTTAGGCGCAGTGCCATGGGTCGCTTCGAATAGCGCGATAGTGTCGGATAGGTTAGCACCCGGAGCGATACCGATGCCGCCGACCTGTGCCGCCAAAGCGTCGGACAGGTAGTCGCCATTGAGATTCAGGGTGGCAACCACGCTGTAATCCTTCGGACGGGTCAATATCTGCTGCAACATAGCGTCAGCAATCACGTCCTTGATCACAATTTCACTGCCAGTTTTAGGGTTTTTAATAGAAACCCATGGGCCGCCATCTATTAATTCACCACCAAACTCTTGCTGAGCAAGCTCGTAACCCCAGTCGCGGAAGGCGCCTTCTGTAAACTTCATGATGTTGCCTTTGTGGACTATCGTCACAGAAGGCAGGTTCTGGTCGATAGCATACTGGATCGCTTTTCGAACCAATCGCTTGGTTCCCTCTTCAGAAACCGGCTTGATGCCAATACCCACATTGGTGGGAAAGCGAATTTTAGTCGCTCCCATCTCATTGATCAGAAAATCAACCACTTTCTGTGCTTCAGGAGTACCCGCTTGGTACTCGACACCGGCGTATATATCCTCGGAATTCTCGCGAAAAATAACCATATTGCAATCGCCCGGATTCTTGACCGGCGAGGGTACGCCTTCAAACCAGCGAACCGGACGCAGGCAGGTGTACAGGTCCAGCTCCTGCCGCAGGGCAACATTTAATGAGCGAAAACCACCACCGACCGGGGTCGTCAGCGGTCCCTTGATCCCCACTGCATATTCCTTGATTGCCTGCAGCGTTTCCTCAGGAAACCAGTCGCCATCGTAGAGCTCAGCGGCCTTCTCTCCAGTATAAATTTCCATCCAAGAGATTTTCTTCTTACCGCTGTAGGCTTTTTCGATAGCGGCATTGACGACATCAATCATGACCGGACTAATATCGACGCCTATTCCGTCCCCTTCGATATAGGGGATGATAGGATTAGCTGGGACGTTCAGGCTGAAATCATCATTGACGGTGATTTTGTCACCTTGCGAAGGAACCTGAATATGTTTGTAGCCC
>CAJXWP010000029.1 GCA_913062625.1 uncultured Haliea sp. | reverse complement strand
TTAAAGAATTGGTTGATTAGGCAGTTCATTCAGGCTTTTGCCGTCGATATGTCAGAGGCGGCAGAGCCCGACTATACGCGTTATGTCTGTTTCAATGAATTCTTCACCCGCCCTCTAGTTGAGGGAGCGCGTCCCCTTGCCAAGGCAGACATCCTCTGTCCCGCTGACGGTGAGATCAGCCAGTTGGGTGCGATCTCTAGTGGCATGCTTTTTCAGGCTAAGGGTCGCCACTTTTCGGCTGAAGATTTATTGGGCGGAGATACAGTGCGAGCGGCGCAGTTTGACGGAGGTCAGTTTGCTACGGTGTATCTTTCACCCAAGGACTATCATCGCGTGCACATGCCGGTGGCAGGCCGATTGATTGCGACCCGCTACATTCCAGGCCAACTGTTTTCTGTCAATGGTGTCACCGCTGAAAATGTGGATCGACTGTTCGCTCGCAATGAACGCTTAGTCTGTCACTTCGAGACTGAGCTCGGTCCCATGGCGATGGTATTGGTGGGCGCTATGGTGGTTGCTGGGATTGAGACGGTATGGTCAGGCCGCGTGGCGCCGCCGTCGAAGTGCCCTGTGTCGATGGATTATGTGCATTTGCCAGCGCCAGTGGAGCTTGCCCAGGGCGATGAGATGGGGCGGTTCATGCTGGGCTCTACCGTTATTTTGTTGTTTCCACGCGATGTGATGGCCTTTGACGAGCACTATGAAGCGGGGGTTGCGACTCGCATGGGAGCGTCGCTGGGTTCACGTCAGTAGCACTGTGTCGAACGTTGCATGCGCCGCTTTGCAATGCGGACAACCCCATCGATAGTTCACATTCGTGACACGGCTTAGTCCTCGTCTAGACTGGTCACAATACTGTGATAACTATTCAGGCGCCGCGTGCTAATCGCGCCTGAGTCTGCCGCTTTAAGGATCGCGCAGCCAGGTTCGTGATCATGCTGACAATCGCGAAACTTGCAGGTACCCAGTAGTGGAAGAAATTCTCGAAAACCTTGCTCTACCTGTTCCTTGCTCATGTGCCACAAACCAAACTCACGAATGCCCGGTGAATCGATGAGTGTGCCGCCGCAGGTTAAGTGCAGTAACTGCGCGGTGGTGGTGGTATGCGTGCCTTTCTGTGTGGCTTGCGACAGCGGGCCCACTCGGATATCCGCCTCTGGCAGCAGAACATTGACCAATGAGGATTTTCCAACCCCCGATTGACCTACAAACACACTGGTGCGCTCGCGCAGTGCGCTGTGTAATTCTGTCAGCCCACTGTCTTTGATCGAAGTATGCAGCACCCGATAGCCAAGAGTGGGGTAAATGGCCAACATGTCATCCAGTGATTGTTTCAGGTCCGGTTCTGAATTCAACAGATCCATTTTGTTCAGCAGGATCACAGGTTCAATCCCTACAGCCTCAGCCGCCACTAGGTAACGATCGATAAGATTGGCATAAGGTTGCGGAACGGGGGCGACCACCAGCATGATCTGGTCGATATTGGCCGCGACAGGTTTCAGTTTGCCGTAAGGGTCGGGTCGGGAAAGCACACTGTGACGTTCACGCTGCGCAACCACCACGCCCATCGGATCGCCATTGCACCACACGACTCTGTCTCCGGTTACCAAGCCCTCCAGGTTTGCGCGCAGATGGCAGCGCTGGCTTTCGCCGGGCGAAGACTCGACCGCAACCTGAGTGCCGTAGTGTGCAACAATCAGGCCTTCGCGTTCCGGACCAAGCTCTCCACCGACGAGCGCTTCCTGCGCGTCAGTATCCCGACGGGCGGAACGTTTGGCGCGTTCGTCCTGAATTTTTTCGATGCGCCATGCCTGCTGCCGGCTGAGTTTGCGTTTACTCATGTCGCCATTATTGGGTTACGGGCTTGGTCTGTCGAGACAATTTGTTACACTAGCGATCCTATTGACGGTTTTGGACCAACAGATCATGCGCAGCGCCAGCAACCTCATCTGGGTAGACTTGGAAATGACCGGTTTAAAACCGGATCAGGACGTGGTGATTGAGATCGCCACCATTGTGACCGATTCTGAGCTCAACACATTAGCCGAAGGGCCGGTGATTGCCGTCCATCACAGTGATGCCATACTTGATGGCATGGACGAGTGGAACACCACACACCATAATCGTTCAGGTCTGGTGGCTAGGGTGAAGGCCAGCAGATATGACGCAGAGCGGACCGAGCGCGAAACCATTGAGTTTCTCGAGCAGTGGGTTCCCCGCGGATCATCTCCCATGTGCGGCAATACCATCTGTCAAGATCGGCGTTTTATGGCGCGTCTATTGCCGCAGTTGGAAGCCTATTTCCACTACCGTAATCTAGATGTCAGTACCCTCAAAATACTAATGCAACGCTGGCGTCCAGAGCTGGAATCGGGTTTTATCAAAACCGGCACGCACCAAGCGCTGGATGATATTCGTGAATCTATCAATGAGTTGCGCTACTACAGAGAGCATTTTCTCAAGCTGGAGTAACACCGTGCTGCTGCAGTGCCCAGGCCACGTGCTCTTGCACAAGGGGCGATGGATCGCCGCGTCTAGAGAGCAAAGCATCGATTACTGCGTCTGACGTTGGCGCGTTTCCTAGTGCAACCGCTAGATTACGTAACCAGCGTTCATGGCCTATTCGACGGATTGCAGACCCTTCGGTTTTTGCCAGAAATGTCGACTCATCCCATAACAGCAGGTCTATCAGGTCCGCATCTGCCAATCCATGCCGGGGCTGGAAGTCTCCCTCGTCGGTTGCCTGTGCGAACTTGTTCCAAGGGCAACATAGCTGGCAGTCGTCGCAGCCAAAGATGCGGTTACCCATGAGGGGTCGCAGGGCAGTATCAATGCTGCCTCGATGCTCAATAGTGAGATAGGAGATACATTTGCGCGCATCCAGTTGAAAGGGTCCCGTAAAGGCGTTCGTTGGGCAAATATCCAAGCACGCTGTGCAGCTGCCGCAATGCTTGCTGGCCTGCGGGCTATCTACTGGCAGTGGCAGGTTGGTATAAATTTCTCCTAAAAAGAACCATGAGCCAGCTTCGGCGTTGATCAGCATGGCATTTTTGGCGATCCAGCCTAATCCTGCCTGCTCGGCGATGGCGCGTTCCAGCACGGGAGCGCTATCGACGAAGGCGCGATAGTCACCCCCACCAACCTCTCCTTGAATGCGACTCGCAAGCTGTGACAGGCGCTTGCGAATCAATTTGTGATAATCGCGGCCTAACGCATAGCGCGAGATATAGGCCTTTTGCGGCGACGCTAATACCTCGAGTGCCTGTGTATCTCTTTCGAGATAGTCCATGCGCAGCGCAAGAACACGCAGTGTGCCCGGCACCAGTTCCTGAGGTCGGGAACGCTTGCTGCCGTGACGGGCCATATAATCCATGCTCCCGTGATAACCCGCATCTAGCCATTTTTGCAGATAGGCCTCATGTTCGCCGAGGTCAACGCCAGTAATACCCAGTTGCTGAAATCCCAGTTCGGTGGCCCACTGCCGGATTTTTTGCGACAGTGTCTCCAGTTCCTGTGGTGTGAGTTGTTGTGTCAATTTGCTACGACCATTGATTGGCATCTGCGTATAATTCTGACAGAACTGGATTTCGTATGTGCTTCTTTTTGTTATTTTGTTTTAGCGACGGGCGGCACGAGCAAGAACATACGATCAGTACGACCTGCAAGTTGAGTGATAAAAATGCTAGGCACTGAAAACCTGTACACCGCAGCACAGACCCGCGCCCTGGATCAGTGCGCAATCTACGAGCATAACATTGCGGGCATTACGCTGATGTCGAGGGCTGCCGATGCGACTCTCCGGTATTTACTGGAAGTGTGGCCAGAGCCGGAGCGGCTGCAGATCATCTGCGGCACTGGCAATAATGGGGGTGATGGTTTCCTGATAGCGGATCTGGCGCATAAACGCGGCATCAATGTCATCGTCTTCCGGCTAGGTGACCCCAGAAAAGTGAGTGGCGATGCGGCACTGGCCCTGCAGCAAGCGCAGGCCAACGGCGTAAAAATAGTGCCGTTTCAGCCCGATTTACTGATGTCCGAGGGGGTTGTCGTTGATGCTATGTTAGGCACAGGCCTTGGGGGCGAGGTGCGTGGTGTTGTTGTTGAAGCTATTGCTGCCGTTAACGCCTGCACCGCGCCAGTGCTGGCAGTGGATATTCCCTCGGGGCTTTGCGCCGATACGGGAACCGTGCTGGGGTCGGCAGTGGCGGCGGATCTGACAGTGACTTTTATCGCTTTGAAGCGCGGCCTATTTACGCTGCAGGGGCCTGAGTATAGCGGCGCTGTGCAGTTCTCTGATCTGGCAGTTTCCCCTGAGGTCTTTGCTGCGGTTCCCGCCCATTGTGCTCGGCTCGCGCTCGAACCGCTGCTGGAATGCTTGCCGCCGCGCTCCGCCAGTGCCCATAAAGGCATGTTCGGTAACGTGTTGGTTGTTGGAGGTGACTATGGCTTCGCCGGTGCTGCGGCGATGGCGGCTGAGTCTGCATTGCGCTGTGGGGCCGGTCTAGTGCAACTTGCAACGCGTCCGGAACATGTGGCGGCGGTGGTAGCTCGGACGCCTGAAGTCATGCCCAGAGGTATTGTTTCGGGCGAGGAATTCGTGTCTATGGTGGAGGCCGCTGATGTGTTGGTGGTGGGCCCTGGGCTGGGTCAGTCCTCTTGGTCAATAGAGCTGCTGCGGCGGTCCCTGGCCTGTGGCAAGCCTGTGGTGCTTGATGCGGACGCGCTCAATATAATGGCAGCGGGCACACTGGGTACAATAGATCCAAGCAACAATTGGGTGTTGACGCCACACCCGGGCGAAGCTGCCCGTCTGCTTGGCTGCAGCACTAAACAGGTGCAGTCAGATCGGTTTGCTGCCGTCAGTGCCCTGCAGCAGCGTTACGGCGGTGTTGTTATCCTCAAGGGCAATGGCAGTCTGATCACCGGTGGCGGAAATATTTTGCTGAGTGACTATGGCAACCCTGGTATGGCCAGCGGTGGCATGGGAGATGTGCTCAGTGGTGTGATCGGGGCTCTTCTGGCGCAGCATCTGTCGCCGCTGGAAGCGGCAGCTCTGGGTGCGTGTCTGCACGGGGCGGCTGCAGATATCGCCGCCCAAGAGGGGCAACGTGGATTGGTCGCCACCGATTTAATTCCCAAGCTGCGGTCATTGCTAGGATGACCGGCGGACTATTCACAGTCACTGCATCGGATGAAGCGGCAATGGTGGCGTTGGGCGCAAGGCTGGCAGCCGTGTGCGAGCCGGGTCTAGTAGTGTTTTTAAAGGGTGATTTGGGGATGGGGAAAACCACGTTTAGTCGCGGGTTTATCCGGTATCTGGGTCATGCCGGTGCGGTAAAAAGTCCCACCTATACGTTAGTGGAGCCCTATCAGCTGGGGGAGCTGCAGGTGTTTCATTTTGACCTGTATCGTTTGACAGACCCTGAAGAGCTGGAGTTTATAGGGATCCGTGATTATTTTGGTGATATGTCGGTTTGTTTGGTGGAATGGCCTGAGCGAGGCCTCGGCGCTTTGCCCTTGGGAGACTTAGTGATTAACATAGCTCAACAAGCCGCTGGTCGTTGTTTGATATTTGATGCCGCGACTGAGCGGGGCAGGCGAGTGCTGGCGCGGATGCTGACAGAACCAGCAGCATAAACCTTGAGCCACAAGGTAAGAGATTGTCAGCGGGATTAGTGAGAGAGACGGGTATGGGCAGGGCGTGTTGGGTCGGGGTGGTCCTGTATTTTCTCGGTTCATCCGCTGTATGGGCAGTGGATGTGCACGATGTGCGCCTGTGGCGTGCGCCGGACCATACCCGGATTGTGTTTGATCTCACCGGTCCTGCAGACTATTCGCTGCTTGTGCTGTCCAATCCGAGCCGCATCGTCCTGGATATACAAGACACCAATCTACGCACTAACCTAGCTGACCTGAACTTGGTGAATACGCCGGTGTCGTTGGTGCGCTCCGGCGTGCGTGAGGGGGATGATTTACGCATTGTTATCGAGGTCAGTGCGCGGCTTGATCCTCGGAGTTTTGCGCTGGAAGCGAACGATCAGGCGGGGTACAGACTAGTTGTCGATTTGTACGACTTTCAGGCGCTGCAGGCAGTCCCTGCGGTTAAAAAAAGCGTCCAGGAGTCTGCTAAGCGCGACATAATCATTGCTATTGATGCGGGGCATGGCGGAGAGGATCCAGGCGCCACGGGTCCAAACCGGTTGCGGGAAAAAGACGTGGTACTGGCGATCGCCAAAGAACTGAGAGCGCTATTTAAAGCCGATGTGGGTTTTCAGCCGGTTATGGTTCGCTCCGGTGATTATTACGTCAGTCTCAAGGGGCGCAGAGATTTAGCCCGCAAACATCAGGCAGATTTGTTTGTGTCCATTCACGCGGATGCCTTCAAGCGCCCGCAGGCGCATGGAGCCTCGGTGTATGCCCTTTCCAATGGTGGTGCAACAAGTACGGCGGCGCTTTACTTGGCGCAGCGGGAGAATGCCGCAGATCTGGTAGGAGGCGTTAGTCTGTCGGATAAGGACGATGTGCTGGCGGGGGTATTGGCGGACCTGTCTATGACCTCAACGCTGGATACCAGTTTGAAGTTGGGGAGTCGGGTGCTACGTAATGTTGATGACATCGCCCGACTGCATAAAAAGCAGGTTGAACAAGCTGGATTCGCTGTATTGAAATCGCCGGACGTGCCCTCCATCCTCGTGGAGACAGGCTTTATTTCAAACCCTAAGGAAGCCAGCCTGCTTGCGACCAGCCGGTACCAGAAAAAAATGGCCAGCGCTATTCACCGCGGTATCAAGGAATGGTTTTTTGCCCATCCACCCTCGGGCACACTGCTGGCTTGGCAAAAGCAGCAGGGCGGGCAGCTATATACTGTCGCTCGAGGTGATACACTATCGGGCATTGCTGATCGCTTTAGTATTTCCCTTGCCGATCTCAAGAGCTACAACACGATGGATAGCTCAAAAATATTGGTGGGGCAGAAGTTGAATATTCCCAAGAGCTGATAATACTGTCTCATGTCCCGAATTTTTTTGCTAAGTTCCAGGCTGGCCAATCAGATCGCCGCCGGCGAGGTTGTCGAGCGCCCGGCGTCTGTCGCCAAGGAAGTGCTGGAGAACAGTCTGGATGCGGGTGCGACCCGCATCGATATAGACGTTGAATCCGGTGGCTCCAAGTTAATTCGCATTCGCGACGACGGTAGCGGCATTCCCTCAGAGGATATGTCGTTGGCGCTGGCTCGCCATGCCACCAGTAAAATTGCCTCGCTGGAAGATCTTGAGCAGGTGAGTAGTCTTGGCTTTCGTGGAGAGGCACTGGCCAGTATCGGTTCAGTATCGCGCCTGACGCTCACCAGCAATGCCCACGAGCAGGGCAGTGAGGGTATCAGCGCAGCTTGTGAAGGGCGCGATATGGAGGTGCAACTTAAACCCGCTCCTCATCCTCAGGGTACCACGGTGGAAGTGCGTGACCTGTTTTTTAACACGCCCGCCCGACGCAAATTTTTGCGTAAAGAGAAGACCGAGTTCAATCACCTAGAAGAAGTTGTGAAGCGGCTGGCCTTATCGCGCTTCGATGTGACATTCTCGCTGCGCCATAATGGAAAGGTAGTGCACAATCTCAAGGCGGCCACGCTGCAGCCTGAGCGGCAGCGTCGCGTGGCGTCGATCTGCGGACCCGCCTTTATGGAGCAGGCCATTGCTATCGAGTCGGAGGCACCGCCCTATCGGCTATCGGGCTGGGTTGGATTGCCGACTTTTTCGCGCAGCCAGGCAGATCTGCAGTATTTTTTTGTGAATGGGCGGGTCATTCGTGACCGGGTGATCGCTCATGCGGTCAAGCAGGCTTATCGCGATGTGTTGTATCACGGGCGCCACCCTGCCTTTGTGCTTTATCTTGAGTTGGACGCGGCGCAGGTCGATGTGAATGTGCATCCCACCAAACACGAGGTGCGCTTTCGAGATAGCCGTGCAGTGCACAACTTTATATTTTCCAGTTTGCATCGAGCCCTAGCTGACGTGCGTCCAGCACAGGATCCATTGCGAGACCCGCTCCCTGAACATATGCTCGCGACTGGCGATGGCATGGCGATTAATACGGCCACTGGGGAGATAAGCAACCAGAGTGCACTGGCTTGGGGGGCGCCTAGTGCGCCTCGCCAGAGCGCCTCAGGCGGTTCTTTTGGACGTTATGCGCCTGCCGCGGGTCAGGTGAGCGAACAGATGAGTGGCTATGCGCGCTTGCATGGCCTGCCTGCAGTCGATTCGGATGAGGAGGCCCCACCGCTGGGTTACGCTCTGGCGCAATTGAAGGGCGTCTATATTTTGGCTGAAAATGTACACGGTATGGTGCTAGTGGATATGCACGCTGCGCATGAACGCATCACGTATGAGCGTCTCAAGTCGGCCCGCGATGAGGCAGGTATCCGCAGTCAGCCGCTCTTGGTCCCGCAATCTGTCGCTGTCAGTGAGCGCGAAGTGCAGGTGGCACAGCAGCATAGCGAATTATTTCAGCGCTTGGGTATGTCGGTTGAAGCAGGCGGAGAGGAGGTCCTGATGATTCGGCAAATTCCAGTCGCCCTCAGGGACTCCAATGTGGAACAGTTGTTGCGTGATGTGCTGGCAGACTTGATTGAATTTGGCACCTCGGAGCGTATTGAGGCACACATGGATGAGATTCTTTCCACCATGGCCTGCCATGGTTCGGTTCGGGCCAATCGTCGGCTTACCCTTCCAGAGATGAACGCCCTGCTGCGGGACATGGAAGAAACCGAGCGATCCGGTCAGTGTAATCATGGTCGACCTACTTGGATTCAGATGGGCCTAGACGAATTGGATAAATTATTTTTACGTGGTCGCTGAGGTAAAGGTGACTTCAGAAAACCCCTTGTTGATCTGTCTGATGGGCCCTACGGCGTCTGGCAAGACCGATCTGGCTGTTCAGTTGGCCGAATGTTTGGACTGTGAATTGGTTAGCGTCGATTCTGCGTTGGTCTATCGCGGCATGGATATCGGCAGCGCAAAACCGGATTACCCTCATCATCTCGTCAATATTCGCGATCCAGCTCAGGCTTACTCGGCAGCCGATTTTGTGGTGGATGCTGAGCGCTTGACGGCGGATATTATCGCTCGTGGTAAGACGCCGCTGCTGGTGGGCGGCAGCATGCTCTATTTCAAGGCCTTTCTGGAGGGGCTGGACAACATGCCGGGAGCGGAACCGTCTATTCGCGCGGAAATAGCGGCCCAGGCCGCGTTGCATGGGTGGGTCAGTATCCACAAAGAATTGGCAGAAGTGGACCCGTTGTCGGCGGCACGCATTCATCCCAACCATTCTCAGCGTCTTAGTCGAGCATTGGAGGTTTATCGCACCAGTGGCGTTACTATGACGGAGTGGCACAATAAAAGTGGCACTGGCCCGGGCCTCGTTACACGGAGTACGGGTGCTTTGGACCGCCATCGCGTGGTGCAATTGGCGATTTGTCCGGCTGAGCGCGATATTTTGCATCAACGGATAGCGCTGCGGTTTGAGCGCATGATGGCGGCCGGTTTTTTGGATGAGGTCCGCACGCTCTGGCAGCGCCAAGATTTGAACGCTGAGCTTCCGGCGGCACGTGCGGTGGGTTATCGACAACTTTGGCAGCACCTAGAAGGAGAGTGTAGCCTTGATGAAGCGGTTAAGAATGCGTTAGCAGCAACTCGCCAGCTGGCTAAGCGACAACTCACATGGTTGCGAAAGTGGCCGCAACTTGGTTGGATCTACACCGACTATGCAGGTAAGTTCGCCCAAAATAGCCTATTTCAAGATTTAAAATTATCACCAGGAAAGAAACCGCTAGATTTAGCCTTGAACTATCTTGCTCAGGCCCCACTATAAACGTGGTGTAAATACATTATAATGTGGCTGGTCGAATCCAAGACCCGTTATCCACTGTCAAAACCAGTAGTGCTGGTTATTTGAGGGCGGTAAGAGGTTGTTTTTTTTATAATATTTCGGCTCTATTTGAGCCTTATTAGGAGTAAGTTATGTCGAAAGGGCACACGCTACAAGACCCTTATTTGAATATTTTGCGTAAGGAACGCGTCCCAGTGGCAATTTACTTGGTGAACGGCATCAAACTGCAGGGGCAGATTGAGTCTTTTGATCAGTTTGTTGTGCTGCTTAAAAATACCGTTAGCCAGATGGTCTATAAGCATGCGATTTCCACCGTCGTTCCTTCCCGAGTGGTCCGCATACCGTTACAGCATCCCGAGGAAGAAGGCGAAGAAGCCAGTTAAATGCTTTTTCGTTGGATGCCTAAAGGCTCTGTATTGCCGGCTCATTCTGACTTGGCTAAGTAGCCTTGTTTTTTGATCGTCCCGATTCCGGAGAGAGTGCTGTCCTTGTCCATTTGAAGCTTGGCAGTGAGTCTCAGTGTGAAGATCCTCGTGAGTTTGAGGAGCTCGTCTTGTCTGCAGGCGGTGATCCTGTTGCCTACATAATGGGTAGCCGTGATGTGCCGCATGCCCGCACGTTTGTAGGAAGCGGAAAGCTTGCGGAAATTAAGGAGCAAGTGCACGAGCAGTGTGCCGAGGTCGTGATGTTTAATCATGCGCTCAGCCCAAGCCAAGAGCGTAATTTGGAAAAGGAACTGGAGTGCCGGGTGTTGGATCGCACCGGTTTGATTCTGGACATTTTCGCTCAGCGGGCTCGGACCCATGAAGGCAAACTGCAGGTCGAGCTGGCGCTATTGCAGCATATAGCCACTCGCTTAGTGCGAGGCTGGACGCATCTAGAGCGTCAAAAAGGTGGCATCGGTTTGCGCGGTCCTGGTGAAACGCAGCTAGAGACAGACCGTCGCTTGTTGCGTGCACGGATCAAATCGATCACCGCAAGGCTGGAAAAAGTGCGTAAACAGCGCGATCAGGGTCGTCGGTCCCGTAAGAGAGCAGAGATACCCACGGTTTCACTCGTGGGGTATACCAATGCCGGCAAGTCCACCCTATTTAATTACATGACTGAATCAACGGTGTATGTGGCTGATCAACTGTTTGCTACGCTAGATCCTACGCTTCGGCGCCTAGAGCTTGAAAACGTGGGCCCTGTTGTGCTGGCCGACACGGTGGGTTTCATCGCGCACTTGCCCCATAAGCTGGTGGAAGCGTTTAAGGCAACACTCGAAGAAACGCTGAACGCTGATCTATTGCTGCATGTGGTTGATGGCGCTAGCGACGAGCGGGACGGCAATATATCCGAGGTGCACGATGTGCTGACCGAGATTGGCGCAGAGGGGATTCCTCAGTTGCAGGTTTTTAATAAGCTTGATTTGCTGGAACAGTCGCCACGCTTGGAGCGCAACGCCGAGGGGCGGCCCGAGCGAGTCTGGCTCAGCGCAGCCACGGGCGCAGGCGTTGATCTACTCCTGCAGGCCGTTGCTGAGCTGGTTGGCCAGGACATGGTAGACGAAGAACTGTATCTCGATCCGGATCAAGGCGGCCTGCGTGCTGCGTTCTACAGTCTCGGTGCGGTAGAGCGCGAAGACTACGACGACGCTGGTGTGGCTTGTTTGCGTGTGCATCTGCCGCGCGCGGACTGGAACCGCTTAATGAAGAAAGGGCCTGAGCCGCTGTTTTAGTTGTCGGCAAAGTGACGCTACTGCGTACCCTGAGCAAAAAATTTGGTAGACTGGTTTTATTGTTTAAATTAGGAGTTAGTTATGGCCTGGAATGAACCTACGGGTGGTGGTAATAAGCCCAAGGATCCCTGGGGTGGCAATAATAGCAATCAAGGGCCGCCTGATCTGGATGAAGCACTAAAAAAGCTGCAAGCTAAGCTGCAAGGCTTGTTCGGCGGTGGCAGTGGGGGTGGATCATCCCGCGGTGGGAGTAGCCCTGCTTTCTCCAGCGCGGTGGTGGTGGTCTTGGTGGTCTTGGCGTTGTTAGTGTGGGCCGTGATGGGCGTCTATCAGGTCGACCAGCAGCAACGCGGTGTCATACTGCGTTTTGGTCGATATTACGATACCGTGCAGCCTGGACTGCAGTGGAATCCGCCCATTATTGATAGTGTGACCTTGTTGAATGTCACCAAGGTTCGCTCCATAAGTTTGCGCGAAATTATGCTTACTCAGGATGAAAATATCGTTGAAGTACAGCTGTCAGTTCAGTACGTCATAGACAATCCCGTTGATTTTGTGTTGAAGGTACGGGATCCTGAGCGCTCGCTGCAGCATGCTGCCCAAAGTGCGCTGCGCCACGTAGTGGGTGGGATTAGTATGAACATGGTGCTGACCGAAGGGCGTGTGCAGATTGCAGTCGATGTCCAACGACGGCTTCAGGATTACATCAACCTCTATCAAACAGGCATACTGGTCAGCAAGGTGACAGTTGACGAATCTAAGCCCCCCACACAGGTCCAAGCTGCGTTTGATGACGTGATCAAGGCCCGTGAAGATGAGGAGCGTGTGCAAAACGAAGCCCAAGCCTATGCCAATGGCATAGTCCCTGAGGCTCGCGGTGGCGCTCAGCGTCAGATTGAGGAAGCTAATGCTTACAAGCAGCAGGTTATTGCCAACGCAGAGGGTGAAGCAGAGCGCTTTACGAAGCTCTTGACGGAGTATCAGAAGTCACCCGCAGTGACCCGTGAGCGTCTGTATTTGGACGCTGTACAGAAAGTGTACTCTGAGACCAGCAAAGTGATGGTCGATGTCGAAGGCGGTAATAACATGATGTATCTGCCGCTGGACAAGCTGGCCGAGCGCAGCCAGCGCAACACTTCTGGGGGTGGCGTCAAAGTGAACAGCTCCAATATCCGAGAATTGACTAACGCTGTCACCGAGCAACTGCGCAATGATGCCGCAGTATCCGATGGCCGCAGGGGAGGGCGATGAACATGTCTGGACGTAATGTGGTATTCATTTTTGTTGCGCTGTCTTTGTTGCTAATTGCCAGTAAGTCGCTGTTCGTGATCAAAGAAACAGAGCGCGGTGTGCTGTTACGGTTTGGCGAGGTGGTTAATTCTAATATCGAGCCCGGTCTGCATCTAAAAATTCCTTTCGTCAACAACGTGCGAAAATTTGATGGCCGAGTTTTGACCGTAGATTCAACGCCTGAGCGCTTCTTTACGCAGGAAAAGAAAGCGTTGATTGTGGATTCTTATGCGAAGTTCAAGGTGTCTGACACAGAGAAGTTTTATACCGCCACCAATGGCGAGGAATCGAGGGCGATGGCGCTTTTGGCACAGCGGATTAACAACGGGCTACGTAACCAGGTCGCTATCCGTACGATTCAGGAAGTGGTCTCCGGTGAGCGTGATGAGTTAATGCAAGCGCTTACAGCGGAAATGACGATTGTTGCGCAGCAGGAGCTGGGTGTCGAAGTTGTTGATGTGCGTGTGAAGCAAATCGATCTTCCGCCGGATGTGTCAGAGTCTGTTTATAGGCGCATGAATGCTGAGCGAGAGAAAGAGGCGCGCGAGCATCGATCTCAGGGCCAAGAGCTGGGAGAGGGTATTCGTGCGGCTGCTGATCGGGAGGTCACCGTGTTGGAGGCCAATGCTTACCGAGATTCGGAGCTAATTCGTGGTGAGGGTGATGCCACGGCCACGGCTACTTACGCAGCCGCATTTACTCAAGATCCGGAGTTTTACTCGTTTACGCGCAGCCTAAGAGCTTATCAAGATGCTTTTCAGGGCAATGGGGACATTATGTTGCTGCAGCCCGATAGCGAGTTTTTTCGATATTTAAAAGATCCTAAAGGCGGGAAGTAGCGGACTTAGTCAGGGGCGCATGTGGACTTCTGGCAGGTACTTCCGATAGCGATTGCTTTGGTATTTATTATCGAAGGGATGGTCCCGTTTGTTAGCCCAAACCGCTGGCGCACCATGCTTGTAATTGTGGAGCAGACGGATGATCGGGTGATTCGCAATGTTGGTCTAGGCAGTATGCTATTTGGTGTCCTTATATTGTATTTGGTGCATTAGGGTTTGTTAAATAAAATGACAAGGGTAGATCACTGGCAGCTTCCTGATGGGATGGAAGAGATTCTTCCAGGTCAGGCCGAGGCGGTTGAAACCCTTCGACGCGCCCTACTTGACGTGTATCGCAGCTGGGGATATCGCTTGGTAATCCCGCCTCTCATGGAGTTTACTGAATCTTTGTTGGTGGGGTTGGGTGAGGATCTTGACCTCCTCACCTTCAAACTTACGGACCAGTTCAGCGGTCGCACCTTGGGTATTCGTGCGGACATAACTACTCAGGTCGCCCGAATTGACGCTCACAGCCTAGCAGAGGATGGGGTTACCCGCTTATGTTATGCCGGGTCTACGTTACACACACGTCCTAAGTCTCTGATGGCCTCGCGGTCACCAATCCAATTGGGCGCTGAGCTCTACGGCGACGACAGTTTGGGGGCTGATGTCGAAATTGTGCGCCTGATGTTGGCGACCTTGGAGACGGCGGGTCTTTTTGGAATCACTCTGGATCTTGGGCATGTGGGCATCTATGAGGCTGTGCTGGCCACTGCTGGTCTCAGTCCTGAGCAAGAGGCCACTGTGTTTGACGCCTTGCAGCGCAAGTCAGTGCCTGACCTAAACCTTGCGCTTGTCGGAATAGAGCCCGATATCGCAGCACTGATTATTGCCCTCGTGGACTTGCATGGAGACGAGACCGTTCTCGAAGCGGCGCGGTCCCTGTTTGCTGAAACAGTGCCGGGCGCCCTGACAGGTATCGATGCCTTGGAGGAGGTCGCTTATCATCTTCGTCGGCAGTCGCCCGAGTTGGATATATACTTCGATTTGTCTGAATTGCGTGGCTATCACTATCACACGGGTTTGGTGTTCGCTGCTTATGTTTCTGGTTGTGGTCAGGCTCTTGCCAATGGTGGTCGGTATAACGACGTGGGTGCTGTGTTTGGTAGAGCCAGACCTGCAACCGGTTTTGCCACCGATTTGAAGTCTTTAATGGCAATGCTACCAACGATTGCCACTAAGCAGCAGGCTATCAGTATGCCGAACGCAGACGATCCCGCGCTGAATTTACGGGTACGAGAATTGCGCGCGGAAGGAGAGGTGGTGATCGACTGTCTTTCAGGTTCGCCGGATCCGCAATGTGACCGCCATCTTGTGGAGCACGATGGCCATTGGCAGGTCAAGCCCCTGAGTTTAAAAGACAGCGATTAGGGTTGCGCGCCTATGAACGCAAACTGCAACCAAATTCAATACAAGAGCTTAATCAATGAGTAAAAATGTAGTAGTCCTGGGCACCCAGTGGGGTGATGAAGGCAAGGGCAAAATCGTGGACTTGCTGACCGACCAGGCCGGTGCGGTGGTAAGGTTTCAGGGCGGACATAACGCAGGTCATACGCTGGTCATTGAGGGTGAGACAACCATATTGCATCTTATACCGTCAGGTATTCTGCGAGAAAATGTAGCCTGCCTGATCGGCAATGGCGTGGTCTTGTCTCCCGAGGCTGCTCTCAAGGAGATCCGCGAGTTGGAGGCCAAGGGTGTGCCCGTGCGTGATCGCCTGAAAATATCGCCTGCCTGCCCGCTGATCCTGCCCTACCATGTCGCGCTCGATCAGGCTCGCGAGTCCAAGCGTGGCAACGAAAAAATTGGTACCACCGGGCGTGGTATTGGGCCTGCCTATGAAGATAAGGCCGGCCGAAGAGGTCTGCGACTGGGTGATCTGCAGGATGAACAGCGTTTTACTCGCAAGCTGCGCGATGTGATGGAATACCATAACTTTTTCCTGGAGAAGTATTATCAAGTTGAAGCGTTGAATGTAGACAAGGTACTGACCGAATCCTTGGAGATGGGCCGAGAATTACTGCCGATGATGGATGATGTGACCTCTCTTCTTCATGCATACCGTAAGGCGGGAACCAATATAATGTTCGAAGGCGCTCAGGGTTCTCTGCTTGATATCGACCACGGCACTTATCCTTTTGTGACGAGTTCCAACACCACTGCTGGCGGAACGGCAACGGGCTCCGGTTTTGGTCCGCTTTACCTCGACTACGTGCTGGGTATTACCAAAGCCTACACCACCCGAGTCGGGTCAGGCCCCTTTCCCACGGAATTGTTTGATGCTACTGGTGAGTATCTTGCTAAAAAGGGTCATGAATTTGGGGCGACTACAGGTCGTCCTCGGCGTTGCGGGTGGTTTGATGCGGTGGCGTTGCGCACGGCTGTCAACATTAACTCTATCAGTGGTTTGTGTCTCACTAAGCTGGACGTGCTGGACGGGCTTGAGACGATCAGTATCTGTGTAGGCTACACCGGCAAGAACGGCAATCCAGTGTCAAATCCAATGGATTCAGATGATTATGAGGGTCTTGTGCCTGTCTATGAAGAGGTCTCTGGATGGAGCGAGTCTACGCTTGGAGCGAAAACCTTAGCAGAACTCCCGGAGGCCGCGCGAAGCTATATTCGCAAGATTGAGCAGGTCGTGGGAGCCCCTATTGATATTATTTCCACTGGCCCCGATCGTGTGGAGACCATTGTCCTGCGCCACCCCTTCGACGCGTAAACAGTGATCCAAACCAGTAAATGTTTGGTGGGTAGACGCGTATATTTACAAAATCAGGGTACCGTTATTATGCAGCTGCTGCTTTTGAACATCCCCGTTCACAATTAACGGGTAATGGCCGCATCGAAGTCTTCAGGTATAGGTAGCCGAGTCAGCACTAAAGACTTAAAAACACCGGTGAGTTGATACAAGAAAGCTTCCCCGCCTTCAGCAATTTCACTACTATTAGCAACAGGTTTTAGTCAAAGCAATAAAAATACCATGCACTCTCGAAAGCGAATACTTGTTACAGGCGGCGCCGGTTTTTTGGGTTCCCATCTATGCGAACGTTTAGTGGCTCAAGGTCACGACGTCATTTGTGTGGATAATTTCTTTACCGGCAGTAAAGGCAATATTACTGATCTGTTGGATAAAAAGAATTTTGAATTGATGCGACATGACGTGACGTTTCCACTGTATGTTGAGGTGGATGAAATTTACAATCTCGCGTGCCCTGCGTCGCCAATACATTACCAGCACGACCCGGTGCAAACGACAAAAACTAGCGTGCATGGTGCAATCAATATGCTAGGCCTAGCCAAGCGTACCGGCGCTAAAATATTCCAGGCGTCCACGAGCGAAGTGTATGGTGATCCACAGGTGCATCCTCAGCCTGAAGGTTATTGGGGGCATGTGAACCCCATAGGCGAGCGCTCTTGCTATGACGAAGGGAAACGGTGCGCTGAAACACTCTTCTTCGATTATCACAGGCAGCATCAGTTGCGGATAAAAGTGGCCCGTATTTTTAATACGTATGGCCCTAAGATGCATCCCAACGACGGCAGGGTGGTGTCAAATTTTATAATGCAAGCACTGCGCAATGAGCCGATCACGCTTTTTGGCGATGGATCCCAAACGCGTTCTTTTTGCTACGTTGATGATCTCATTGACGGTATTGTGATGTTGATGGGCACTGGGGATGAGATTGTCGGTCCGATAAATCTGGGTAACCCTTATGAGTTCACCATTAGGGAGCTCGCCGAGAAAGTCATGGAGCTTACGCAATCGAGTTCCAGTCTGGTTTTGCACCCATTGCCCAGTGACGACCCTCTGCAACGTCAGCCCAATATCGATGTAGCAAGGTCCACACTGAATTGGGAGCCAAAAATTCAGCTCGAAGAGGGTTTGCGTAAAGCCATTCAATATTTTGAGAAGCTGGCCTAGTGCCCGCTGCGGTGTCTTTGAGCAAGGCGGCCTAGCAGCCTAAGTTTGGCATGGCTGCTGTCCGAGCGCAGCCCGGTCTAATAGCTTGATGCTAGCGCAGCGTCGTTGGACGTCCCACGCAGCTATAGGCGAACCCACATGCCTCCATTTGTTGCGCTTCATACACATTCCTAAGGTCAACGAAAACATCACCGCTCATCAAGGTTTTTAATTTTTTCAGATCTAACCCTCGGTATTCATTCCACTCTGTCATCAGAACAATGGCGTCCACGCCCTTCACCGCTTCCTCGATAGTATCCCGATACTCCATGGTCTGGGGAAGTTCCTTGCGGGCTTCGTTCATTCCCTCGGGATCGTGCGCAGTGATGCGTGCGCCTTGCTCCAGCAGTGCAGGCAGGATGGTCAGCGAGGGCGCATCGCGCATATCGTCAGTTTCGGGTTTAAACGTAAGCCCCAGAACAGCGATGGTTTTATTCTTGACGCTGCCACCCAAAGCCTGCTCAATTTTTACCACCATGCGCAATTTCTGTGCGGCATTCACCGCAACCACCGCCTCCACGATGCTGCTGGAAGCGCCTGCTTCTTGTGACATCCGGATCATCGCCAGCGTGTCTTTTGGAAAGCAGGATCCGCCATAACCCGGGCCAGCGTGTAAAAACTTTTTACCAATGCGCCCGTCCAGCCCCATACCCTTTGCTACAGCATGTACGTCGGCGCCCGTCTTTTCACATAATTGCGCCACTTCATTAATAAAGCTTATTTTGGTAGCAAGGAAGGCGTTAGCAGCGTATTTAGTAATTTCTGCACTCTCCAGGTCTGTGACAAGGATGGGCGCTTCGATCAAGTTGAGGGGACGGTATAACTCGCGTAGCAGGTGCGCTGCGCGCTCACTCTCCACTCCAAGTACGACGCGGTCGGGCCGCATAAAGTCGCTAATGGCGGAACCTTCCCGCAAAAACTCGGGGTTGGATGCGACGTCAAAATCTGCCTCCGGGTTGACCTGCTGAACGACATTTTTGACTTCGCGGGCGGTACCAACCGGCACTGTGGACTTGTCCACAATCACGGTATATCCCTTCAGATGTGTGGCGATTTCGGCGGCGGCCGCATAAACATATTTCAGGTCCGCATGACCGTCTCCTCTGCGTGAGGGTGTGCCTACCGCAATAAAGACCAGGTCGGCACTGTCAATCCAGTCCTCATAGTGGGTAGAAAACTGAAGTCGCCCAGCCTTTACGTTGCGCAGTACGAGATCATCCAAACCCGGTTCATAGATGGGTATTTTGCCAGCTCCCAATGCCTCGACCTTGCTTTCATCAACATCAAGGCAAGTGACATTCGCGCCGAACTCAGCGAAACAGGCGCCAGAGACTAATCCGACGTAACCCGCGCCAATCATGACTACATTCATTGTTTTGCCTTGTCCATGTATTCTAGGTACCACGCAATGAAATTATTGATGCCATCCTGTACCGGCATTTGAGGGTGATAGTCGATGGCATCAACCAGTGCATCAATGTCCGCGTAGGTCGCTGCGACGTCACCAGGCTGCATAGGCAGAAATTCCTTTTCTGCCGTCTTACCAAGTGCCGTTTCTATGGCGCCAATGAAGTCCATCAGCGAGACCGGATTATTGTTACCGATGTTATAGAGTCGGTAGGGCGCGCTGCTGGTGCCAGGGTCCGGTGATGTCGCATCCCAGTCTAGATTCGGGCTGGCCGGTTGGTCGGTGACCCGAATGATGCCTTCAACGATGTCGTCAATATAAGTGAAATCTCGCTGCATCTCGCCGTTGTTAAATACCTGAATCGGCTCTCCCGTGAGGATGGCTTTGGTGAACAGAAATGGTGCCATATCGGGTCGGCTCCAAGGCCCATAAACGGTGAAAAATCGCAGACCTGTGGTGGGGAGATTGTAAAGGTGTGAATAGGTGTGAGCCATCAACTCATTCGCTTTTTTGGTTGCCGCGTAAAGTGAAATCGGATGATCGACATTGTCATGTACAGAGAATGGCATCGAAGCGTTCATGCCGTAGACGGAGCTGCTGCTGGCGTACACAAGGTGCCCGATCTTGTGGTGGCGGCAGCATTCCAGGATATGGGTAAAGCCCACAATGTTACTGTCGATGTAGGCATGGGGATTGTCTAGCGAGTAGCGGACTCCCGCCTGTGCGGCAAGATTAATAACGGCATCAAAACTGTTTTGGGTAAACAAGGCCTCCATGGCCGGCCGGTCCTGAAGGTCGGCGCGGACGAACGTGAAAGCGGGTTGGGTATTCAGCCGATCTAAGCGGGCTTCCTTTAAGCTAACCTCATAATAATCGTTGAGATTGTCCAATCCTGTTACGGTGTCACCGCGTGCCAGCAACTTCTCACTGAGGTGATAGCCGATAAACCCGGCTGCGCCGGTCACAAGTATATGCATTGGAATTTCTTACCACGGGTCTTTTACCAATGCATGATAGACCGTTTTATAGGTTATATCATGTCATCAATAGAGATTTTTATGGGCGGTGAGCTTATGGGTTTCCCGCTGCCTCCAATCGGTTATACTTTTAGTGTTTAACTTTAATCAATCTTCAGGATCAACGCCATGACGGGTACGATATTGGTCACAGGTGGCGCAGGGTATGTTGGCAGCCATGCTTGCGTTGCTCTGATAGAGGCGGGTTATGAGGTGCTGGTATTGGATAACCTGTGCAATGGCAGTGCCCTCGCGTTAGAGCGTTTGCAGGATATCTGTGCTGCGAAGCCAACGCTTATACGCGGCGATATCCGAGATCGTGATTGCCTAGACCGCATTTTCGAGGCCCATACGATTGTTGCTGTATTACACTTCGCCGGTCTCAAGGCGGTGGGGGAGTCTGTCGATCAGCCGTTGGAGTATTACGATAACAATGTGTCGGGCTCGCTCATCCTACTGGCGGCGATGCAACAGGCAGGGGTGAAGACTATCGTATTTTCTTCTTCGGCTACGGTTTATGGCGATCCCGCTTCAGTCCCTATTCAAGAGAGCTTTCCGCTTGCACCGACGAATCCCTATGGCCGCACCAAGCTTATGGTGGAACATATTTTGGCGGACTGGCAGCATGCAAATCCCGACTGGAGTATTGGCCGGCTGCGCTATTTTAATCCGGTGGGCGCTCATCCAAGTGGCCTCATTGGTGAGGACCCTCACGGTTTTCCTAATAATTTGATGCCCTTTGTCGCGCAGGTCGCTATAGGTCGGCGTGACAAATTACTCGTTTTTGGTGGGGACTACGCCACCCCGGACGGTACCGGTGTTCGCGACTATATTCATGTGATGGACCTGGTGGAGGGGCATGTGTCCGCACTGGATTACATTTGTGGCAAGCCTGGCCTGCATACGATTAATCTAGGAACCGGTAATGGGGTGTCGGTGCTGGAGATGGTGAACGCCTTTGAGCGCGCCATCGGGCGGGCTATACCTTATGAGATTGTGGAGCGACGGCCGGGCGATATCGCTGCATACTGGGCCGATCCGAGATTAGCGCAGGCACTATTGCAGTGGAAGGCTTTCCGTGGACTAGCACAGATGTGTGAGGACACCTGGCGCTGGCAGGAGGGAAACCCTCGGGGGTACGTCTGATCAAGGGCAAACCGCTCATAGAGACGTTGATTGTCGTGCCTGCACTCCACGGGCAAACACAACAGTTGGGCTACAGAGAGTAGGCGCTCAGTATCGCACTTACACGGCATACCGTACCTTGTATTCGCTGTAACTCAATCCGGTCCAACGGCGGAAGGCACGGTAGAAGCTGTTAACCTCCAGATAGCCCAGTTCCTCCGCTAGGCACTTTCCGGGCCGCCACATGGTGCGTAAAACCTGCTCGCAGCGATACTGCCGTGCCCTATCAAGTAGGAACTGGTAGCAGGTATGATCAGCGCGCAGACGTCGGCGGAGGGTAGTGCTACTCATGCCCAGTGATTCCGCTACAGAATCTGCCCTTAAACGAGCCAGATCTCCACCGAGTAAAATTTGTAGCACTCTGTCCGTAGTGCGGGACAGGGCCAGATAACCGAGTTTTTCTGGCGGAGGGAGGGGGTGATCTCCGCGTGGGTGAGACAAAAGAGATTGTTCCATAACCATAACTTCCTTGTTTTGGTTTCCAGAAGGATTTTGGACGTCGTCTGCCTGTGAAGCCTTTCTCTTACATCGAGCCGACGATCACTATAAATTTAGCACAAGATTACAGATGTGAAAGTCTTAAACACGGCGTGGTTGAATTTGGTGACTTTTTCAACCACGGGGCCTGTTGCGAAGATCCGTCAGCGTGCAACGCCCGGACTGAAGCGATCATCGCAGCGGCCCACTGCAGCTGGCCAACTGCTGATATACCGTTGTGTAAAAAGGCCTTAAGGAATGCTTGGCAATGCAAATAGACAAATCAGCTGGCTCAGCTTAACGATAACGTATTTATTGAAAAGGTAAAATTCGATCCTATCGGCTTCCGGGTTCTGTCTGATCAGTAAAACCATTAGCGTAGGGGATAGGTTTGGCAATGTGCCAAGAAGATCAGCCCGAAAGGCTTCTCTCAATGTTGCTGGCAGTACATTGTTGGTCGCTAAACCTGAGATAAGCGAAACAGCCATTTGATAGATGTCAGTGGGCAGTCTACGTCCTTTTCTACAAAAAACAGCAGGATAGCGCCGACCGCGAGGGCAAAATATCTTGACGTATTTATCCGTGAATAAAGATCTTTCAGAACCTGTCGTGCATGTCCTTCTATAGTTCATATTATTGTATGGCAGGTTAAACGCTGCTTTTCAAACGTTTGCCTCGGCGTTATTGCCAGACGGATTTAGAGTATGTTCTAGGGGGTAGACTCCCCAGTAAAAAGCGAACTTAGACACTATTCAGTGCGGATGTTGGCGTATAGGGAGTCCTTCTGAGTTGATATGCAGGCTTGGCCGTCATTGGCACGCTGCGCGCGGGCTGCGCGGGCCGGGGCTGTGCTCTGCGTCGGATCAGACCAGGGAAAATTGAGAACGCTCAAGGGCCAGTCTAAGCAATTCGGCACTTTTGGGTCGCACCTGCGGTCTATCTCCGGGTGAAGTGTCTCCTTGCCGTAAACTGGTTCGCCGTTATGTGCGTACACATACTAGCAATTAAGGAAAACTTTATGGCAGACTCAACTATCCCGACTCGTCTCCTAGTGTATGGTGGCAATGGCTTTGTCGGCAGTAAGGTGCTTGAGCTTGCTGCGATTCGTGGCACAGTCTGTACCAGTGTGTCGCGTAGCGGCAAGATGCCGGCTCAGTTGGAACGAACTCGGCCCTCATGGCTGAATCAAGTCAGTTGGGTTGCGGGAGATGCTCTTAATCCAGATCCATTGTTGGTGGCGTCTGCAGATGTCATTGTGTGTCTTGTCGGTTCGCCTCCGCTGCCAACGTTTAACCAGGATGCCTTCGAGCAACAGGTTACGATCAACGGTAGTGCCAATAGTGCTGTGATCGCCGAAGCGCAGCGTCAAGGTGTTAAACGTCTGGTGTTACTCAGCGCGCATATCCCGGTCTTGATGCGCTCCAGTCGTTTTGGCTATTACGTGGGCAAACAGCAGGCTAGTGAGGCCGCAGCTGATTATACGAGGGCGTCAGCTGACAACGCGGCAACGGTGCTCTACCCTTCGGCGATTTACGGCACACGCTATACGGCCGCCGGAACTGCTGTCCCATTGGGGTTGTTTATGTCACCTGTTGCGTGGCTGATGCGCCGGTTGCCGGTGGTGGTATCTAAGTTTTTGCCTGAAAGCCCCGTCACCCTGCAACAGGTGGCGCTTTCAGTGGTAGATGCGGCAATGGCCGCAGACAGCCAAGGACTCACAGTCATCGAGAATCAGGACTTGTTGGCAATATAAGCTAGCGAGGGCAGCAAGCGCAGCACGACCTGCTATCGATCGCGAGTGCACAGGGATTGTTCTTCGCGCACTGTACTGTCGTCCTGCTCGGGCGAGGCGGTAATCCAACACTGTCCAAGTCAGCATCACGTTGTTACAGTGGATGCCTCAGCTTTTAAGCACTTGTTTGGATCTTTTTGACTTCTAGGAGAATGATGTGGAAGCAGTGACAATCGTAATTGCCTTGGCCCTGATTGAATACTCGGTATTTGGTATGCTGGTGGGAAAAGCGCGCGGAACGTACGGGGTTGCTGCGCCCGCGGTTTCAGGGGATCCAACCTTCGAGAGGTACCACCGAGTTCAGCAAAATACTCTTGAGATGTTAGTGCTATTGATACCTGGAATGCTCATGTTTGGCTATTATGTCAGTACCGACGTGTCTGCCGGTCTGGGATTAATTTTTGTGGTGGGGCGCTTTCTGTACTTCAGAGGATACGTTGTTGAGCCAAAATCTCGAACACTTGGGTTTGTCTTAAGTTTTCTTCCGGCACAAATTTTGGTCATTGGTGGACTTATTGGCGCGGTTATAACACTGTTGTGACCTTGGGTGAATTTGTGAGTAACGCGTCGATCGTGACTTCCGCTTGAAGTCGCCCATCCGACAATATAAGGAGAGTAAAAATGTTTAGTCATATCATGGTCGGCGCAAGCGACATTAACGAGTCGAAAGCTTTTTATGACGCTATCTTAGGCGCTCTTGGCCATGAGCCAGGAGTGATAGATGAAAAGGGGCGCTGTTTTTATTTTACCAAGCTTGGGATATTTGCAATTAGCAAGCCCATTGATGGTGAGCCCGTTAGCCACGGAAATGGCAGCACTATAGGCTTCGCTGCGGAAAGTGGGGCAATGGCTGACGACTGGCACGCTGCTGGTTTGGCTAACGGCGGCACAGCGATTGAAGAGCCGCCCGGCCCGCGCGAGGGCAGCATTGGAACAATCTACCTTGCTTATTTACGTGACCCGGCCGGCAATAAGGTGTGCGCACTCCATCGGATGGCTTGAACTCAATCGGTGATGGCGTTCTAGTCGCTGACGCTGGCTCTGCAGCCATGCTTAACGTGAAGCACGACCATTAGATCAGCCCCCTGTTTAGAAAAAAGGCACTGTCCGTTCCTGAGTTAAAACAGCACTTGTACGCGCGCAGAGACCGCGTGGCCGCCCAGTTCATCGCTCGTGACACTCCCGGCTATATCGGGGTAAAGGTAAGCCAACATGAGTTTGATATCGCGCCTGTAATAGTAATTGACACCTAGCGTGGTGATGGATGCCTTCGCACCCAAGCCTCGGTCTCTTAGATTGACATAACTGTAACGGCCTTCTAGCTCCCATGCCCCACCGTCACCGGTCGGTTTTACGGCGCCAAGTTTGCCTTTGTTGAGCTTGCGATGCTCGCCGGTAAGTAGATAACTTGCGGTAAAATAATAACCGTCATAATTCCAATCGGGACCATTCACCTCTTCGACGCGCGTGGCCATATACTCACCTTGCAGCAACAAGCTCTTGCGACTCCAGGCGCCCTCTAGCCCAACGACTATCTGATTGTCTGCCGCGAACTCCGCACTTCTCACCACATTGTCAGCACTTGAGACTTGTGCCCGGTCCTTAATCTGGAAAGTATTTTTATTCCAGTCTCGCCATGAGCTTGAAATTCCGAACTGCAACGTCTGCTCAGCTGTGTGGATTGGAGCAAACGTAAATCGGCCCGTGAGCGCAATCGGCTCGTCCTCTTCGTAGCCGTCATTCTGACCATTGTCATCCTCTACCGTCGCCGCCAACGACCACGTTCTGCGCTTGGTAGCACTGTTTAAACGTATGCCCCAGTTTTTCCCAGGTGTGAATGATGTGGTCATCATGGAACTTTCAATCGTCACGAGCCGGGCGCTTCGAGTGTTGCGTTCCATACCGATGGGCTCTTTCATTTTGCCCAATGTGATCTCTGCTATCCTCCAGTTATTATAGCGAATATAGGTAGAGCCGAGATCGACGTCACTGCCATTCGAATCGGCGTCAGCATTGACCTGTAGTTTAGCTTCCCAGCCCGCAGGGAAGTCGTAAGTAAACTGAATACGGCCATCGCGAAGCTCCACATTGGTGTTTGAGCTATCACCCTTCTTGCTCCAGAAGGACCCAAAATAATTCATATCCATCAGTACCTGACCGCCGATCTGTAAGCGCTCTTTCTCCGCTAAACTTGACGCGCTAAAAACCAGCGCTATTAAAGCGCAAGTGCCAGTGGCTTTAGATTTAATCATCAGGCGCTCTGGGAACATATTGAACCTTCAGTTGGGCGGTGTCTTTGAGAAAGTTAATTTCATTAATTTCCACGCTGCGAATATCTAGCCCCGTACGAGTGCGGAGATCCTCTAATAATTCAGCTCTCCTTTCGGGCCGAATATTTTCTATTTTTTCATATTGGACTGCTTTTTCCTCTAGCACTGGCAGGAGCAGGCTTGTTTCGGTGATATAAGCCATCACACAGACTAGAGCGAGGAGTAGCGCAAGCTCTAGGTGACTCATGTCTCCAACGGCGGACAGAAGCGACATCGCAATCACCAGAAACAGGTAGGTCATTTCTTTGATCGTGATGGATTCTGTGCGGTAACGCAGCATGGAAAAGATAGCAAACAACCCGAAGGCAAAGCCGAGTGAGATATCGACGGTCGACAGCTGACTAGTGACGAGGAATACACCCATGCCAAACAAGATAAATGAACTGGCATAGGCCCGATGCCTTGACGCTCGAAAATATACGAGCCTGATTAATATCAGAACGGCCGCCATATTAATGAGCAGTCTTATTAAAAAGTCAGGGTCCTGGGTTAAACTCATACAGTTGTTGCTCCTATAGCTCGCTGGCTTTTTTTATGTCGATAAGTGTTGATTTAAAAAGGTTATTCTTAAGGGAGCCATTATCCGTTAGGCAGACCCCGGTACAATACTTGCTGAATGTTTTAGGCGAAAACCCGTGGTCTTTGGCCGTTTTGACAAAAAGTGAGTCGCTAGCGTTTCCATGTCTCTTTAGCTCAGCGATTAAGAGGCCATCAAGCCTCGCCACCTTAGTTTTTTCTGGACGCCGGTAACAAAGGTCGTAGTCTAAGGTCAGCCGTTCGTTGGCTGCATGATTCCAAAGCGTGACGCGTCGATAGTTCACGTAGAGACTGGGTTTAACAATATCTTCTTCAACAATAATATCGCTCGACTGAACGTCTGCACTGTTGACGCGCTCCTTTATCGTGCGGTCCTTATTGGTTTTGAACTTCTTTTCAAAATAGGAAATGTCAGTTTCGCGATAGCGGCGCAAACGAAACTTGTGTCGGTTTAGCTTGCCATTCTGATGTTGCAAATAGAGATCCCAGGCGGGCGTATCAAAATAGGTGTTTTCATACGTAAACACACGATGGCCCGATTCTTCGAGAATGGTGTAGTCTGAATTCAAGGCGCCAAGAAAGCGCGGCAACACTCGCACCGGCAATAGAAATTTGGAATCGGTGCGATCAGCCAAGGTAATTGCTGATTGCTCTTTAAGGGTATGCGCAGAAAATTGGCCCACCACCGCCGTACACGACTTTTCTATATCGTGGCCCTTGCTTCTCAGTTCACCGTGATCGCTGCGGTATTGTGCCTGCTCGAGTTTAAGCTGCATGGGTCATAGGCCACCGTCAAACAGTCCGTCACTTTCCACGAAGGCGGCCGTAAAACGCATATTCACCACGCCGCCGAGGGTAGGCGGTTCGTCAAAGGAAATGATACCTGCACCGGTCACGCCAGTAATTTGAAAACCCTCCTCAAGACTGCCGCGCAGGATCATCGTCGTAGTCCCCTGAAGAGGAACTTCCAGGCGGCCAAATTCATCTTTTTCTATTAGTACTGGGAAAATAATCAACGCCCCGTCCTGAAAACCTGTTAGCACAATGACAACGCTGCCCGATGGCAGGCCCCCTCCAACACCTGCCGATGCGGGAGAGGCGCTGACCGGCACGGTAATAAGGTTGCCTTGTAAATCGACCCATTCAACGGTGCCGCGTCCGTTAATAATGTTGCCAGTGAGCGTCATATACTTACTCGGATCACACACCGTAGCCTGATCAACAATGGTGCGTTCTTTTTGTTGCGTCGCTCCCGCGACTGCCGCCCTAAGTTTGCCATCATATTCGCTGATAAAAGCGCGCACCTGTCGCATATTATCTTCGGGTGTCTGAGTTAGGTCTCTTATGCGGTCAACCTCTGCATTAAGCGATTCCGCGTCCCAGAGCTGCTCCAATAGTTCTAGTATTCGAGCATCATATTTTTCTTTATATGCAGGAATTTTGTACAGGCGAGATGGAATATTGGTAAAGCGATATAGCGGTCCCGTACCGGGCGCTAATAGGCTGTTTTGTTCCAGAGCGGCGTCGGTGCCCCATGGAATATAGTAAAAGAGACCGTTTTCGGGATTGTCATAAACAAGATAGTTGTTGGCATTTGACGTCGAGCCGTCCCAGTGGCCGGTAATTGCTTCCATCGCCCAGAAAGTTATAAAGGCGTCCAAATCAACCACTTGAGAAAGAAGCCCTGGCAGATTCTCATCAGAAGCGTTCAGCGCTGAAACCACTGCACTGAGGTCCGATCTATCATTGGCCTCTACATTGGTTTTTAGCTGAAAGTTGTCTTTCAGGTTTTGGCCAAAATCCGCAATCTGAGCCTCATATAAATTACCGGCGTCATTATCGAAGTTACGCCTAAGGAAATGTTTCTTGATGCTTTCGACATGGGAATAAATGCCTAGGTCTTTTCCGTTGACGCTGACGCGAGCAAAATTACATCTGGGCGCCGGTACGCCTGCCTCCGTGAAAAGGGCATAGGCCATGCAAGTATGCGTGTTGCTGGGATCCTGATTATTATTATTTAGTGTCATACGTTCTAGGTCGTAAAGGCGCCTGCCGGGTTTAAGCGTGTCAAAGTTCAATTTAAGCGAAGGGCGACCCGCCGAAAGAGACCCCAAAAAGCCCTTTTTTCGAATATCAACGTCGTCCAGCACCTCGCCATTGACCGATACAGTGGCGTTAAAATGGCTATATTCAAACTCTTTCGCACATCCCGTGGCAATAGTCGCGAGGTAGCGGCCCTCATTTCGTAGAACATCGAACTGATCGGGGTCCATCTCAATATCAACTTGGAGAACCTCATTGGCTTGAAACAACTGGTCGCTTAAATCGGGCTGAGTCGGTCGCAGACCATTGGCACTGGTAACGGTTGTGTCGCCACCAGCGCCACAAGCAGTCAAAAATAACAGGGTCAATACGACTGCAATGCTTGTCCATCTGGACATAATAAGTCCCGGTAGTGATGTGGCGGATATTATTTTAAAGACAGCCCGCAACCATACCAGTCCGAACAGGCCGACACAACAAATGCCCTCGTAAAATAGCCGATTCACGATAACCCATAGTCTTACAAAGGGGGAAAGTCATTGGCCCAGTGGCACCAAATAGGGCGTCAGCGGGCGGGCGCGTCAGCGCAATACAACACTCAGTACCCTCGCTTCCTACTCATCCGTTGGCCTATTAGTGTTCAATATTAATGTAAAGTTCTCGACATTAATTAGTGTTTAATAGGCCGTCAATTTGCAATGGCAATTCAGTTTAATGTGACGCGTTGTAAAAAAATGATGAGAAGCTGGTTAGCACATGCCCCAAGACAACGATTGCCTTGGCGCGCGCAACCCCTTTGCAGCAAGACATGATTTTCTGGCCCGCCATTAATAGCACGAATACTTTAGTCAAAAAATAAAAGTTCGGGGTGTCGATACAAAAAACTTCTGAAGTGGCGTTGCCTCGGGTCACTAAGTGTTTTACAGGTTGATCCATCGACTTTTTTCATGCCATCGTCGGATAGCAGCAGAATTTGGCCGCCTTTTTTATCTGGAAAAGCCGCAATGGCCTCGGGATTAAAGTCTGCAAAGGTCAGACTTTCGATTTTTTCAATCTCAGCACTGTCGCCATCCCAGAGAAATAAGGAGGACTGTCCAGCCTCGGCATCCTGCTCGTTGCCTATGATCATGTATCGCCCACCTTCCGACGCCATAGCGCGGATGCCGCCATCCAATTCAATTAACCTAGGGCGCCCGAAAGACGCCGATTCTCCGTCGATGACGCCGCCAGGATTTTCTAATTCAATGATCAATGACTTACCCGAGATAGTGGGGCTGCGAAAACCAATGAGCAGATGCCCGTTGGGCATATCAGCCATAGCTTCTATGTTCAATCCACCCTGCGCCTTGGGAGGAAGCTTGGCAGCGGCCTCGAGTTGGAATCTCTGGTGTTGTGGCGCAGCAATTATGTCTTTCAGCAAACGGGTGTAGGGTGAACCAAAAGGTAGCAAAACAGGCTTAGAACCGTCGCTGTCAATTTTGGTTGCGAAAAACTGCATTCGAGCTTTTACCCTCTTCCCCTTGCGATTCCGCCCATGCGAGGAAATCCAATAAATCACATCACCAACACGAGCAGCGCCCTCTAAATCAGCTTCTTTCGTCGCCTTACGGTGCAGAGGCTTGGTGTCATCGCTTTTTTTATACAGGTTGAGGAAGTCACTAAGCTCGAGAGACGACTGTTCTGGGCCAGATGTATTAAGGTTGTATACAAGCAGTCTGTTGAGTTCATCGTCAGCAACAGCGAACGCATCATTACTTATTACAACAACGCCGGAGGCATCACATATTCCAGTATGTCGGTGCTCTTCCACAAAGGCGGACACTAAGCTGGCAGCGGATGCTAACAGTACGGTTAACAGCAATCTTATAATCATCATCCCTCCAGCGTGAGCATTAAGGCTCGATCATAAGGTACGGGCCGCGGTCAGATTAACTGCGCGGCTGTGCTCGGCATAGGATGTTGAGCGTGATGTTATGTTACGTATTGGTGTGGTGTCCAATTCAGCGATTGATAAAAGTAATTGCAGAACTTTGTAGCGCTAGGGTATGGCGATAAGTTTGCCGACCGTCTTTCTTTCAGCCAAGTCTTGCAGTGTTCGCGGGATATCTTCAAAATCTACGACCCGACCAATCGCAGGTTTGATTTCTCCCTTTTGTACTAGCGAAACAATGATCCTATTGATGTTCTCGCCCAGTGCTACGGGCACGAAGTTCCAACCCATACCATCTTTCAGAAAATCTGACATAGGCTCGTCGGCATAGGCAAGCATGACCGTGCATAGACTGATGTTACTTAGTGCAAGCCTGCGCGGCACTAAAAACTTTTCATCCGCCACGGTTTTGTCAGACGA
>CAJXWP010000028.1 GCA_913062625.1 uncultured Haliea sp. | reverse complement strand
GCCGCCCAGATCGATTCGAGGCCTTTTTACTGACCTGCGAAGCAGATGCTCGCGGCAGACTGGGATTCGAAGACCGCATCTACCCACAAGCGAACTATTTACGCCAAGCGCTGGCGGCAGCTCGGAAGGTCAGCGCAAAACAATTCAAAGACTCGGGACTGACCGGCAAAGCCTTGGGAGATGCCATCGCCGCAGAACGCATCAGTGTGCTGGAGCAGTTGCGCCCGAGCTGAGCGTGAAGGGGGGCGTTTATTTTGCGCGGGAAATCACCTGACCACGCCACCTAAAATCGACTTTTGATAATGCTTGGCTGGATTGATCATAGGCCTGCCACAGAGACAGGTAACTGCGTTTCATTACCGGATGTAGTGTGTGAGGCGAAAGCTCTGCCAATGGACAAAGCACAAAAGCATTGTCCAAAATTTCATCCCGCGGCAGCTGCACACCCTGCAAGACGCCCACTTCATTGTCGAAGGTCAGGATGTCGATATCGAGGTGCCTGGCACTGAAGCGCGTGGCATTAGCGGGGCGCCCATGCTCCACCTCAATGTGGCGCAGTATTGCCGCTAGCTCTGCTACCGACAATTCAGTGCTTACCGCCGCGACCAGATTCAAAAAAGGCTGCCCCTCAAAACCAACGGCGTCACTGTCGTAAACTGAAGACAGAGCCAACTCATCAAAGAGTCCGCGGAGCGCATCCAGCCCAGCCGTAATGCAACGCTCACGCTCTATATTGCTACCCACCCCCAGAAAAACCTGCGCCATTGTCAGGGCCGCTCGCCAACTTCAATAATAACGCCCACGTCCTCAGCCTCAGCCACTGCGCCCGGCTTACTCAGCCGCAACCGCAGCCAGGACACACCAAAATCCTTCAACACCATTCGGGCCACCTCTTCGGCCAATGATTCAATTAACTGGTACTCACTGCCCTCGACCAAACGAATCACCTGACTGGAAATAGTCGCGTAATCCAGTGCGTCGGCGATCTGATCGCTGGCGGCGGCGCGCGCTGTGTCGCTGGCCATCTCCAGATCTAACACCAATGTCTGGCGAATTTCCCGCTCCCACGCATAAACCCCGATGACCGATTGCGCCTGCAGACCCTTGATATACACAATATTCATTCAGACAACCTCCACGCCGGGTAAGGGCGGCAGTTCTTCCATGGGCCAGCGCGGGCGCACGCGGGTATTCGCATCGTCCACCAGTCCGGCCTGCATGCGCTGCGCGCCCGCATAGGCAATCATCGCCCCATTGTCAGTGCAAAACATGGGCGCCGGATAGAAGACGCGGGCGCCCTCCTTCGCCAACGCTTTTTCAAGCGCAGACCGCAGGCGAGTATTGGCGCTCACTCCCCCGGCAATCACGAGCGTTTTAAGCACCTCCTGACGCAGCGCCCTGCGACATTTAATCACCAGCGTGGCCACCACTGCCTCCTCAAAAGCACAGGCTATATCACAGCGGTCTTGTTCGCTAAGCTCTGCGCTAAGTCGGCACTCGGCAATAGTATTGAGGGTATAGGTTTTGAGACCGCTGAAACTGAAATCTAACCCTGGTCGATTCACCATCGGACGGGGAAAATCAAAACGCTGAGAATTGCCATTTTGCGCCATATGAGCAATATGGGGTCCTCCGGGGTAGGGTAACCCGAGCATTTTCGCCACTTTGTCGAATGCCTCACCCGCCGCATCATCCAGAGACTCACCTAGCAGCCGATAGCGGCCAATGCCATCCACACGCACCAGCTGGGTATGACCACCGGATACTAAAAGTGCTATAAAGGGGAACTGCGGCACGTCTGCCTCCAGCATGGGCGCCAGCAGATGACCTTCCATGTGATGAATACCCAGCGCCGGCACACCCCAACCCCAGGCCAGCGATCGGGCCAGTGTAGCGCCGACCATCAGTGCGCCGGCCAGTCCCGGGCCTGCTGTGTAGGCCACACCGTCAATGTCTTGGGCGACAACATCAGCCTCCTGCAGCACCTGATCGACCAGTGGCAGAGTCTTGCGTACATGATCTCGGGAGGCCAGTTCCGGCACCACACCGCCGTATTCCACATGAATATCGACTTGGCTAAACAGCGCGTGCGATAGCAGGCCAAGCTCAGTGTCGTAGAGCGCGACACCCGTCTCGTCGCAGGAGGTTTCAAGACCCAAAATTAACATCGCAAGTACTCTATCGAAACGGTGCAGCATAATACGGGCTGAATGCGCAGCAAACCAGCGCTGGCCCCAAATTACCACTTTGAGAGGCTTTGCAAAACACCTAGGTTCGGGATAGAATGCGCGCCCTTTAAAGATGTTGGGCGTGGTTACTGCGCTTAGCACCCAAATATAGCCCTAATGAGGTCAGAAATTAATGCCCCATATCAAAATCAAAGAAAACGAACCCTTTGACGTCGCCCTACGTCGGTTTAAGCGCTCCTGTGAAAAAGCGGGTGTTCTTGCTGAAGTTCGTAAACGTGAACATTATGAAAAGCCCACCACCGTGCGCAAACGCGCCGGAGCAGCGGCCGTTAAGCGCCACTTAAAAAAGCTCTCCCGCGAAAACCGCAAGCACGTTCGTTTGTACTAAGACCCCCAGAATGAGCGAAGAAACTCTCGCGCAATCTATCAGGGCGGCCATGAAGGTCGCCATGAGAGCAAAAGACAAGAACCGCCTCTCCACCATTCGCCTGATCCTCGCAGAATTCAAACGTATAGAAGTCGATGAACGCATAGAGGTCGATAACGATCGCGCTCTTGCAGTGTTGGACAAAATGGTCAAACAACGCCGCGATTCCGCTGAGCAGTACAAGAATGCCAGCCGTCAAGAACTGGCTGATCAAGAAGACGCCGAAATTAAGACTATCCAGGAATTTTTGCCCGCACAGCTTGATGCCGAAGAGCTGAGCGCCATGGTTGACGCTGCTATAGCGGCAAGTGACGCTAAGGGGATGTCCGCTATGGGCGCGGTAATGGGGCAGCTCAAACCTCAACTGCAGGGCCGAGCAGACATAGGTGCGGTCAGCAGCATGGTGAAGCAACGCCTGACTGCCTAGGCCCTACCGGGTGATTTATTGAATTAACACACTAAACTTTTTCTCGCTGGCGTGGTTCAATAGCTGGCTGTTTTACTGGTTCGACACTCCACATGGCTGGACGGATACCCCAAGCTTTTCTTGATGACTTGCTGGATCGCGTCGACATTGTCGAAGTGATCGACCGGCGTGTCAAACTGAAAAAATCGGGCAAAAATTACTCAGCCCGCTGCCCTTTCCATGAGGAAAGAAGTCCCTCTTTTAGCGTCAACCCCGACAAACAATTCTATTATTGCTTTGGTTGCGGCGCCGGCGGCAACGCCCTCACCTTCCTGATGGAATATGAAAACCTGGAATTTCCCCAAGCGGTAGAAAGTCTGGCCAACAACGCTGGGATGACTATCCCACGTGAACCGAGTCGCGGCGGCCACGATGCCGCACAGCAAGAAGTGAGTCATAAACCGCTCTATGCCGTAATGGAGCGAGTAGCCATTTTTTATCAACAACGATTGCGCGATCATCCGCAGGCCCATCGCGCAGTGGAGTATCTTAAAGCACGCGGCCTGTCGGGCGAAATTGCCAAGCAATTCAACCTAGGGTTCGCTCCGCCCGGCTGGGATAGCCTGCACAGCGGCTTGGGCGGGGGCGATGAATTGCGCGAATTGCTGATACAGACCGGCATGCTGGTCAAGAACGAAAGCGGCAAAGTCTATGATCGTTTCAGAGATCGGGTGGTGTTTCCCATCCACGACCGGCGCGGCCGGGTCATTGCCTTTGGTGGGCGTGTGCTTGGAGATGACAAACCCAAGTACCTCAACTCACCGGAGACGGATATTTTTCATAAGGGCCGTGAGCTATATGGCCTCTATCAGGCACGCCAAAATACGCGCAAGCTGGAACGCATCCTCGTAGTAGAAGGCTATATGGATGTGATTGCCTTGGCGCAGCACGGCATCTCTTATGCCACGGCGACACTGGGCACTGCGACCAGTAACACGCATCTAGAACGCATATATCGCCTGTCCCCGGAAGTTATATTCTGCTTTGACGGTGATGAGGCAGGACGCAAAGCGGCTTTTCGAGCGTTGGAGGCGGCATTACCGTGCATGGAAGACGGTCGTCAAGCCAAATTCTTATTCCTACCCGAGGGGCAGGATCCCGATGATACGGTACGCGGTGGCGGTCAGGCTCATTTCGAAGCACTGCTGGGCAAGGCAGTGCCACTGGAAACATTCTTGTTTGATGCGGTAGCAAAGGGGCTCGACCTCGCCAGTCTCGATGGACGCGCGCGCATGAGCAAACTGGCCCTACCCTACGTCCGCCAGCTACCGGAAGGAGTTTACCGCCAATTGATGTTTCAGGCGCTGGCGGAGCGCACTGGGCTTGAGTTAAGTAGCCTAATGCTGCTGGAAGCGCCATCGCCACCGCCCACCGAGGCGCTGTCAGATTATGGCTCCGAACGAGACTATGAACCACCACCCGATTACGATGGAGCTGCTGGGGCAGATCAGGTGCAGCCAGAACCTCGGCAACCCGCGCGCTTCACGCATCAGGCCCCGGCTAAGGGCTATTCCAACCTAGCGCAGGCCGCCATTGCCTTGGTATTGCACCAGCCGAACATAGCCCAACTGGTTAGCCCCGATCTGCACGACGGAATAGACAGTGTCGGCGGAGACGATGGGCAATTGCTGCGAGAACTGCTGCAATTACTGCATCGTCGGCCTGAATCCAGCACCGCGATGTTACTGGGTCACTGGTACGGAACCGACGAGGGCAAACTGTTAAGTCGGCTGGCCGGGCAAGAGCGTTTAATACCGGCCACCGCCATCGAGCAGCAATTCATAGACACGATGACCGCGCTGGCGCACTTGCCGCACACATCAAAATTGGCAGCGCAGGTCGACAAATTGAAACTTACCAACTACGCTGAAATGAGTGAGTTAGAAAAACAGCAACTCAAAGACTTACTTCAAGAAAAGCTGCAGCGGGACGCGTTGCGCAATAAGCCCCAAGGATGAACTGAACTTATTATCGCCTTGCAGTCAAGATACTCTGCTAACCGATGCTGAGGCCGGTTGAAAAACCGCCAAATGTCCCCAAGTTAGCAATATAGGTATGCCTGAGTTAATTATAGGCCAATGAGAGGGCACAATTGTCAATTTTCGTGACTTTAGTGTAGGTAAGCTGTTGTTTTCTGGTTATAATGCTCGGCTAATTTTTTGTCCATTTTTTAGGGTCTCCGATCAATGACAGACGTCGTAAAACAGCAGTCTCGCCTCAAGGACCTCATCGCCAAAGGAAAGGAGCAGGGTTATCTGACCTATGCCGAGGTTAATGATCATCTGCCACAAGATATCTCCGATCCGGATCAGGTCGAAGATATCATCCAGATGATCAATGACATGGGAATTCAGGTATTTGAGTCTGCACCGGATGCCGACGACCTAATAATGACCGAAGGAGATTCGGCGGCAGACGATATCGCCTCGGCGGAAGCCGCTGCTGCATTGGCAGCCGTAGAGACTGAGGTAGGTCGAACCACAGATCCTGTGCGCATGTACATGCGCGAGATGGGTACCGTGGAGTTGCTTACTCGCGAGGGTGAAATCGTCATTGCCAAACGCATTGAGGAAGGTATCCGCGAGATGCTAGCTGCCGTAGCCCTATTCCCGGGATCAGTGAAGCATGTTCTGGACGAGTATGATCTGGTTGCGAAAGAGGAAAAACGACTCTCCGACATAATGGTCGGATATCTAGACCCGGCAGAGAATGTTCCTTCTGCTGCAGAAGTGGCAGAACTAGCCGCCGCAGCTCCCGCTTCAGATAGTGACGACGATGAGGAAGTCGACACCGGACCCGATCCGATAGAAGCCAAAAAACGCTTTACCGCCCTCAAACGTCAACATAATAAAACTGAAAAAATCTTGGGTAGCAAAGGGCGTCTGGATAAAGCCTCCATCAAGGAAATGGAAAAGCTGGGTGAGCTATTTAAGTTCTTCAAATTTACACCGCGAATTTCTGATCCTATAACAGAATCCCCACGAATCGTCCTTTTAGCCGTGCGTGACCATGAGCGCCAGATCATGCGTTTAGTTGTCAAGGTCTGCGCGATGCCGCGCAAAGACTTTATTGTGTCATTTCAGGGCTTCGAGACAGACGCAAAATGGGTTTCTCGCCACAGCCGTAAAAAAGATTACGGCCCAAAGCTGGCAGCAAATAAAGAGGAGATCCAACGCCTCCAGCGCCGCATCGCTATCTTAGAGGACAGAACGGGACTGACGGTCACCGAGATCAAAGAAATAAACCGCAATATGTCTATGGGTGAAGCCCGCGCACGCCGTGCCAAGAAAGAAATGGTAGAGGCGAACTTGCGTCTTGTAATTTCGATCGCCAAAAAGTATACCAACCGCGGCCTCCAATTCCTCGATCTCATACAGGAAGGTAACATCGGCCTGATGAAGGCCGTCGATAAATTCGAATACCGACGCGGATACAAATTTTCCACTTACGCAACATGGTGGATTCGCCAGGCCATTACTCGCTCCATCGCTGACCAAGCCCGCACAATTCGCATTCCTGTGCACATGATTGAAACCATTAACAAGCTCAACCGCATCTCGCGACAGATGTTGCAGGAGATGGGCCGCGAACCGACTCCGGAAGAGTTGGGCGAGCGCATGGAAATGCCAGAAGATAAAGTACGAAAAGTGTTGAAAATCGCCAAAGAACCAATCTCTATGGAAACACCTATTGGAGACGACGAAGATTCTCATCTGGGCGACTTCATCGAGGACCACACTATCCACTCGCCCGTGGACTCAGCCACAGGCCAGGGATTGCAAGAAGCCACCAAGGAAGTACTGGCTGGCCTAACTGCAAGGGAAGCCAAAGTGCTGCGTATGCGCTTCGGTATCGACATGAACACAGACCACACGCTCGAGGAAGTGGGCAAGCAGTTCGATGTTACCCGAGAGCGTATTCGCCAAATCGAAGCCAAAGCACTGCGCAAACTGCGCCACCCGACTCGCTCAGACTATCTGCGTAGCTTTCTGGACGAAAACTAGTCCGGCAGCAGGTCAAGCGATGCGCGTTTGCGCGAACTCGCCTCAAAAGGCAGGGAGTTAGCTGTACGTGCGAAAACCAAAAGTAGTCATTATTGGTGGCGGCTTTGGCGGCATGTTTACCGCCACAAAGCTGCATAAGCTATCTCGGGGCGACCTAGATATCGAGCTCATCAGTAAGATCAATTATTTTGTCTATCAACCCCTATTACCTGAAGTCGCCGCGGGCACTCTCAACCCGCAGGATGCGGTCACCCCGCTGCGTAATCTGCTCAACGGTGCGCGAGTTCGTCTTGCCGAAGTGACTGACATCGACTTCGACGCCAAGCAGGTTATTTTACTTCAAGGCCAAAGGAAAATCCTGCAGCGGGTCGACTACGATCATCTGGTGATCACCACTGGGCAAGTTGCCAACCTGTCGCTGTTCCCGGGCTTTGAGCATCACAGCCTAACCATGAAGGACCTGTCCGACGCTTATCGGCTACGCAACCGTGTTATTGAGTGCATGGAAATGGCCGATGTCACACGATTTCCTGACATCAAACAACGCGCCCTAACGTTCGTTATTGGAGGAGCCGGATTCTCTGGCGTGGAAACCATGGGTGAACTAGCAGAAATGGTTGACCGTATTTTACCCGAATATCCCAATATTCAGCGCCACGAAATACGTCTGGTAATGATTCAGCTAGGCAATCGCGTATTGCCCGAGTTACCCGAACATCTCAGCACGTACGCGCTCAATCAGCTAGAGAAACGTGGCGTAGAGGTCTGGCTAAACACTGGGATTCACTCGGCGACCCAGCATGCCATCTACACCAATGACGGTCGATCTCTCCCGACGCGCACAATCGTGACCACAATTGGCAACGGCCCCTCGGAGTTTGTGAAATCTCTACCCATACAATTGCAGCGGGGACGAATTGCCGTAAACGCGGAATTGGAAGTGATCGGGCTTTCAAACGTTTGGTCAATTGGCGATGCCGCGCTGGTGCCCCTCAACACTGATCAAGAAAACCCCCTCTACGCGCCACCCACCGCCCAATTTGCCGTCGCGCAAGCGGAGCTACTGGCTCAGAATATTCTTCATCGTACGCGTGGCCAAAATCTGGCTAGCTTCACTTACAAGGCGGCGGGGATCATGGCGTCGCTCGGCGGAGGGCGCGGAGTGGCGGAAATTTATGGGGTACGCGTAACCGGCATCGTCGCATGGGTTATTTGGCGAGCCGCCTATATTGGTATGCTTCCAGGGCTGGCAACCAAAGTAAGAGTGGCACTCGATTGGCTGTTTGACTTCTTTATGCCACGCACCATTGTGTACATGGCAGAGAGTGATCGCCCAGCAACCCGCTACCTAGATTACTCTCAGGGTGAAGTCGTACAGTACGCGAATGAGGTGCCCGCCGGCTTCTATATCGTACTAAGCGGCAGCCTCACGCAAGAACTCGAAAAAGATAACGGCGAACCCGAGCATCATGAGCTGCATATAGGCGACAGCTGGGGGTCACGAGCACTCAAGGAGCACCGGCTGACGCATGGCAAGATCACCGCACGAGAAGACACTAGACTGTTGCTGGTCAACAGCGGCGACTTCCAACGTTTACGAAGTTCCTACAAACCATTCAACGAATTACTATCGGCAGGAAACAAATAAGACTTTTGCCATTACAAGCATCGAAAGCACAAATCTCCACTCAGTAGGTGCGCTCACAGGGATTATTGACTGCAGCGTTATGGCAAATAGCGGTCCCCCAGCAACTTACTTTTCATCGAATAATAAAAATTGGACTCGGGTCTGTGCCGCAGCGCCTTTCTTATCTATAATACTGACCTCCTCATTGGGGCCCATAGCTCAGTTGGTTAGAGCATCCGACTCATAATCGGCAGGTCGAAGGTTCAAATCCTTCTGGGCCCACCACTTTCTACGTAAATCCTAGCGTTATCCATCGATAGAACATCCGACATTTATAAACTGTCGTCGGAGGCCGACTATAACAATTCACTGGAATACAACATGCGCATCATCCGATTGATCCTCGGTAAATTTATTCTGTTCCTAAACTGGGCCTTTCCACCCAAGGGCATCAAGCGTGATCTGCAGCAGCAGGCCGAGATTGATCAGCAGACTATCCATCTGGAGCTTTACCAATATCGGGCCTGCCCATTCTGCGTAAAGGTGCGGCGCGCTATGAAGCGGCAGTCGCTGAGCATTGAGACCCGGGATGTGAAGCGGTCCTATAGTGCGCGAGAGGAATTACTCGCGGGCGGCGGACATCTAAAGGTGCCCTGTCTGCGGGTTGAGGAGCGCCGGGGACAGGTACAGTGGATCTATGAGTCATCCGATATTATTCGATATCTTGAGGGCAGGTTTGTAGGGCCGCGAGACTCTCGCAAAATTTCGGGCGAGGCATGAGTGATATCCTCGCGCTCACAGTCTCCCTGGGCTGCTCATCGGCTTAGCTTGTGCACCACTCACCAGATTCTATTTAGGCGCAGAAATATACGCCATAAATTCTGCCGTGTTTGCCTTTTGATCAGCGTCAATTTTTTTAGCTATGTCGGTACTGGCCATCATGGCATCCCAATCGGCAAGTCCTAGCACTGCCTCCATCACATTCCAGTCTAGCTTGGCCGGGCCCACCATTTTGGGGATTGACAGGGCATAACGCAGATAAATATCGGCAAGTGTTAGTTCAGATCCAACAAGATAGGGTCCGAAGTCGGCCAGAGCCGTTAAAGAGCGTGCTCCGCGCTCCAGCACCAATCTCACTTCGTCCAACGTAGCCTGCGGGAATTCGACATTGCCCAGAACCGCGGGCAGCAGACGTCTGGCAGCGAGTTCAAGATAGAGCTCAGACACTTTCATTAACTGCCGAACCCTACCTCTAACCTCAACATCCTCAGGGAATAGCGGATGCTCAGGGTAGGCATCTTCCAGATACTCTATCAGCACACTGGACTCAGAGAGCTGCGTGCCTTTCTCTGTAGTCATGGCCGGCACTTTTCCGGTGGGGTTCACCGCGAATATTTCAGGCGTATTGGGATACACAATACGCTCGTCAAAGCGGATGCCCTTTTGCATCAGCGCATGTTTTACGATGTTATGGTAGTTTGAAAATGGAAACCCGTGCAGCGTCAGCATGCTGTAGCTCTCGTTTATTAGGTATTGGACTCTAATGTATATTAGATTTTATCCGGAGGATGCCATTATAGAAGCCCACGCCGAGTTCCTCAAGCATTGGCATAAAATGGAATCAACCTGCACCACACCTCTCCTCAGTCGATTTTGACGGCTTTACCGGGGAACGGCATGATGCTATTACACTGCTGCTCAGGTACTCTTTAGACATAACACAATGGTTCGCGCTGAAGCGCTGCCGCAGACTAGACAGGCACCGCAATGACGCCAAGATAAAGCTAACGGTGACACAGCGCCGCAATATTGACAGTCCGGGCAGACACATGCAGCGACACAATATAAGACAGGGGTAAAGAATTATGGGAATTTATGCCATTACGGGTGGTGCAACAGGGATTGGCGACGCAGTGAAAAATCGCTTACGCACGCAAGGTCATGAGGTCCTCGTTATCGACATCAAGAGTGCCGATATTCAAGCCGACTTATCCTCAGAGGAGGGCCGTGGTTGGGCGAATTCAGAACTCGCCCGTATCGCGGTTGACGGTCTAGACGGTTTTGTTGCCTGCGCTGGCTTGGGTCCACATGTTATGCCTTACTCGCTGATTACGCGCGTCAACTATTTCGGTGCAAAGGCCAGCGTGGAGGGGGCACGCGACCTTGTCGCCCAAAAGAACGGTGCCATTGTGGTCGTATCTTCAACGTCAGCAGTGTTTGACTATGAAGACAACTTTTTAACACTCTTGCACGAAGACAAAGAAGAAGAAGCGTGTGCTGCGGCAGACAAGTTGGATGGCCAAACAGCCTATGGTGCTGCTAAGTATGCGCTAACTCACTGGATGCGTCAGCATAGTGCAGCCTACGCTGCTGGGGGAGTTCGAATGAATGCGATTGCACCGGGATATACAAATACGCCCTTAAACGCAATGGCCCAAGCCAGCTCAGAGTATGCTGCTGCGATTGCTGCATATAAAGCCTCTATTCCCATAGGCTTTGCAGGTGAACCGGAAGACCAGGCGTCTGCCGTTTGCTATCTGCTGAGTCCAGAAGCGCGCTTTATTTGCGGTTCGGTGCTATTTGTCGATGGCGGCTCTGATGCACAAATGCGACCCGGCGAATTCTAACCATTTGACCCGGACCTTGACTCTTGGCCGTCTGCGCGAGGCGGTGGAGATGGCGGCGCCTGTCGCTTAGAGGATACGGCTACAGCGCGCGTCCCGGCTGAGAAAAAATCTTTCGCAACAATGGCTCAAACGACTCTAGACTATCGACCTCAAATTCGGGGTCGAACGCGGGAGCATCCCAGCGATCGACCAATTTTACCGCTAAGTCGTACCAACTCTCTTTGAGGAAGTCATCTCGCATATTGGGATTTTCGCCCATAAAGGTGTAATAAAACTTCCCCTGAAAATGCTGATGGTTATAAATCACCTGATACGCAGCGTCTGACACATAAGGTCGCATCAATTCTGCAGCAATAGGCCCATGATTGGGAATGTTCACGGATTTACCAACGTCATGCAGCAAAGCGATAGCCACCTCTTCGTCGGTGGCATCGTCCCTCCGCGCCAATGTAGCGGTCATTAAACTGTGTTGAAGCTGATCGCAGGCAAACCCGCCCGTAATATCTTTAAGACTACGCAACATATCCATTAGATGTGACGGCGTCTTATAAAAATGTTCTCTGTGTGCAGCACCAATTATAGCCCAGTCATCGGGAGTGCCATCCTGCATTTTCGTGAACATAGAGTTATCCTCTTGCTATCTTCCGCTAGTCGTTTGCCCGCAGATCGCCCGATCTTAACAGTTGTACCCTCAGACCGGCTACCCATTGGCCACACAAAGACCATCGTTACTTAGTCAGCACAGGCTCGATTGAAGAGCCACTATCTATCCACTTACAACGAGACAACGCTGCAGCTGCCTCCACCTAAAGCTGTTGCTCCCAACCATACAGCCACGCCGAACCGGACTGACTTAGCAGACGCGTTCACCGGCAACTGCCTTCCAAAAGACGTCTGATAAAGCGGCGAAAAGTACATATTTTGACTCGCGGCCGATATGAACAGGCAGGGACCATAACCCTTTTGGGGCGGTCGATCTACTCAGCACCTTCCAGTAATTTTTTCACTATTTATGAACCCGCGGGCATCGCAGCCGATTTATTTAGACTATAATTATTAAGAATTGACACCTACTGGAGTGACCGTAAATGTTTCAATTGATCTGGCAGATTTACACAGCAGGGATTGTGATCTTTTTCTTGGTCTTTTTAATCCTTGAGGAAAAGCCCTTTGTTCCTGCATTGACGAACGCGATATTCTGGCCAGCTGGCGTCTATAATATTTATATCGCTGGCGCCTGACTCGGTTTTTGGCAGGTTACAGACCTGAGCCCCCAAAAACGCAATCTTAGGATTATGGCTATTGCCCTTCACTAGTCTTGGAACCCGGTTATCCTTAAAACCGGATCGTGGCCCGACCTAATTGGATCACTTTCCAAAGTGACCAGATGACTGGCCGAGCATCACTGCTCAGGCGTCTCTAGGCTCTTTTACTCGGGCGACACCCGCTCCTGCGGCACCGATTAGGCGATGGTATTCGGCCCTTAGACCTATTGACGATAGAAGTCGACGAGTCGCACGTTGAAGCCGAACAACTCTCGGACCTCTTGATCTGCGATTTTTGTTTGTAAAAAAGCGTCGCTTGAACTACTTTGTCTGGCGTACCAATGGCGTGGCAACTCTGTATGTATATTAACGGGAAATGGCTCAAGACAGATCAACAATTTAGCGTGACTAATCCTGCGACAGGTGAGGTTATTGAAATGGTCGCTGATGGCGACCAGAGCCATGCTAAGCTTGCTATCGATGCCGCATCTGCCGCCTATAAGTCATGGTCCAGCGCTACTGCCTATGCAAGAGCTGAGGTACTGCAAAAAGCCTACACCTTAATGATGGTACGCAAGCAATTGCTGGCCGAGCTGCTGACTAGCGAGCAGGGTAAGCCATTAAAAGCGGCGCTTAATGAAGTTCAGTATGCTGCTGACTTCCTGAGATGGTTTGCCGAGGAGGCGAAGCGTGTCTACGGCGAGACAATCCCCTCGGCCAGGGCTGATCAGCGTTTTATTGTGCGTTATCAGCCAATTGGTGTCGTAGCCGCCGTAACGCCATGGAACTATCCAATTTCGATGATTACACGTAAAGTCGCGCCAGCCCTGGCAGCAGGCTGTACGATCGTTTTGAAACCGGCTGAGGCGACGCCTTTATGCGCCATCGCTGTTTTTGACATTCTGCATGAAGCAGGTTTACCTGCAGGGGTTGCAAACTTAGTGACCGCTTTCGACCCAGTTCCAATAGGAAACGAATTTTGCACCAACCCCAAAGTGAAGAAGCTGACGTTTACGGGATCTACCGCCGTCGGCAAAAAGCTCTCTCAAGATGCTGCGCCGCAGCTTAAGCGCATCTCAATGGAACTAGGTGGTCATGCGCCGTTTATCGTGTTTGATGACGCTGACCCAATACACGCCGCTAAAGGTGCATCACTGGTTAAATTTTTAAACACCGGGCAGGCTTGTATCAGCCCAAATAGGATTTTCGTACAACGCGGAATTTTAGACCCGTTTATTAAAACCTTTACGGACAGAGTAGCCAAGATGAAAGCGGGTAATGGTTTAGAACCTGATGTCTCGATCGGGCCACTAGTGAATCATGCAGCGGTGGAAAAGGTATCGCGACAAGTTGAAGACGCGCTAAAAAAGGGCGCCACCTTACACAACGGTGGGCAGCAATTGTCTGGAGAAAATTATTCGTCAGGACATTTTTACGCACCAACAGTACTGAGTAACGTGAGCGAAGATATGTTGATCTACCGAGAAGAAACATTTGGCCCCGTTGCCGCCATCATCGCTTTTGACACTTATGACCAAGTTATTAACATGGCAAATGATACACGCTACGGCTTAGCGGCTTACGTTTATACTAAAAACTTATCGCGTGCCATGCGTGCTTTTGAGGCCCTTGACTTCGGTATTATTGGTATCAATGATATTAATCCTACCAGCGCAGCAGCGCCATTTGGTGGTATGAATGAGAGTGGCTTAGGGCGTGAGGGAGCACGTGAAGGGTTAGATGAATATCTCGAGACTAAGCTGGGTGGTTTTTCGATCTAATTAAAGCTATTAAAGAATAAAGTGGCGCACATCGCCGCTGGTGGGGTAAGAGTATCTACTAAGGGCGTTTCTATGAACTCAAAAATGCTGTCTTTTAATCGGCGTGTACGCACTACGCCATACTCTAACCGTGTTGAAGAGGCAGGGGTAACAGCCTATACGGTTTATAATCATATGCTATTGCCGACATTGTTTGACACGCCCGAGAGTGACTATTGGCACCTATGCCAACATGTTCAAGTGTGGGATGTTTCGGGAGAACGGCAAGTCGAACTGAACGGCCCTGATGCGGCCAAACTAGCTCAGATGATGACACCACGTGATTTATCAAACATTGAGCTACTGCAGGGGAAGTATGGCCCCATTTGCAATGCCGAAGGCTTTATTCTAAATGACCCTATTATGATTAAGCTAGCCGAGGACAGGTTTTGGTTATCAGTCTCTGATAGCGACGTTAAATTTTTTGCTCAAGGCCTAGCGCAAGGATACGGCTTAGATGTGAAAGTGTTCGAGCCTGATATTTTCCCCTTGGCAGTGCAGGGCCCTAAGGCAGATGATTTAATGGCTAGGGTATTCGGTGAAACCGTTCGCAAAATTCGTTTCTTTAGAGGCGAAATACTTCAGTTTCGGGGCGTTGACATGTATGTCGCTCGTTCCGGTTGGAGTAAGCAACGTGGCTTTGAGATATACATGCCTGATTGGTCGTTAGGCGAGGCTTTGTGGGACGAATTATTTGCCAATGGAGAAGACCTGTCCGTGCGTGCTGGGTGCCCACAGGGAAATGAACGACTGGAGTCTGGCCTGTTGTCCTACGGCAACGATATGGACGAATTTGATACCCCATTTGAGTGTGGTTTAGATTCATATTTAGACTTCGATGCAGACATCGAAAGCTTGAGCCTACCGGCTCTTAAGGCAATGGTCGGAAAGCAGACCCGAAAACTTGTCGGGCTAGCATTTGATAGGTCACCACATATGCCGCCTAGCCGCCTTGGTGGTAGTGACATCGAGATCGATGGTGAGGTCATTGGTGAGATTCGGTCACAGGCATGGTCGTTTAGGTACAACAAAAATCTTGCTCTTGCTATGCTGCCACTGTCTTACATAAACAATCACGACAGCATCACCATTGACGGACAAACCAGCATTTTCCATCCAATCCCTTTTGATTTTGATCTATTAGTTTAACGTTAGCGGAGCATTCGCATGGGCCGATCTTCTTATTACCATCCCGATACCATAGCGCTACACAGCGGTTATGTCCCAGAAAGTGATCACGGGGCTCGCGCTGTACCCATCTATCAAACTACCTCGTACGTATTTGATAGTGTCGACGATGCCTCGTCGCTGTTCAACGTAGAGCAAGGCGGGCATATTTATAGCCGCATCTCTAACCCAACAGTTGCAGTGCTGGAACAACGTCTCGCTGCACTAGAGGGTGGAAGTGGGGCAATTTGCACAGCGTCAGGTATGAGCGCTTTATTCACGACGTTTATTACGCTGTGTTCGGCAGGTGACCATATCGTTTCCTCGGGTCAGATCTATGGCTCGACCGCGACTCTTTTGCGACATACATTGAAACGCTTGGGTATAGAAACGACGTTCGTCTCAATTAACGATCAGGTAGCATTAGAGGGCGCGATCCGTGCAAACACTAAAATGGTGTTTTGCGAATCAATTGGTAACCCTGGTTTGGAAGTGGCGAACCTTCCTCAGATTAGCAGCATTGCAGATCAACATGGACTACCCGTTGTCGTTGATGCCACCTTTGCTCCACCAGGGCTATGCAAAACTATCGAATCGGGTGCTAATGTGATCGTGCATTCTGCGACTAAATGGATAGGCGGGCATGGAGCAGCGGTTGGTGGCGTCGTTATTGACGGCGGTAATTTTGATTGGGCGGCTAGCGGGCGCTTTCCAGAATTAACCGAACCGTATGAGCCATTCCACGGCATAAAATTTTGGGAAGAATTTGGTCCTAATGCTTTGGCAATGAAGATTCGAGCAGAATCCATGCGTGATATTGGAGCGTGCATGAGTCCAAACACCGCATTTCTACTGCTACAAGGCATTGAAACACTGAACATGCGGATGAAGCAGCATATCGCCAACACCAAAGCCATGGTTGAATGGCTGCAATCTCAAGAACAAGTCACATGGGTTAATCACCCTGACTTACCGAGCAATCCGAGCAACGTAATTGCCAGAGAGTTATTTCCAGATGGTGCGGGGTCAATGCTTTGTTTCGGCGTGATCGGTGGTCGAGCAGGAGGGGGCGCATTTATCGACTCGCTGAAACTTGCCTCAAACCTCGCCAATGTCGGTGATTCCAGAACGCTTGTCCTCCACCCAGGCAGTACGACACATTCGCGACTAACCCATGATGCGATGGCGGCTGCGGGTATTAGCGAAGACCTGATTCGTGTATCGGTTGGCATTGAGGGTATCAACGATATCCAAGCAGATTTCGCTAATGGTTTGAGATCTGCCCAGCGTGCGGCCGAGTCTCAATCATGAAACTACTGGTCAATGGGTTTGAGACTCATGTCGCTACCGGTGGCAAAGAGTTCGAAAAAAAATTACCGACTGTCCTGTTTCTGCATGGCAGTGGTTTAGATCACCGAAGCTGGGCCTTGCAGACGCGTTGGTTTGCCTATAACGGGTTCGGTGTATTGGCGCCCGACTTTCCGGGGCATTCTCTGTCAAATGGTGCCCCCTGCACGTCAATTGAAGAGTCGGGAAAATGGTTGTCTGATTTCCTAGATGCGGTTGGCGTTGAAAAAGCCCACATCGTTGGCCACTCGCAAGGCTTTTTAAGCGCGTTAGAGCTGTCTAAACTTAAGCCAACAGCAGTGAAGTCCCTAACCGGTGTTGGCACTGCCGCTGCCATTCCGGTCAACCCAATGCTAATTGACACTGCAGAGCATTCGCCGACAAAGGCGGCTGACATGATGTTGCAATGGGGTTTCGGGCATCAAACGCAAATGGGAGTGAGTGCGACACCAGGTATGCAGCCAATTGCTATTGGGCGACAAATCATGCGCAATAATCCTCTGGCAACCGATCTGCAATGCTGCGCCGACTACTCCGCTGGCGTTGGCGCTGCGCAGCTTGTAACAGCGCCGTCTGCAATGATATTGGCAGATGGCGATAAAATGACGCCTATCAAAGCTGGCCTGGCGATTGCCGAACAATTAGAGGCGAAGCTAGTCGTATTGAGAGACTATGGTCATATGCTCCCCATTGAAGCGCCCAAACAGGTGCTAGTAGCGTTGCGTGAATTTATCCTTGGCGTTGAACAATATGAGTGTGGAGAAGTCGAAACTCTTGGCGACGAAAGTAAAATATAGAGTCAGACAAAACAGCGCGACTGCTTGAAGGGTCGTTAACAAAATATATTTGAATGGGCCACAGATTGAGAATTTCGTGTGGGCAGTTTTTAGGCCGCCTACTCGAATGCTTTTACCATTCTAATGGTCTGGGTGATCGCTCGGCCACTCTCGCAAAACCGACGGTAAACTAAGATGCGTAATCCGTTAGGGCGGCTGAGGCGAACAAGAGCAATCTTTTCTTAATCGCTAGCGTAAATGTGCCGGCTTTTCCTCGTTAGATAAAACAGGACTCTATGGATAATAAAGATTTATTAGAAGCCGTCAATCAGATCATGCCCTATGGTAAATATAAGGGACGTCAACTACTTGATCTTCCCGAGCCATATCTAGTTTGGTACCACGGCAAGGGGTTTCCTCAGAGCAAATTGGGCGCGCAGTTAGCGTTAATCTATGAAGTTAAACTAAACGGGCTGGAGGACATGTTACGTCGTTTCCAGCGGTAACCAGTTTATAGTGGCTCATGCAACGCAACTCTAGCTGCACATTAGCCCAGAAGCTTTCGTTTCAGTCGACGTTTAGACACCGTATAACAATGAATAAACCATCGCCTGATCGGCTTTAGGATGCATCCTGCGACGACAAGAGACGATGTCAGTGGGCTAATGAAGTTAATAAGAGCCCTTTCGTCTATATCTGCCCTCCGACCTATTAAAACTGCTGCATACAGGTCGTCTAATCCGTTGATTCGAAGATCAAAAACCGGTATTCACTACCTTCAAAAGTAAAGCAGCGAAAAAACTATTGACCCAGAAAGGTTTTTCGACCGTATGTACCATCGTAACAAGAGGTATATAGAATGAATCAACTTGCTAAAGCACACGATGGTGAAGGTATAGAATGGTTGTATGCCCATTCTCGCGACTACCCGCTTCTTTCAGCGGCAGAGGAGCGAGACATTGACGCGAGAAAGTGGAGTACGCGCGATGCACTACTAGAAATCCTCGTTGCTGACCTACCCAGCCAAGTTTTTCTTAAGCAGTGGGTTAGCAACTTGCTTGTGAATCCACCTAACCTCAAGGTTTTCTTGGAAAAAGAGCATTATTACGTTTTGCGCCGTGAGCAGTCTGATCTACTCAAGGACGCGGAAAAAGTGGTGCAGCTGAAAAATCTGAATGGCCTGCTCGACGAAACTTGCGAAGCCGGCCAGATCGCCACCTTATTGGAGGTGCTTGCAAAGCTGGATCTTTCACCATTACTGGTCACGGGCTTCGCGGATGTCCAGCGTGGCAGCAGCGATTCTGGTGAGATCGTGATGGCGCTACGTTACTGGCAGAAATTTTGGCATGGGCCCGACGCGGCGCAAGTCCCTGTAAAAGCGCCACCGCGCGTTTCTGACAGTGATTGCGATTCGTTACGGCGCCACTCACAGGCGTACTTCAAGGCGCGTGAGGCGCTAGTGAATCACAATCTGCGTCTGGTATTCTCTATCGCCGGCAAAATGAAAAGTGCCAACGTACCCTACATGGATCGTGTGCAAAGTGGAATGTTGGGGCTCATAAGGGCAGCCGAAAAGTATGACTACCGCACAGGTCACCGCTTTAGTACGTACGCGTACAACTGGATCAACCAGTCGTCACGGCGCATGCTTGAAGAGCAGAGATCTATCGTACGTTTACCGTCCGATGTTAACGAGCAAGTTAATCGCCTTTATCGCGAGAGCTTGGCGCATTTGAATACAACCGGCAGGGACGCCAGCGTCTCCGTTCTTGCTGATCGCTTACAAATCGAACCGGACGCTGTTGCGCGTCTCCAACAAACCGGCAACTTATCGGTATCGCTGGATAGCCCGTTCAACAACGATCCTGATGGACTGACGTTGGGAGATACGCTTAGCGGATGGACCTACTCACCACCCGCCGCTAAGGCAGAGCAGATCTCCCTTAATCGTTTCCTGATGACTAGCTTGAAGGGGCTAGCCCCACAGGAGCAAAGCGTGATTACTTTGCGTTGGGGCTTGGACGATTCGCCCCCACTTAGCCGCCGAGAACTGGCCGATTATCTCACTGTGTCTACCGAGCGTATTCGTCAGCTGGAAATGTCCGCACTCGGTAAGCTCCGCAACGCTGATGGTGTGGCCGAGGCGTTTTCAGATTACCAGGATTATCAGATGCAGGACTGAGCTGGTTCTTGAGACACTATGTTTTTTAGTGCTGCCGTGGCTAAGCTTTAGAAGGTTACGGGCTTGTGGTGCTGTGTTGTTGTCTCATATAGCCTCACTGGCAGCAGCACTGATAAATGGCCCAGAGCGCGACGGATGGGGCCGGTGATTATTCACCGCTTAATGCCGCCGATATGGGTTAGCCAGTTTAAGGACACATTCGCCGACCGATTAAGCCTAGAGAGTTGAGGATCACATCCTCGCTAGTTCTGCAGCCCGACCATTCCTGGTTCCCCTCAGCCGTGTATATTCTGCTGCGATCGTCTGTCGTATACTTGAGAATGGCTTAATGAAATTTCAGAATGTCTGCAAAGCTTTATTTAGCACACTGCTTTGCCTGCTGGCTGTCACCGGCCATGCGAAGAGCGATAAGCCCAATATACTGGTTATCTGGGGTGATGATATTGGCTGGTCCAATATTAGCGCGTACCACCGAGGCATGCTTCGGCCAGCTTTACTATCGATCGTATGATGCAGCAAATGCAGCAGACGCTGCAAATGCGCGACAGTCCCGCAGCAGTATCTAACGATTCGCCGACAAGAAACTAAGGACACAGACGCATGACTGTGCAGAAGAGAGGGAAGAACGGAAGTTTATAGACATACGCTGTATGACTTTAGGCGTTTCCTTATGAACTCAACCGCTATCTCGCGGCCATCAGTTGGTCTTGCCGCCAACCATCGAGAAATCGCCACAGCGTTGCACATACCAACGCATGGTCAATCGTACTATCCAATAATAGCGACTTAAGATCACAGATTGGAACGAGTTCTACCTCCGTCTTTTCGGTCTCACTGTAATTGACGATAGGCTTGAACTCGCGCACATACCCGTAGAAAGTATGCAAACTATTGTTAAACAACGCGGGGTTGGGGTTCAATTCACCCAAACTGTAAGGCTTAGTAACCACATAACCTGTTTCTTCATGACATTCCCTAACAGCAGCTTTCTCTGGATGCTCCCCAGCGTCCACCATCCCGCCGGGTATTTCCAGGGTGACACGCTGGCTGCCGTGACGATACTGACGAATCATCACTATCTCGCCCTGCTCTGTGATGGGCACTAAATTGACCCACTTCAAGCTGTCAATAAAAACAAAGCGATGCTCTTTTGCGGTGTAAGGCGAAACATCAGTGGCCTCACAAAAATCCAATATGCGTGTTCTTTGCAAAAGCTGACTTTCTTTACGCCCCCAATTCTTTATCATAACTCTACTATTCTTCGCAGGATCAGAAGGTAGTCCACCGAACTAGTGGCCTTTTGGGCGGGACGGAGGGGAAGGATTTATAGCTCTAGCGCTGACATAAGCGCGGGAGCTTAATTAAGCTAACGAATGTATCGCAGCTTGGGTAGCATAACGCTCAGATGACGGAGCCTTCGCGCTGGATAGCAAGCCACGCTTCTATCTTTCCCTTAACGGTGATTGGCAGCACTCTCCAATACATGATGAAAGGAGTACCGTCTTTCTTATAGTTAATCGCTTTTCCTTCAAATTTTCCGCCCGATTTCAGCGCTGCGGTGAGGCGATTGATGACTATTTTGTCAGTGCCCGGACCCTGGAGAATACGGGGGGTCTTTCCTATGACCTCAGCCGGATCGTGCCCTGTTAGCTTTTTAAACGCTTTATTCGCATAAGTAATCTTGCCACTCGCGGTCGCGTCAGTTATCAAGATAGAGTCGAAGCTATTCGCGGCAAGCACCTTTAGCAGTGTCAGGCTAGTTTCCGTTTTTCCAAGCGTTGTTTCGATTGCAGATGCCATTTTTATAGTCTCAGTAAGTCATTGGTAAAAAGAATGTACGCATCTAGGCCGCATTGAGATCACCCGTGGATAGATATTATTGCTCTCAACTAAGAAAACGTCTCTGGATACTATCTCTACCCTACTCCACTTTGACCGCGAACGCGCCCCCAGATCACTATCATGAACGTCTCACTGAGGCCTCCGTATAAAATTTTCCAACAATAGAGATATTTTCACTTTCGTCTATTGGGCGTGTCCTGCTTACTTGTCGTATGCGGCATTCAGACTGACAGTCTTTGGGCGATGACGCAGGAAAATAACCAACGCCAGCACAAAGGTAAAACCTTCTGCTACCGGCAGTGCAGCTACAAAATGATGGTCAGGCATCAGATAATAAAACAACAGCAGGAAGCATGCCGGAAAAACTAGCCCGTGAGATGCGGCGACTAGGCCCGACTGAAAAGGCAAGTGTATGGCTGTCAAATACCCCGATATCAGGATATTGAAACCGGCAAAGAGGAATAAAGGCCAGACGTAATCGACCAGTTCTGTGGCCAATGTCACCATCTGTATCGTATTCTTTTCGTCCACAAACAGATAGATGAGTGGCTCGCTTGCCGTCGTCAGTATAAGGATAAACACCAGACCGGACACCACGATTGCGTAGCAGGCAGTTTCCAAGAACCCTCGGATACGATCGTCTTTACCAGCCCCAAAATTTTGAGAAATCATCACTTGAATAGTATCGGAGATGGCAAAAAACATCATAAACCCCAGAACTAAAAGATAATTTACCACCGTAATTGCAGCCACACCGTTGACTCCCGCTCGCTGAATTAGCATCCAGTTTAGGATGAGGGCAATGATGGCCCCCGATACCGAGCTGATAAACTCTGACACCCCATTATAGGCAGCCAAAAAAACCTCCCTCCAGTCTTTCTGGCGCAGACTAAATTGAAGCCTTCGCTTATGCCTAAAAAAATAACTCAGCATCACCAGCAGCGGCAGGGCCATTGACAGCCCTGTCGCAAAAGCCGCGCCAGCCAAGCCCCACCCAAACACCGCAATAAACAGATAATCCAGTGCAATATTGACCACTGCACCTATCGCAAGCGCCGCCGCGGCTAGGTTCGGCATACCGTCCAGGCGTATAAAAAAATACAGCACCATTGTTAGGAGCTGGGCGAACAAAAAGGGCATGATAATCCTGTAGTATTCACCCATTTCAGGGAAGAGTTCTGGCGTGGCACCAAGGCCCGCAAACAGCTGTTCTTCCAAGACAAGCCCCACTAGAATCACTACGACACCGTAGATTGCCACCGCTAGTAGCGTCTTACTGAAGATTGCCGATGCTGCTGCTGTATTTCCCTCCCCCAGATATTTACCGCCACGCACAGAACCACCGATGGAGAGCATCATACCAACGCCGAATAACAGCGTCATGATCGGAATGATGAGATTAACAGCCGCCAAAGCAGTGACCCCCTCGTAGTTGCCAATAAAAATGCCATCCACCAATGAAGCAGATGTCATGGCAATAAGGCCCAACAAGGAAGGAATCAGGTACCTAAAAAACGTAGGAGTAATCGCGCCATATAAGGCACGGTTGTCTTCAAAAGGTTTACTGGCCATCTGGCGTTTCATCTCCAAGCTCTCACCACCAGAATGGGTTGTGCGTTTGGCATCGTTCTATTTTCAAAGAATAGCAGGTGGTTGTCCACTAGATCAGAGTCGGTTTACCTTGAAAAGTGTGAGTGCATCCGGCAACAGAATGACAGACAATGCCGGTGTCGAGAAGTTTGTATTCCAAAAGAAGCCTTGCAGGTCAACAGCACCCTAAGCGACTCAAGGCTCAAGATTAAAGCCCCACGACACGCGCTTCAACGGCCTTTTAATGAGCGAGACGCGGCGGCAATCTTTTTAAGGCGCACTGAATTTCGACAACTTAGGAAAGGTGTCGGCGGAGAAAATCCCACTATGACGAACAATGATATTTTACGTCGCCTTCGCTACGTCTTCGACTTCAACGATGCGAAGATGATCGCAATTTTTGCACTAGTCGATGTCGACGTCAGGCGCGGCCATATTGTCGCCTGGCTTGTAAAGGATGATGACCCCACCTTTGAAGCGTGCAAGGATCATATGCTAGCGGCGTTTCTCAATGGTTTAATTGACGACAAGCGTGGAAGGAAAGAAGGCGCCGTGCGCACGCCCGAACAGAAGCTCACAAACAATATTATTTTAATGAAGCTAAAGATCGCGTTGGACCTACAGTCGGAAAGAATCATAGAGATAGCGCAGCTGGCCCATTTTACACTTTCCGCACACGAGCTCAGTTCATTTATGCGCCGCCCTGGACACCGAAATTACCGCGACTGTAAAGACCAAGTGTTACGAAAATTTCTCATGGGCTTGCAAATCAGTTTTCGAGCTGAAGATGCAGGTATTCCGCCGAGTAACTCGCCGTACGCCAAATGGGAAGGGTAGCCAGCAAGTCCGGAGGTTCTACAATCGTATTGTCAGCCTCCGCGCGTCACCGTGACTGTGCATAGAGACGTTTAGCTAGCATCAATACTCGAGCAGTACCAATGGCTATCACTGTGCAGACGGATATGGCAACGCCGGCCCTGGCTCGCTTTTGATCCGATGCACTGAGGCAGGAGTTTGTGACACCCGCTATCGCCGGCGACATAGTAGCCGCAATCGGCGTCAGTGAACCCCACGCAGGCTCAGCAATAGCATTCCCACTCAGTGCCTACAGCTCTGGGGAGGCATGGGGTATCTGTGGGACAATCCGGTTGGGAGCCCCATGCCCGATATGCGGCTGACATCCATCGGCGGTGAAGCCGATGAGGTCATGCTTGGGGTTAATGGTAAGCGAATGGGCTTGATGGCGAACTAGGGTATAAAAAAGTGCCATGGATCAATAAGCATCATAAGCCTGTCATAGCGGCTGTATCGCAAAGACCTTTATTTGTCTGCCCCCAGCAACATGGATACCAGCATATCAGCATGACCCTCGACCATACTGTCTTCACAGGGGTCTACGTCAAACAGGTCCCGGCACTCCGCGGCAAAAGAGAATATCGTGGAAGTGGCACTGATCATAATGTAGTACCAGTGAATAAACGCATCTCTATCCAACCCCTGGGTTTCTTTAACCAGTTTTTCCATAGCACCTGTGGCAGGCCGTATATGATGCTCGATCATATACTGGGTGCGCCAGCTATGCTGGGTGGCTTCCTGCGCCACCAGCCGACTCAGCTCGGGGTGGCGGGCATGAAAGTACACATAAAAACGCACCACGAAGGCCAGGCTCTTGCGGCCAGACATCTCCTGGCTAATCAGCAGGCGCTGGTCGAACTCTGTTTTCATCAGTTCATAGATGTCATCGGTGACTCTTTTCCACAGGGTATCCTTGTCATCAAAGTGATAGGCCAGCAGGTTGCGCTTAACCCCCGCCGCATTTTCAAGGTCCCGCACGGATACTCCGTCAAAGCCGCGCTCTGAAAACATCACCGTGCCCGCCTTAATGAGCTTGGCACGGGTGATTTCAGCCCGCTCCTGCACTCGTCGGGTACGTTTTACCGGAGTTTCGGGCTTGGTGGGCTTGTTCTGGGGCATTTTGGGCTCATATGCTCTGCTGCTTAGAAGCTGGGATTATAAGGGAATAAACTTTTTTGTAGTGTAGCTTATTAAACTTGTTCTTTGACAGAAAAGTGAAGCACCCTCACTAAATTTGTTGACAGACAAAAATTTAACCTCTATATTTTTGCACGCGACCAAGTTTAGTATTTATACGACAAGCTAGGCTAGCGCGTTCAAATAACAATGCCTAGTTTAGAAAAGATCATGACCTTAGGGGATTTATAGTGATGAAGTACCAACTGCAAAAATACTCACGTACGATACTGTTTACGGCCTTGACCAGCCTTTGTGCAAACACGATCGCGCAAATGGTGCTTGAAGAAGTCGTCGTTACCGCATTCAAACGCGAAAGCAATCTGATGGATACGGCTGCATCATTAAGTTCCTACGACGAAAGCACTAGAAACCAACTAGGCATCGACACCGGTGCGGATATAGCACGGCACACCCCGTCACTGACAATTGCACCGAGCAGAGTGAGCATTCGAGGTGTGGGTCGTTCCACCGTGGCCCTGGGCTCTGATCCCGGTGTCGGCATTTATGTGGATGGCGTGTATACCACCGAAACCGATATTTTCGGCTATTCAAATTTCCTCGATATAGACCGAGTGGAGGTGCTTAGGGGACCGCAGGGCACATTATACGGTCGAAATTCTATTGGTGGCGCGGTTAATTTTATCAGTACGCAGCCTAACAATGAGGCCTGGGGAGGCACAGTAGTCATTGAGGCAGGGAATTATGACTACCTGGTATTGCAAGGGCTAGCGAGTGGGCCGGTTACCGAGGATTTATCGGCATTAGTGGCACTTTCAACGATCACGCGTGAAGGCTTCCAGCAGAATGAAGGCAGCGACAAGCGTTTCGATGAACAAGATAGCATGTATGGCACCGTTCATTTGCAGCACGATACAACGGCTCATTGGACCAATTCCCTCAAGGTGTTTAGGGTCAAATCTGACCGCAAAGGCACACAGCCCTATGTACTAAACCCTTGGTCAACAGATTTTATTCAACCGATAAACTATGTCAGTGATGGCAGGCCCGCTAACTTCTCTGGGATGTTTCCAAAGCAGAATTTTGCCAATGGCCAGCAGGGCGCGACTGTTCAAAATCCGGCATTAGAAAATGTGGATAAAATATCCGTTGATTTTGACCCCTATGTTGACCAGCATCGCAATTCAGCAACCGCTATCAGTGAATACGATTTTGAACGCTATACGCTCAAGTACACTGGGGGCTATTCTGAATTTGAATATAAGTCTGACTTTGATGCTGATGGTATGAAGGCATCGGAGTCCGGCCTGAACTGGAGCCAGCTGACGTGGTTTGGAGCGCCGGTTTCTGCACTTAATGGCGGCTTCGGTTTGACGCCAGCGATGACCACCCGGCCTTTCACCCAGACCAATGATTCTTATTCCAACGAACTACAACTCATTACCAATTTTGATGGGGACTTTAACTTTATCGGCGGCCTGTATTATTACAACAGTGATGAGAAGCAGACGCTGCAGTTTATCGAGAGTAATGACGAGCTTATGGCGACCTATACTTATTTTGGTCAATTTCAGGGGCCAGTCAGTGAAGACAACTTCTTGTTTAATGGCCGCTCCGAGCTGAAGACTAATGCTTATGCGGCCTACGGCCAAATGGACTGGGACTGGACCGCAAGTACTATGCTAAATGCAGGGCTACGCTATTCTTATGATGAAAAAAAGGGTTCGGATAAAACGTTTGTGCAGTTTGTCGGCGACCCAGGCCAACGCAACGCTGATGATGATTGGGACCAGGTGACCTGGCGCATTGGACTGGATCGTAATATAACCGACAATCACTTCCTCTATGGCTTTGCTGCGACCGGTTATCGTTCAGGTGGTTTTAACCTGATGGCGCCAAACGAGACGACGGATGTCAATACCGTGGACCCTGAAGAGCTGATCTCTTACGAAATAGGCTATAAGGGCACAATGCTTGAGGATCGCCTAAAGTTAAGCACATCAGTGTATTACTATGACTATACCGATTTGCAGGTACTCAAACAGGAACTTATTAACGGTGTAGCCACGCCTGTCTTTGAAAATGCTTCCGATGCTACAGCCTGGGGTTTGGAGGGAGAACTAGTGGCATTGTTGACCGACAGCCTAATGTTTAGCGGAAACTATTCGTACAACAAGACCGAGTACAAAGATTACGACTCGGTTGATACGGTTGCCTGTGCTCTCGGGCCACTAGAGCAGGGAAACGATTTAGCCCCTCTGTGCACGGAAGCACAGGATCTTAGCGGCAATGAATTCTTGTTGTCTCCAGAATACAAAGCATCGGCTAACCTGGTCTACCAGTGGGAGCTTATCAATTTTGATTGGAGTGCAATGGTGAGTTACCAGTACGTTGGTGAACAATATACCAATGCGTTTAACAATGATGAGTACGATAAGCTGGATTCTTATGGTCAGTGGGATGCGCGGCTAAACGTTTTCTCGCCAGACAATGTCTGGGAGGCAACCGCCTATGTGAAAAATATTACAGATGACAGGGAGTCGATCTACAAAGAGCGGCCCAGCACGGTTTCTACTCTCCAGTCACAGGCACTGACTAACCCACGCATGTACGGCATTAAGCTGACCTTCAATTTCTAAGCCTCTATCTCTGGCAGATAACTCATCCGGGATACACGGTTCCGGCGTGAGCCATGCTTTACTCATACTAAGGTAGCTAGGTGTCACTCACAGATCAGCGCAATGCCATTTGCCTTGCGCTCAGCCCCCGCAAACATCTATGCTTTAGTGCAAACTCACTAACGATGGATATGTTATGCAATATAGAAAGCTGGGGAATTCGGGGCTTAAGCTGTCCGAGTTATCGTTTGGTTCCTGGGTCACATTTAACAAACAGGTAGACACACGCCTGGCGGAAAGAATGTTTGGCCTTTGCTTTGACGCCGGTATTAATTTTTTTGATAATGCCGAAGGCTATGAAGCAGGAGAGTCTGAGAAGGTCATGGGCAAGGCACTGAAGTCGCTCGCCCAACCCAGAGATAGCTATTGTGTGTCCTCCAAGGTTTTTTTTGGTGCGACGGCCAATCCAAAACCAACGCAATTAGGCCTTAGCAGGAAGCATGTTACGGAGGCCTGCCATCAGGCTATGAAGCGGCTAAAGGTTGATTACCTCGATTTGTATTTCTGCCACCGAGCCGATCCGGATACCCCGATAGGGGAAACAGTCTGGGCCATGCACAATCTGGTGACGCAGGGAAAAGTACTGTATTGGGGTACTTCTGAGTGGGCTGCAAATGAGATTGCCGAGGCCTATGAGTTCGCAGATAAAAACCACTTAACCCCGCCCACGATGGAGCAGCCACAATACAATCTGCTGGATAGGGAGCGCTTTGAGGTAGAGTATGCTCCGCTCTTTGATCAGTACGGCATGGGGTCCACGATCTGGTCACCCCTAGCATCTGGCGCACTCACCGGCAAATACCTGAAGGGTATTCCAGAGGGCTCAAGAGCCTCTCTGCAGGGCTATGAGTGGCTTAAGAAGCACATGGTGGAATCTGATCGAGGTCAGGAACGAATGAAAACCGTCGCCAGACTGGTTCCGATAGCCGAAGAGCTAAGCACGAGTTTATCCAGATTAGCGATTGCCTGGTGCCTGTTGAATCCGAATGTATCCACTGCCATATTGGGTGCTTCCAGCGTTGAGCAACTTGCAGATAACCTGAAAGCGGTTGACGTGGTGCCGTTGCTGACGGAGGAAGTGCGGGTTAAACTAATAACTGATTAGAGGCAGCTTGTTCGGTGGCAGGCAGCGTTACATAACACTGCCGGACTGGCTGCAAACCATTACAATAGGAGTAGGCGATGCGCTACGTGCTGGGTGTGTTAGCGGTAGTATTGATCTTCGTCGTCCTCAGCGTATATTGGGTAAGCCGTCCCACGCCCGTGCCTGTCAACCCACCGCCCCCGCTACCGAACTCTGTGTTGGACCAATTACCCAAAGAGCGCAAGGGGCAGGTACTCATATACGGCGCCTACGGATTCACCGGCAAAGGCATTGCTGAACTGGCGTCTGAGTATGGGATCGTACCGGTCCTGGCGGGACGCAATGAATCCAAACTCAAGCCGCTGGCAGATTCCCTAGGATATGACTACATTGTGCTGCCGCTGGAGAACAATCACGACAACTTGGTCAAGGTGCTCAAGCACTTCGAGATTGTGCTGCACATTGCCGGGCCCTACACGCATACCGCCAAACCCATGCTAGATGCAGTCGTGGAGGCGGGCACGCACTACGTTGACCTGACTGGCGAAAACCATGTCATTCAGGCCGAGCTAGATCGCGACGAGGAATTTAAACGCGCCAACATCATGGTCATGCCGGCTGTTGGCTACGACGTGGTTCCGACTGATTGCCTGAATGTGTACGTGGCTGACAAGATTAGCCAGCCCACGCAATTGACGGTTGTTCTGAATGGCAGCTATACAGCCGCAGAGGGAGCACAGGCGAGTCGAGGCACGATGAAATCTGGGCTGGAGATGCTGGGCAGACCGCTGCTAAAACGAGAAAATGGCGAAATGGTCGCGATGGCCACGCCCGAGCTTATCCATCGCAAAGAAAACGGACGCGAGCAAACGCTGCTGCAGATTCCCTGGGCGGACATGATAACCAGTTACGTAAGCACCGGCATCCCCAACATTGAAGTGTTTCAGGTGCAGGAAGGAGAACTGCCACCATGGTTACTGCGTGTCGCGCAATCCGACGCCGGTCGACGTGTGCTTGGATGGCTGATCGACAACTTCGCCCCAGAAGGTCCGCCACCTAGCGCACAGGAAAATCGCCAAACGCGAATCGTGTCTACCGTCAGTAATGAGGCCGGTGCTACTGCGTCTGCCGCTCTGATTACGCCGGAGGCCTATCTACTCACTTTCCACAGCACTTTGATTATCGCTCGGCGCGTCATCGACGGCCAATGGGAGCCCGGCTTCCAGACTGTCGGCAAAGTTTATGGCCCAGATCTAGTGCTGGAAGTACCCGGTGTGACCCGGACTGACTTATAAACTATGATTTCACCACTGTAGGTGATCGGAATCCTTTAAACCTTTGTATTATTTTCTTCTCAATAAAAACACGACAATAATAAAAAGGACCTCTTTTAGAGTAGGCCATTCACTTTGACCGGCTGCTGCAGGCCACGCACTTTGGGCTCTCCAGAAAAAGTAACCAGAGTCAGAGTTGACAGCATCAACACAATGTTAATGCTCAGACATTTACGGCGGCAAGACATTGATTATTAGGTTTCCTGTAATAACGCACAAACCCGCTGTTATAATCATATTTTATTGATTTTCAAATCTTCTTAACATTAGAGAGGGCTCTATTTAGAGAACATGGGCAACACAACACCCTAATCACATTGTGGCTCCTCGTTCGGGCAAACCGTCCTTAATGTTCCAGCAGTCAGCCTGTAATCAGAAGTAGGATATCGCCTACTGACCATAGCGCTCACACTAATGTATAGTTTCTCTGAAGAAAAAATCCGTTATACCGCATGAGGCAGTCCGCTTGACAATATCTCAAATTGACCCCGCCACGCGCGCATTGCGCAATGCAAGTTCTGGCTCAATCACTCCAGTGGCGTGGGGGTTTACCGTCCTCTATGGAATGC
>CAJXWP010000027.1 GCA_913062625.1 uncultured Haliea sp. | reverse complement strand
ATTTCTATTGGTCATCCGTTCGGTATGAGTGGCGCACGTATGGTGGGTCACGCGCTGCTCGAGGGCAAGCGGCGAGGCGCGAAGTATGTGGTGGTGACCATGTGTATCGGTGGCGGCATGGGGGCTGCCGGGCTGTTCGAAGTTGCCTAATTCGATACGTTCCCGGTCACATGTCCTAGGGTGTCTTTAGATTTCCTGACACATATACCGATACTAGTTGTGCTACACTGGCCCAGTCGAAATCGTATGTGCGCCGCTGTTTTCGGCGGGAGTATTGTCTACACATTCGCCTGAGATTGAGTGGTTTATGAAAAAACTGGGAGAACTGCTGACAGAGCAAGGCAAGCTCTCCGAGCGTGATGTCGAGAGAACCCTGCTCGCTCAAATAGAAATGGGCGACTTATTTGGGCAGGTTCTGGTAAAGCTGGGGCTGGTTTCGGATCAGGATGTGGCTGTTGCCTTGAGTCAGCAGCTCGACATCCCGTTGTTGAGCTCGGCGGACTTTCCGCAAGAACCCATCCCTTTGGCAAACCTTGCGCAAGACTTCCTGCTTAGCAACAATGTTGTGCCGGTCGCAGTGACTGATGCCGGCATTACGTTTGCTGCATCTGTACCTCAGGACCCTTTTTTGTATAAAGCGCTGGCTATGGCGTTGGACAAAACCGTATTTATGGCGCTTGGCCTTGAAAGCGACATCAGTAAAGCCCTGCAGAACTATGTTAATAGCGAGGACGATCAGGAAGAGTCACTCGATGATCACTTTAGTGGTCAGAGCGATGACGATTTTATTGAGCACCTGAAAGACCTGGCCAGCGAGGCACCGGTTATTCGCTTGGTTAACCAGATTATCCATCGCGCGCTGGATATGAAGGCGTCGGATATTCATATTGAGCCGTTCGAAGATGGTTTGCACTTACGGTATCGCGTTGATGGTGTGCTGCAGCACTACCCCGACCCGCCAGCAGGCAATTTGGCGGCCGCCATTGCCTCGCGCATCAAGTTGCTGTCCCAGATGAACATCGCTGAGCGTCGCTTGCCTCAGGATGGTCGCATCATGACCAGGGTTAAAGGGCATGAGCTAGATCTGCGGGTTTCCACTATTCCTACCGTACACGGTGAAAGTATCGTGATGCGGGTGTTGGATCGGGAAAGTATCAAATTGAGCCTGTCCGTCATGGGGTTTAGTGATTATAACTTGCGGCGCTACAGTGAGTTGCTGGCTCGGCCACATGGTGTCCTGCTGGTTACTGGGCCTACCGGTTCTGGCAAAACTACCACCCTCTATGCCTCTCTGGCATCCCTCGATTCAGAGTCGTTAAAAATTATTACCGTAGAAGATCCGGTGGAATACCAGTTGCAGGGAGTCAACCAGATTCAGGTTCAGTCACAGATTGATCTGGATTTTTCGCGGGCGCTGCGTGCCATCCTGCGACAGGATCCAGACATTATTATGATCGGTGAGATGCGCGATACAGAGACCGCGAAAATTGGCGTGCAGTCTGCCCTTACCGGGCACATGGTGCTGTCTACATTGCACACTAATACGGCAGCTAGTGCCATCACGCGCCTTGAGGACATGGGTGTGGAGCGGTACTTAATTACGTCATCCGTTAACGGAGTGCTGGCTCAGCGCTTGGTACGTTCGCTGTGTGAAGACTGCAAGGAACCGGTGGAGCTCGACAACGCTTCTATCAACCAGACTGGTCTGCGTCCCTATGTTACGGGAGCAAATTGTACCGTCTATCAAGCCGTCGGTTGTGAATCCTGTATGAAAACGGGTTACTCGGGACGTACGGGTATTCATGAGCTGTTTGTGCTCGATGATGTAATGCACGGGGCCATAATGAGTGGGGCTGACGCTACCGTATTGCATGCTGCAGCGAAGGAGCAAGGCATGACAACGCTCTATGAAGACGGATTGCGTAAGGTGCTAGAGGGCGTCACGTCTATGGAGGAGGTGCTGCGCGTTACGCGAGATCAGAGCGAGGCCGATGCAGCATCGCTGGAATCGCAGGTTGTGGTTCCCGCCGCCGAATTCATGGCGATATAAGACGCGCTTATGCCTCAGTTCAGTTATAAGGCGATAGCTCAGGACGGCAAAGCACGCAATGGAATCATCGATGCTGATGGTCTGGAGCTGGCGTCGAGGCAGTTGCGGGCTCAGGGTCTGACGTTGCTAAAGCTTGAGGCGGGCTCCTCTGCGGCTGGGCTTGCCGGTGATAAAGTGAGTGGAAAGCCGCCGAGTCGGCAGGACATCCTTTCGATGACCAGCGAGTTGGCGGTGCTGTTGCGGGCGGGGCTGCCTCTGGACAGGGCACTTAAGGTGTTGATTGATATGGCCGCTCAGCCCCAGATGAGCCAATTGCTGAATGAGTTGCTCAGGGCTGTCAAGGGCGGCAAGCCCTTGAGTCAAGCGATGCAGTCTTATCAACAGGTTTTCGGTACATTCTATCTCAGTATGGTACGCGCCGGAGAGGCCAGCGGGCAGTTAGCGCAGGTGTTGAATCGTTTAGTAGAATATCTGCAGACTGCCAAGGAAAATCGCGACACAGTGATTTCGGCGCTGATATACCCGGCAATTCTGGCGGTTGTGATGGTGCTGTCGATTGTGGTGATGCTGGGTTTTGTGGTGCCTCAGTTTGAGACGCTGTTCGAAGATATGGGAGATGCGCTGCCCATGATTACACAAATTGTCATAAGCAGTGCGGATTTCATCAAAAGCTATGGCTTGATTGTCTTGGTGCTGTTTGCGGCGGGAGCAGCCTATTGGCGTAAGTGGTCAAGCACGGAGGCGGGTAAAATTAGCCTGCACCGGAGGATATTAAAATTACCCCTGGCGGGTGGCATTATCTTTGAGTTCGAGGTGTCTAAGTTTGCCCGCACCGTTGGTACGCTCATCGGTAATGGGGTGTCACTCTTAAAGGCCATTTCAATTGCCATTGGCACAGTGGATAATAAGGTGATTAAAGAGGCGCTTGAAGTGTTGCCGCCGGCTGTAAAAGCAGGGAAGCGTATGTCGGTTGCGCTGGAGGAGACCCGTATGTTCACACCGATGGTGATTCAGATGATCCGTGTGGGTGAAGAGTCGGGCAGTCTGGATGAAATGATGCTGGAGTTGGCTACGGTGTTTGATAGTCACGTACAATCCGGCGTGAAGCGGGGTCTCGCATTGTTGGAGCCGGTGTTGATTTTAGGTATGGGTTTTACTATAGCAATTATTATTATTGCAATTTTGATGGGCATTCTATCAGTCAACGATCTTGCCGTGTGAGCAGTAACGACATTTACTGTTAATTTCTAGCAGTACGTTTTTAGTAAATTTATAAGGGGTAATAAGGCGCATGCTTAGCAAGCCTAGTAAGAAATTGACCGGTCAAGGTGGTTTTACCTTGATGGAATTACTGGTTGTGATGGCGATTCTCGGTTTGCTTATGAGCCTGGTTGGACCTCGGGTATTGAGTCAGCTGGGCGGGGCTAAAACGAAAACGACACTGATTCAAATTAAGGATTTGGAACAGTCTTTGGAAATGTACAAGTTAGATGTGGGTCGTTTCCCCAATACAGAGCAGGGCCTGAATGCGTTGATGCAAAAGCCATCGGGTGTTGTGGGCTGGAATGGGCCCTATTTAAAGTCTGCTGTGCCACTTGACCCATGGAGACAGGAATACAATTATAAGTACCCGGGCGATAATGCAGAAATGGATATCTATAGCTATGGTCAGGACGGCGCGAAGGGAGGTGACGGTGAAGACTCTGACGTCAATAACTGGAACTGAGCCTACTCAGCCCGCAGTCACTCGCTTATAGAGGCCGCCTTTATGAATGCAGTGTTGCCAGCAGCAGTGACCCCGCAAAGACACTATTCCGGTTTTACCATTGTGGAGTTGCTCATCGCCATTACCATTGTGGGCATAGTGATGGCGGCGTCTGTTCCTGCGTCTGTTAGGTTTTATGAGTCCATGCAGTATCGACAGGCGATTCGAGGTGTAATGACAACGTTATTGTCGGCGCGCTATGAAGCCGTTAATAGCGGTAAGACGCAAGACGTTTCGATAAACCCCGACACGAACATCATACGATTGAACGGGCGCACAACGCAGCTGCCAGCCGCGTTCAGTATCGTAGTCCACGCTGCGCGCGAGCTTAACCGTGAGGGTGAAGGTGTGTTTCGATTCTACCCCGAGGGAGGTTCCAGTGGTGGAGATGTCGAGATAGCGCGGCCGAGTGGCTCTGGCGTAAAGATCACCGTGGATTGGCTGGTGGGTGGTGTCACGCAAGAAAAGTATGTTTTTGAGTAGGAGTCATCGCGCACGCCCATCTGCCGGTTTTTCGCTGTTGGAGATGATGGTGGCGATTTCTATTCTGGCCCTTGCCCTTGGCGCGTTGTATCAGGCCGCAGGTGGAGCCACCCGCAATGTGCGCGTCGATGAAAAGTACGCCTATGGCGTCGAGCTCGCCCGCTCTCTACTGGCCGATAATGGCGGTGTTCCTGCATCGGGAGTCAATATTACAGGCGAAACCGTCGATGGTTTTGATTGGTCTGTGACGACGCGGCCCGCAGTGGCGGGGCGCTCATCCGACGCAGCTCCTGTTCTGCATGAGATTGAGGTGCGGGTGAACTGGAGAGATGGCGGCAAGCGGCGCGAGATCGTATTGAATTCGGTTGTCGAAGGCTATATACCGTGAGGCGCCGCTTGGTCGCCACTGGGCCCGCTCAGGGTTTTACGCTGATTGAGGTGATGGTCGCGCTAACGATACTGTCACTGGTGATGATGGTCACCGTCACGGGGTTGAGTACGTTGGCCAATACTCAAAGTGCAATCGAAAGAATGACAAGCCGCATTGATGAGGTGCGCAGTGTCAGTATTTTTTTGCGAGACCTGCTGGAGTCAGCGACGAGCGGTACTGATCCCAACGCTTTAACACTAGGCGGGTCTGTGCCGGATCCCTACTATTTTGTCAGTGGCAATGATTTTTTGGAATTGGACGCAACGATACTGTTTGGTGAGCGTTATGGCGGCACGTACAAGGTCAGAATCGCAAAGGAAGATGACCAATTAGTCCTTCGTTGGCAAGAATCCATCCGCGGCACGGCGCCGGGAGAGTGGAAGGACCAACTCTCTAGGGTGATGATCGCGCAGTTGGAAGAGTTCCAAGTGTTCACACGAAGAGACTATGAGCAAGAGTGGGTAGAGAGCGGGGGCACTGATAGAGGGAAGCCGCTGCTAGTGAAGTTGAGGCTAAAGGCGGCAGGGCGACATTGGCCAGATCTCATAGTGCGGGTAAAACAGTAGCCATGATCGATCGAAAGGGCCAAGTCTCTATGGGCGGCTACAAGACTAAAAACTCAGTAAGTACTGTGCATGCTCTGCAGCGGCGCACTTCAATGGGAGGCCAGAAGGGCGTTGCTCTGGCGATTGTCGTATGGTTCATTGCGGGTATGTCTTTGCTGGTGGCGGGCATTGTGTCGCATGCCAGAGTCGATACTCAGATGGCTCAGTTGCATGTGGGCAGAGCGAAAGCGGTGGCTGCCGGAGATGGTGCGATTCAGCTGATGCTAGCGGATCGATTATTAAAACAGGGCGCATCTGCGAATGAGCAGAGTCTGTTGTCAGGGGTTTATGAGCTAGGGAGCCTCGAGGTTTTGGTCATGTTGTTTCCAGCCGCAGAGCTTATTAATGTGAATGAGGCACCTCAGGCCGTATTGGCCGCTCTCTTTCTGATAGGGGCGCAGGCCGCGCAGGGAGAAGCAAATTTTCTGGCGGAGAGTGTGGTAAAGTGGCGCAAAAAATATGGTCGGTTTCGGGAGATAGAAGATTTGCTGCAGGTAGACGGAATGAGCCGCACCGTATTTGAAGCTGTCAGGGGTTTTGTTGCGGCTGGAGAGAGAGGGAGCGGTGTTGCGAATTGGGAGGCGTCATTAGCAGCACGGATGCAGCTTGGCGACCCAAAGAACTCAGAGGAATTGAATGAGCTGGCTCGTCACCATGAAGCGGTAGTCGGTTTTGCTGCCGATGGTACGCAGCAGGACAATGACCGTTCACTGTCAGGCAGTTATCGGGCAGACGCATTGGTGACGTATGGTGATAAGACCTGGTTGCGCCGCAGGTGGCTTTCCACAGGCAGTGGACGGGGGTCTGCGCTGCCTTGGCATACAGTGCGTACTGAGCCACTGCGAGTCTATGAAGAGTGACATGAGGTTCTTAGATGCTTGAATCAGCCCAAAAGTGGGATCTGTTTGGCTATGACATGCGTAACCTCGGCCGGCACTGGCTCAGCGCGTGGCGTGATGCGCTGTGGGCACCTGATTCTCCGATTCGTGAGCGCTTAGATGAGGCTGTTTGCGTGCGTCGTGAGGACGGCGAAGTTTATTATCAGGCGGGAAAGCGCAGCGATACTGTAGCAACGATATACACTGCGATACTGCTGCCGGAACAGCTAGTGTTATCGAAAATGCTGGATCTGCCGGCGGCGGTAGAGGGAGACATTGAGGAGGTACTGGCGTTGGAGTGCAGTGCGCACAGCCCCTTCTCTACAGATGATACCAGCTACGGCTGGCACATTGCCCTCAGGGATGAGTCGAAGATTAGCGTGGTGTTAGCGATCGTTTCAAAAAGTTCCGTAATGGCTTACCTGGTGTCGAAGTTTGACGTCCACGACCCTCGGCAACACGAAGTATGGGCGCAGATCGAGGGCGAGATGGTCGTGATACGAGGCTTTGGTGAAGGCTTGCGAGAAGCCAGCTATCGGAAACGCCTGTTGCGAGTAGCGGGCATGTTGGCTGTGTGTGCACTGCTGATTATGTTAATTGCGGCAGTCGCTGCTGGCGTCAAGACGCTGGAGTTGGAGCGCGTAGAAGAAATGGCAGCGACCACAGAGATAGAATCTCAGGATGCCGTGCGTATGCGTTCCTCTCTCGGGCTGGCCAATGAGATGATTCTAGCGGTGAATGCAATAGCAATGGCTTATCCAAATCCCCACATTGAAATTAGTCGTCTGACGCATTTGCTGGAGGATGGTGAGTTTATCCAGAGATTTTCCATCAAAGGACTTGACGTAGACCTGCAGGGCGGTGCAGCCGATGCGGCTTCTGTTATGGAACGTTTAGCCGGCCAGCCTGAGTATGCAGAGGTCACAGCGCCTCGTGCTATTACCCGGGTCAGAGGAGCCGAGGGCGAGAATTTTTATCTCAATATTCGTCTTGCCGAGGCGCCATTGCAATGACGTGGCTGTTGTCTCATCGTCGCATTGTTTGGATTTGCGGGCTTACTCTGCTAGTGCCGATGCTCCTCTACGTTAATACCTTGTTGGGTGTGTGGGGCCTCTACAGCGATGCCCAGTCCGACATTAATAATTTAACGCCCCGCATTGCTCGTCAGGACGGACTCATTGAGTATGAAGATGAACTGCGTGATGCTTCTGGTGTGGCCAGTAGGGAAGTGGCAACGCTGGTGTATCCTGCTGCGAGGGATGCTGCGTCGGTCTCAACGACATTACAGTCGAATATTAGGCAGATTTTTTCAGACGCCGGACTGACGGTCAGTAATAGCCAAGTGCTCCCGGTGCGCGAAAAACAGCACTTTAACTATATCAATGTCGCGCTTACGGTACAGGGTGATCTGTCTGGAGTGGATGCCGCACTGACTGATATCGCGGCGTTCAGGCCCTTGCTGTTGGTTGAGTCGCTGGAAATGAGGCCGCTCCGGTCTGGCCGCGCAGGTGCCAAGGATCAGGTTGTGGTCGTGAGTCTGCAGTTGCTCGCGCTTAGGGCGATACTGTGATGGGATGGCATTCGGTGAGAGACCGTTATCGAGTTACCGTGAATCCGCTGTTAACGGAGCGTAGAATTGAATTAGCGATACTGGTGCTTGTTCTGCTATTGACCCTGCAACTGCTGTACGGTGGCTCGCGCCTTGCACGTTTATCAATGCCAAAAGTGGTTTTGCCCGCAGCAGACTCACTGCGAGTGTCGCACACGCAGAGCCAGCACAGAATAACGATGGAGCAGCGCAATGAAATCCGTGATAGGCCGCTACTTTGGGCTGCTCGTCGCCCCTTTGTGGCGCCCGTACCTGTTGAGGCTCCCGTGGTTAAGTCTGCCGAGCCTAGTCCGTTCAATGGCTTTAAATTGATCGGATTATTCGGCACTGGAGATGCTGCTGGCATCATTGTGTCGCTGAAGGGCAAAGCGCAACGTCTGCGCCGCGAAGAAGAGTTGGGCGGATGGAAGCTGGAATCTGTTGGCGTCAATGAGGCCGTGTTTTCTTCAGGTTCGCAGCAAAACACGCTGATTCTGCAGCCTGCGTCTATGGCATCAGCCGATAAGGCTATAAATCCATGAGTGTCGCTGTTATTCATATGACAAAAATCGAGTCGGTAGGATTCTATATGTTTCGAACTTTGAAGATTGTGCTTGTTGCTTGTTTGCTGGCCAGTTGCGCCACTATGGACAGCGAGCAGGCCACTACCGATGTGGCAAGCCCGCAGCAGAGCGCTGCGCCTGCCTCCAAGGCGTTTGTGGATGCCTCAGCCGCACTGTCCACCTCTGCCTCTGCGCTCGCTGACGTTAACGCCGGCGAGCAGCGAGCAGACCCAACGCTTTATCGAGGGAATGATGCACAGTGGCGCATGCCAGCGGTGCCCGAGCCCGTAAAGTTTATAGGGGATGACGTCAGTCTGAATTTTGAGCAGGCGCCACTCAGTGAGGTCATGCATGCCATTATGGGGGATATTCTGCAGCTCGATTATGTCGTTGATCGCCCTGTGCAGGGCCAAGTCACTCTGCGCACACGCACCCCGATACCGCGTGGCGAACTACTGGAGGTGCTGGAGTCATTGCTGAAGGCTAATAATGCTTTGCTGATTAAGGGCTCTGATGGCCGCTATCTGGTGACCGGATCACAGGGCAGTAGGCTTTCGCCGGAGATCTCCAATCCAGCCAGCAGTGATGCTGGATTTAGCACGATTATTGTTCCGCTGCGATACATCAGCGCCACCAATATGGCTGAAATACTCCAGCCAGTGGCCGAGGAGCGCTCTTTTGTGTTAGTCGACAATAGACGCAATATACTGATGCTCGCAGGTACGCGTGACCAGTTAGATGGGTGGCTCGATATTGTTACCACATTCGATGTCGATCAGCTGCAAGGTATGTCAGTAGGGATGTTTCCGCTGGAGAATAGTAATGTTGAAGATGTCGCAGAAGCGCTATCGGCTATGCTCGACAGCGGCGGGCAAGAAGACCTTGTCCGCGTTGTGCCGGTCAAGCGTCTAAATAGCCTGCTCATTCTGACGCCACGCAGCCACTATCTGGATACGCTGGGAGTCTGGATCGAACGCCTGGACAGCGTACCCGACTCCAAGTTTGAGAAACGAATCTTTGTTTATCCGGTTCAAAACACCAGTGCTCGCCGAATATCCGAACTGCTGAACGGTCTTTATGCTGATGAGCTCGGGGTTGTTACCACCATGGAATCCGATGCCAGCGGCGGCGGGGGGGTCGCTCCGGGTATGTCTGGCGAGTCTGTTGGCGGCGGCTTAAGTGGCATCAGCGCAGGATCCAATAATGATGAGCGCGACATGGGCGGCGAGATCATGTCCTTTGGCGCTATGTCTGACTCGCGCGGCCCCTCCATGATGGAGGATGTGCGGGTGGTCGCAGATGACGACAATAATGCCCTGATGATCTACTCGACGGGAAAGCAGTTTGATATGATTAAAACCGCGTTGGAACAACTCGATACGGTGGCTACTCAGGTTATTATCGAAGCCAGTATTCTAGAAGTCTCGCTTAACGATACACTTGAATATGGTCTTGAGTGGACATTCAGTAATGGCCTCAACAGTGACAACGAAGGCACGGGCATTTTGTCGGCCGTTGGGGGGCCCCTGTCCGCTGCCAATGGGGCTGGCTTCTCTTATACCGTTGCCAATGCCGCCGGAAACATCAAGGCAGTGCTCAATGCCTTAGCGAAGGAATCGCTGCTCAATGTCATCTCGACCCCCTCAGTCATGGTATTAGACAATAACACCGCTTTCATCCATGTCGGTGATCAGGTGCCCATCATCAGTGAGCAAAGCACAGGTTTAAATGTCAACGACAGAATTACTCAGTCTGTGACCTACAAGGATACCGGTGTGCAGCTCGAAGTGACGCCATCGGTAAACGCTGGTGGCCTGGTGACCATGGACATTCAGCAGTCTGTTACTGATGTGGGCCCTTTAGTGGAGGGACAACAGCCGACATTCCTAGAGCGTAGCATCATGAGCAGGGTCTCGGTCAGGTCAGGGCAATCGGTGGTTCTGGGGGGTTTGATTCGTGAAAATGCGGCCAACGCAGAGTCTGGTATCCCGTTTCTGCAGACCTTGCCGTGGGTGGGTCCTCTGTTTGGCAGCACAAAAAAAACCAATCGCCGCACAGAACTGCTGGTCATTATTACGCCACGTGCGCTAGTGTCTGAAAATGACCTACGCGAGGTCAGCGAGGAGATGCGCGCCCAAATTCGTCACATGGAGCTTATTGAAATCCCTTAGGCCCTTAGGCCTGTAGGCCGATAACAGGGCCGCTATTGAGCGCTTCTCTCCCAATAATTTAGTGGTACTTTTCACATCATCTGATTCGAGCAACGTGCAGATCGTCGCTGCTAAACCCTGAGCTTGGGCTTTTTTAGTGCCCGCTAAATGTCAGGAGGCGCGCTCTTATGTGGGGGCGCGGAATGGGCTCGCCGAGATAAACCGCCTCTGCATGCCGGTGTTTCGCTGTGCGGGTGTGGCAGCACGTTTACGGCCCACTTGCTTTGTGGTTACAGTTGCGTATAATTCGCGAATATCATTAAAATAATGAGTAAAAACAGTATGTTAAGAATATTATTTCACCGCATTCAGCCCTTTTTCTGCGGCGTGCTGCTGGTGTTTCTAGGGCTGTCGGGCGGCTGTGTCAGCGGCCCTAAGTGGGACGATGCTCAGCGTTCCATCTTGGAGCACAGAGTGCGTGAGCGATACCAAGCGTTGGTTGCGCGCGACTTTGACAAGGCCTGGGAATACACAACGCCAAGTTATCGAGCTATATTCTCTAAGCAGTTGTATGTAAGAAAGTTTTCCTATGCGCTCGACTTAGAGTTGACAGGAGTTGAAGTAGTTAACTATGATAGCGATGCAGCTGTGGCAAGTGTGGTGGTGAGGGTCATGTCCAAGCCTACCAAACAAACCTCTACGGCATCGTTCTTAATAGGGGCGACCCCCAAAAGTCTGGGAGAGAAGTGGGTGTTTTCTCAAGATCAATGGTGGTTTTCTGTTAATTATTAGATGCAGTTGCAGGTTGACAGCTAGCTACAGTTAGCAATAATAGCGCTAGCAATCTAATATTCGGTTGTACAAAGTGAAACCTTAGGAGTCTCCAATATGAAAGTATCATTTAAGCCCTTAAGCCTTGCTATCGCGGTATCTGCTGCGGTTGCTGGTTACGCGGGATCAATCAATGCAACGCCAACGCTGGCGGGTAATACCGTTCTCGGCGATGCTGCAATTGTTCCTTACTATACGGTTAGAGGTGATTGGACAACTGGTGTGTCCATTATTAACACTTCTGCCAGCACTCAAGTCGTCAAGGTTCGATTACGTCGCGCCACAGATTCAATGGATGTACTTGACTTTAATCTTGTACTGTCTCCTGAGGACGTCTGGACAGGCTTTCTCGAGAACAACACCGCACCTGGTGAAGAAGACCAAATGCGATTTTATAGCAATGACAATTCTTGCACGGTTCCAGCGATGACGGCGAATGCTAGTGGTGCGCCCTACTTTGCTGTTCCTGCACTCTATAGCGATTTTGCAGAAGAAGGCTATATAGAAATTATCGGAATGGGAGCATCTCTTGTTGAACAGTATCCACTGGCAATTGCGGCTTTGCACAATAAAACCACGGGCATACCATTGTCGTGCGCCGGACTTCAAAATAACTTCCTGCGATATTCTGGTAAAGTAGTTAATGTTGTGACTCCAAGCATAGCGGCGGAGAACACGACCTTCGCAGGCGGGCTTTGCCCTGTAACAAACCCAGTCACGCCGCCACCGGGCAATAAATGCAGCACCAATAATTCCAAGGATAATGGTGTTGTTAACGGTACGCAAACCGTTGTCGGTGGTTACATAACCAATTACAAGAAACCCGGCAACTTTATGAAGGTCTCTTGGTTTATTAAGGACACTACCACAGGTATTGAGATGGGTGACAATGCAGTCATGCTCGCCGACTTCATGGATGGTCCCTCAATGACGAATCAGCTCCCTCAGAGCCTCACCGTCGAGGACCTGCAGGGTTACGATTACCCTGATCTGGACGGTGGTGCTCCACTGACCGCGGGGATCAAAGGCGTTGAGTTTCCAACGGGGGTACCCGCCCAACCGACAGCAGTACTCGGGACAGGCGCTAGCAACAAACAGTACAATGATGTTCGCGCTATTCTTGGGGCTGGATCTGCAATTAATGACTGGTCTAAGAACGTGAAAGCCGATTTAAGTGTCGATACCGACTGGGTTGTAACGGTGCCCGGGCAGTATACAATGCTCAATCTGCCGGTATATATCGCGTCCATTACTGGCACGAGCGCGTTTGATCCTACGTCTAAGAAGGCCAACCCGGGTTGCATACGTGGTGACAAGAATACATTCCCTCCAACTGGAGAGGTAGTAGCCCCCGCCACGAAGGCCGTGATCGGATGCGACTACCGCGATCTTCCGCTGACGATCACGCCACTCGTTTATGATCGCGAAGAGCAGTCAGAGACTGTTCCCAACGATCAAATCGTGATTTCTCCTACGCCTCCTGGTACCGTTGTGACAAACGAGCTGTACTATGAGGTCAACGTTATCCAATGGGGTTCGAAACCAGTTCTGGACGCGGCGGCAAGCACTGCCATAACTGTAGACCTTAAAGGTGCTGTGAATGGATGGGCACAACTCGATATGACATCTACAAAATTGACCACTCAGGCGGTTTGTAACTATGTCATAACAGCCAATGCAGATGCTACAAAGGCGGCCACAGGCGCACTGACGTGTGACACGGCAACCGGCAGTGCACCAATTGTAGGTTTTGCGGCTTGGCAGCGTAGCTTCGAAGCTAATCCGGACGCGAACTACGGTCGTGCCATAGGGAATAGCTACGGACCAGCAGCCAGCAAATAAGCTCTAGCTTGTTTGTAAGTCAAGACCGACGCCGTTAGGCGTCGGTTTTTTTTTGTTAGTAACATTGGAATTTCAGTCATGTCTGCTACAAACCTAAGTATTCGAGCTCTGCTGTTGTTTCTCATAATCATGCACTCAGCTGTTGCCGAAATTGTGCTGGAAGATAATGGCGTCAGTGTCAGCGAGGGCGAACTCGAGTTTATTGTGAGTCGTTGGACTGAACCCATGCAGCGAGCCGCAGCCGATGACCTCGGCGACCGCCTTGAGTTGTTAAATAAGGTTATTATCCTCAAAAAAATGGCCGCAGCAGCCGACAGGCTAGCGCCAGGACCCGAGTTTTGGGAATTGTCGGAGAAACTGCTAATTGTAAAGCGTGAGTTTATCCTCGATGCTTTCATCGCCAGCGCTAACGTCCCCGATATGTCTGCATTGTCGGCGGAGCGTTATGATACTCAGCAGCGCAAGTATGCCCTCGTTCCTGAGAAACGACTATCTTCTCAGATTCTCTTTATCTGCACACCGCCGTGTGATCGAGAACAGACCGTCAAAGAAGCGCAAGAAGTGCTCGACGAGCTGCGGGCAGGTGCGGACTTCTCAGAGTTGGTACAAATCCACTCTGATGACCCTACAACGAGAGCAAAAAATGGAGAGGTGGATAGTTGGATCAGCTATGGAGAGCCTAGACTTCCTCCGTCCTACTCGGAGGGGTTGTTTAACATCGCTTCGATAGGCGGTTATTCAGAGCTGGTGGCTACAGACTTTGGCATTCACATCCTCCGGTACGATGCCGTGGAAGAAGAGTATCTCCTGTCCTACGCAGAGGCTAAAGACCAGATAGTGGCCGACCTTGAGACCGAATACAGGAAATTAGCCATTTTAGACTTCATTGCCCAATTTAATATGACAGATGACGTCATTATAGACGGTGACGCCATGGAAGTAGTCTTCGCTCCTTATAAGAGTGCGGAGAACTAATCTGACAGACGCTTTGCCTCGCGTTCCGACTCTGTGGTTGAACCATTAAAAGACACACACGTTATTGTAGGGCGCTCGCTAATAATGCCTGACTCTCCTGATGCTTTTCCTGCGGTCGCGGTGTTACTGTGTTCATACAACGGAGGAAAGTTTCTCGCACAGCAGCTGGAATCTATTGCGCAGCAAGAAGGCGTGGAGTTGGCTATTCATGTGTCTGACGATGGGTCACAAGACCAAACACAGAGCATACTGAAGGCGTTTGATGAGCGTTGGAAACAGCAACTGTCGGTTGTTCAAGGCCCTGAGCATGGCCACGTAGACAACTTTTTTTCGTTGATTTTCGCCAACATAGAAGGAGACTACTTCGCGTATTCTGACCAGGATGATATCTGGGATCCAGACAAATTATCCCGCGCTGTTAAGGCACTATCGTCGTTTCCTGAAGACCGTCCCGCGCTTTACTGCTCTCGATCCCTCCTGATAGACAATGAGGGAGAGCCTATTGGTCTGTCGCCCCTATTCTTGAAGCCGCCCGCTTTCGCCAATGCATTGATTCAGAATATCGGCGGCGGAAACACGATGGTGATGAACCGTAAGGCCAGAGACCTTTTGTGTGCTGTGGGTCCCGTCGACATCGTAGCGCATGACTGGTGGACCTACCTCTTAGTCACTGGATCAGGAGGGGACGTTATCTATGACCCGCGTCCATCGTTAAGCTATCGTCAGCACCAGGATAACGTGATCGGCTCATCGACCTCATGGAGTGATAGGTTTAAACGCTTTTTCTTGGCGCTAAGGGGACGCAACCGGCTATGGAATACAAAACACATCGCAGCGCTTCAGCAAAACCGCTCCTGTTTGACGACAGAAAACCAAAGAATCCTGGATGATTTTAGCGCAGCGCGAGATAAGCCGCTGCCGCGCAGGCCTCTATTTCTATGGCGAAGCGGGGTGTATGCCCAGTCAACCTGGGGTAACCTTGGATTGATTACAGCAGCACTTTTGAAGAAACTCTAAGGGGGGTATACTCGCTGGGTAAACGATAAGATTTTTTTATTGCCACACTGAACAGTGAATTTTGTTGTACATGCCAAGGCCCTGGTCTATTGATGCTCGATCCTAAAAAGCTAATTGTGGTCCTCGGTCCTCACCGCTCGGGTACCTCCCTGTGTGCGGCCGCCCTTGAGAGCGTCGGTGCAGATCTGCGGTTACCTGCGCATTACACGAATGACGAAAACCCAAGAGGCTTTTTCGAACACCCCGATATAGTAGACTTTAATGAAAGCCTGCTGAACTATTTAGGGGGCAGCTGGGATAATCCACTGTTTTATGGTCCAACGGCGATTTTGGATGCCGACCTGTGTGAATGGCGCGCTAGAGCGGGACGTTTGTTCGACGCTATTTATGGTGAAGTGGCGATCGCTGCGATCAAGGATCCCCGCCTCTGTCAGCTTTTTGATTTTTGGAAGCCGGTCTTTCTCGAAGCCGGCTACAGCGATCGAGATATCTTTATTATTCATATTGTTCGTGACCCGATTGAAGTCGCGTTGTCGCAGCAGCATCGAGCCCACGATAATCCCGTCTATTATGAAATCGGAGGACGTCTGGTCGAGGGTGCTGCACTGTGGCTGTCACTGACTGCTCAGGCACTCGTTCAGACGGCGACACTCACTAGCTACTTCGTTGCTTATCCGGACTTAGTGACGAGCCCCGAAATTGTGGTCAAAAAGATTGCCGATTTTTTGGGCCTAATCCCCGATCAAAGGCGGCTACAACACTTCTGCGAGAATTTTGTTGATTCTTCCTTGCGCCGCAATGTTGCTGATGTGGACGCGACAGAGCTTCTTGCCCATGAGTTCCCTCAAGTAATGGCGTTTAATGCTGCCGTACGGGTGCTGCTCGGCAATCAATCCACCGTGCAGCAGGACATAGAGCGAGCGCTAGCACTGTATCACGCAACAGACACGCAGCGGGCCATTGCGCTGGCGATGGCGCCAGCCCTGTCTCGACTTAGTCAGCGCAGTCGCACCGACAGACTAGAAACCGAGCAGCGAGCAGATATAATCGTTGATCTCGGCGCGCAAATTACGGATCACGTGTCGGTTATTACACCATTGCGTGACCAAATTTCACAGCTCGAAGCTGGGATTGAACGCCAGCGCTTTGAAATGGAAACCCAAGTGCGCCACCATGCATCCGAAATGGAAAGCCAGCGGTCCGAAATAGAAAAGCTGCTCTCTGTAATAAAAGAACTACGCACCGACATTCTTGAACTCCAATATACCGTTGGGCAAATGGAGGCCTCCACCTCATGGAGACTGACAACACCCGTGCGTGCACTGGGAAATTTTCGAAAGAGAATACTTGAGCGGACATTAAACCTCATTGCCACGTTCAGGGTACGTTCAATCTATCACTACCAGCGAATGAGTGTGCGCCACCCGCACTTCGCCTGGGTATCTCGGTTTGCTCTACGCCCTATATTTCGCGCGATGAACAGCTTCACCAACAAAAATAGTGACCATTTTATCGACAGGCGATTCAGCGGGTCGGTGAAAGCTATGCTCTACCAGCAGGGTGAGCCGTCAGATATTTTCCAGCCCCTAATCAGTATTATTGTACCCAACTTTAATCATCAAAAGTTTCTCTCACTGAGACTAGATTCTATTTATTCGCAGACCTACCAGAATTTTGAAGTTATTTTGCTGGATGACGCGTCCACTGATGGCAGTATTGATATTTTGACGCGTTACCAGAATGCGCACCCCGATAACACCAGGCTTCTCGTTAACGACAAGAACTCGGGCGGGGTTTTTCATCAGTGGACGAAAGGACTTCAGCTTGCACAAGGAGATATTATTTGGATTGCTGAAAGCGATGATTGGTGTAGCGATAATTTTCTTGAGACATTGACGCCATTTTTTGAGAACGAAGCAATACAACTTGCCTATAGTCGAACCGTATTTATGGATGCCTCTGGCAGTGAGCCACAGTGGTCTATTAACGAATATCTGTATGATATTGATCCGCTAAGATGGACAGCCCCCATCGTGGAGACCGCTAACAAAATTGTAGCAGAGGCCTTCGCCATTAAGAATATTATTCCGAATGCGAGTTCGGCTGTTTTTAGAAACCCAGGCGCAATGGAGTTGTTAGAGGATCCAAGTTGGAAGAATATGCGCACGTGTGGAGACTGGGTGTTTTATCTTCATCTGATTCGAGGCGGTGTGCTGGCGTATTCGCCCGCTGCGTGTAATTACTACCGCATTCACGACGATAACACGTCAGTAAAATCCCATGATGATGACGTTTTTTACGCAGAACACGAGGTTGTCGCGAAGACAGTTCAGGAATATTACCGAGTCGGTCCTGATGTATTTATGCGTCAAAGGGAGCAGCTCATAGCGCATTGGAGGGAAACTCGGTCCTCTTTTTCGGAAGAATCTTTTGAGGCATGTTATAGCCTGTCGCGGATTGAATCTTCGGTCTCTAAAAAATCACCTAATCTGTTAATGGTGGCCTATGGGTTCTGTACCGGCGGCGGAGAGACGTTCCCGGTAGAACTCGCAAATCTGATGCAGGCGGAAGGCTATAACGTTACTTACTTTGACTGTGCACAAGAGCCAAGAAATCAAGGCGTTCGAAGAAAATTACGCAGGGATATACCGATTGTTTCCGACATTCCGCATTTAGAAAAAATCGTTTCAGATTTTGGGATTGATGTAATTCATTCACACCATGCTTGGGTTGACAGTACAATCCTCGACATTTTGCCAGAGGAGGGCGACTTCAAGACCGTTGTAACTCTGCATGGTATGTATGAGACGATCAATAGCGTTGATCTTAAATTCATATTGCCCCGTCTCATAGAGCGAAGTAGCCGCTTAATTTATGTGGCAAAGAAAAACGTCTCTGCTTTGACTGCGCATAAGGCAAATGATGAAAAAAAGTTGGTGCGGATCGAGAATGCGCTGTCGGTCAGCGAGTATGCACGAGTCTCACGCAGCGATTTAGGGATACCAGAGGGCGCTTTCGTGCTGATGCTGGTGAGTCGGGCAATGGAGGAAAAAGGCTGGCAGGAGGCCGTCGACATCGTGTTTGCTGCCAGAGTGCAATCCGCAAAGGATATTCATTTAGTACTGGTAGGGGATGGGCCTGAATATGATCGGTTGGGCGCTCTGCAGCTTCCAGAATTTATTCATTTGGAAGGCTTCCAAGACAATGTTCGAGGATATTTCTCATGTTCCGACGTGGGCTTTCTCCCCTCAAGATTTCGTGGTGAGAGCTTTCCCATGGTGATTATTGAGTGTCTCCAGGCGGGCAGGCCAATGTTAGCCAGTTCTCTCGGCGATATTCCTTATATGTTGAGCGGCCCGGATGGCGCGGCCGGGATGTTAGTCGAGTTGGATGGCTTTGAGATAAATGTCTCTTTGTGGGCTGAGAAAATCGCACATCTTGCTTCGGATAAGATCGCGTGTGAATCACTACGGTCTAGAGTTTTTAGCGCGGCACAAAAATTCGACTCAGGGATAATGACAAGAAAGTATGATGAGGTTTATCGATCAGTGTCAGATGAGTCCGTATTATGACGGAAAGGTGGTGGATTCTGATGAATTCTGTCGGCAGGTGGATGTGAAAAAGAATCTAATATTACATATTGGTATGGGTAAAACGGGCACGACTGCATTGCAGGATTTTTTTTGGGAAAACAGCGCGAACCTAAAAAAGTACGGATTATACTACCCGCAATATGGCGCAGTGAGCCACGCACACCACCTCTTGTCACCTCATGTTCCGCAGCCTATGGCAGAAAATTGGCATTTGAAACCTGTTTCAGAGTGGGCGGTAAAATTGAAAAAAACGCCTCTCGATACGATATTACTGTCTTCTGAACTCATGGCGTGGGCTTCCAGGGATCAGGTCATTGAGTTTTGCCAATGTGTGAAAGAACACTTTCATCCCACTGTGGTGATTTATGTTCGACGCCAGGATAATATCATCATGGCTAACTATAACCAGCTGGTCAAAGCAGGTTGGCAGAAGTCTGAGATTGAGAATGTATGGCAGCGTACTCTGCTTAAATTTAATTATCGAAAAATAATCGACCCTTGGGCGGCGTGCTTGGGCAACCCGAATGTCGTTGTAAGGCCCTATGAAAAACAACAATTTCACCGTGGGGATATACGCTATGATTTTATGTACCATGTGTTTGGCGTTGAGGAGGATGAGGCGTTTGCAATGCCGATCGGAAATGCCAATCCTCGGCTTAATGCATCCGCTATTTCATACAAGCTCCAACTTTATAGGACGCTTTCGGACCCAGCTAAGGTAGCACTTTTCAATGACGCGCTGTTGTCCTATTCCGCCTCATCGGAAGGTGCCGATAACAGTATATTTTCCAGTCAGCCACTGTTGTCTGGAGATTCTCGTAATGAGATTATCCGGCGCTCCGGTGCTATCAATGACTTCATTGCGCGGGAATATTTGGGGAGAGATGATGGCGTTCTATTTCTTGATCCGTTGCCGTCCTCTAAGGACCAGTGGACTAAGCCGGGCTTAACCTCGGATGAAACCCAAAAAATTACTCAGTATGTCGTAAACTTCAAACCTGAGTTAGGCGAATTACTGTTCAAAAAAGATACGCAGAGATCAGCTTCGGTAGGCCCATCACGAAAAGCTGCGGGACGTCCCTTTAAGGGGGCCACCGCGCCGATTGCCATCAATGGTGCCGTGGGACGAAGCCCAGTTTCCTATTTCCGGTGGAGGCGCCGTTCCAAGAACGCGAAGCTAAAGCAGATTCCACAAGTGCTCATTTCTTTGCATTTACCAGCAGTTACAGTGGATGGTTACTTGGCTCTAGTTGATGAGCATTGTAGTGACTCAATTGTAGAGGACTATAGGGATAGGCCGATGGGCTCTGGTTCTGCTGTGCGTAAAGCGACTGCCCTGCGGGGTTGCTTCCGCTATGCAAGGCAAACCTATGTGAGTGAGAGAGGAATTTGTGTGCATGGAAATTTCATGCCATTGAAGTACCGTTTTTTTGAGCCTAGTCTGGAGAAGCGATACGTAACGTGGGTAAAGCATCCGGCAGAGCGATTGTGGGACCATTACGTACTCTGGAAAAGTGATTTGGACAGCGGTAATGCACTGCGCAGGCGCATGCTCGATGAAGATTGGTCTTTTGAGAGGTTTGCCAATTGCCCTGCAATGAGGAATATATACAGTCAGTATTTTTGGGGCTTTCCACTCAAATTATTTGATTTTATTGGAATTTCAGAGTTTTCGGTTACAGAAATGCAGCGGTTTTCGACAGAAATATTGGGTTGTGCCGAGCAAGAAAGGCAGGTTAACGATACCTCGCAACGCACTGAGGCAGTTGGGACTATTGACCCCAAATTGAGAAAGCATATTGAACGGTATCATAGCGAAGACATGGGTTTGTATCGGCATGCGCTGGAGATCCGAGACAGGCAATTGAAGAAAACCGCGGGTGTAAAGGGGGACGTCTTGTGATGCTTGAAGAGGATGGCCTTCAAGTCATTGACGATCTGCCGCTTGCAGCAACATGATACATTGCTGGATATTGGCTAGGGGCCGTTTTGCAATGGAATGCCTCATAGCCGTGTTCTGGTGTTGTCGATGCGCCGTTTTCTTTTCGGAGGTTAAGACACCTTGAGCACCGCATTAGTCAGTTTTCGCGCCGCGGTGTTTAATCGGCGTATGCTTGCCTGCGTATTTACTGGGCTTGCTTCAGGTATGCCGCTCTATGTGCTCTTCCAACTCGTCCCTGCCTGGCTCAGCGACGGTGGTGTGTCTCTGGCAGAGATAGGGCTATTCTCGTTAATTGGATTGCCCTACACGCTAAAGTTTCTTTGGGCGCCCTTTTTGGACCGCTTCGTCCCACCCTTTTTGGGCAGACGCAGAGGTTGGATGTTGATCACTCAGGTGTTTTTACTGTTTTCAATTGGCGCTATGGGTATGTTTAATCCTGAGCAGTCCACCAAGATGATTGCGGCCCTGGCGCTGGCTGTTGCTTTTTTTAGCGCTAGTCAGGATGTGGTGTTAGACGCTTACAGGCGCGAAATCTTGTCGGATAATGAGTTAGGTTTAGGCAGCTCTATCCACGTGCAAGCGTATCGCATCTCTAGCCTGGTGCCTGGATCATTGTCGCTTATTCTGGCGGATATGCTGCCCTGGTCTAGCGTGTTTTGGATTACTGCTGGCTTTATGTTGGTCGGCATCATGATGAGCATAGTCGTGTCCGAGCCTAAGTCTGAGCCGCCAGCGGCAATGGGGCTGCGGCAGGCACTGTCCGCGCCCTTTTTTGAATACCTGGGACGTCGAGGTTGGTCAGGGCTGATATTGGTGTTGTGCTTTATGTTTCTGTATAAGCTCGGTGACAGCATGGCCACAGCGTTAAGCATGCCATTTTACCTCGAGATGGGTTTCACCAAAACGGAGATCGGGTTGGTCGCAAAGAATGCCGCATTGTGGCCATCTATTATTGGTGGCCTCGTGGGCGGCCTGATTATGCTGCGAGTGGGCATAAACCGCGCCCTCTGGATGTTTGGTGCGGTGCAGCTGGCGAGTATTTTGGGGTTTGCCTTGCTTGCCAGCTCGGAGCCAAAACTGTGGCTGCTAGCGTTAGTGATTGCGTTCGAGTACCTAGGGGTGGGGATGGGCACTGCCGCCTTCACCGCGTTTATTGCGCGTGAAACGAGCAAGACTTACGCCGCCACGCAATTTGCTCTTTTCACAGCGCTCGCGGCAGTGCCCCGGACATTGGTCAATGGGAGCACGGGAATCATTGTTGAGAGCATTGGGTGGGTCGACTTCTTCTTGCTGTGTACCTGCCTGGCTTTTCCTGGAATGTTGTTGTTGATCTGGGTTGCACCCTGGCGAGATCAAAAGCCCACAGCACTTGCCGAGGGTCAATAAAGGCGTGTGACCGTTATGGACCTTATAACGCCAGGCGGGTGACAAGCCGAGCACAATTGGATGCTATGTCGCGAGACTCGCCTGAGTTAAAATTCGCTCTTAAGTCCGTTTGCGCACCATTGCTTTTCGAAGTTGTATTCAATTTTTTACCGAGTTGATAACCACGCAAGCGCATTAACTAATTTAGGCTGAATTCATAGAAACGTCGCCTGGAAAAGTGTGTGTCCTGACACGGCGCGAATACAGTATACTGCGTTCACTGAGTCTACAAAGTAGTGGTTTCACACTGTGTTCAATCCGTTACGGCTGATAGTACTCACGCGATGTCTGCTATTCGCAATGGGACTCTCGGCAGTGCTAGTCAATAACGGGTCCGCCAACACCGAGGAATTCAAATTACCGAATCTTGGTGAATCCAGCACCAGCATGTTTTCATCCGAATTTGAGTATCAATTAGGCCGTGCCTGGCTACGTGCTTTCCGCGGCCAAGTCCCCACCGTGGACGATCCTTTGCTGTTTGACTATGTGGAAAACCTTATTTATATGCTGGTAAGCCACTCCCAATTGGAGGACCGGCGCATCGATATGGTCATTGTCGACAATCCGACAATGAACGCCTTTGCTGTCCCCGGCGGTGTGATCGGCATTCACAACGGGTTACTGCTGTGGGCCGAGACGGAAGACGAATTTGCCACTGTCCTGGCGCATGAGGTCGCTCATTTGAGTCAACGCCACTTCTCGCGCGGTGTAGAGTATCAACAGAAATTGCAGCCTTTGACCCTTGCCGCAATGTTAGCAAGTTTTGTGTTGATGGCAACAACGGGTACCGACCTGGGTATGGCTGCCTTGTCCGCAAGTCAGGCGGCGGCGCAGAACTCGGCGCTGAGTTACAGCCGAAGTAATGAGCAGGAAGCTGACCGCGTTGGTATGCAAACTATCGTTGCTGCGGAGATGGATCCGCATGCAGCGCCTGTGATGTTTGAGCGCATGCTGCGCGCAACACGGTATTCCAATAGCGAACAGATACCCGAATTTCTTCGCTCTCACCCCCTATCCGAAAATCGTATTGCTGATACACGCAACCGCGCGAGGCAATATCCTAAGAAATCCCGCGATCCAGATCTCGATTATCAATTAATGCGGGCCCGCGTTGTCACTGAGTTGTCCGAAACTCCAGATTTGGCGGTAGCGAGATTTCAGGGAGAACTCGACGGCATGCCGTATTCACGCGAAGCCACTACCTACGGGTTGGTCCTTGCGCTGACAGCGTCTGGACGTGCCGATGAGGCTGGTTTGGCGCTGGATTCCATTTGGTCAACCAGTCCTGATCGTCTTGAATACATCATTGCGGGTGCTGATATTGATATGGCGCGCAATAAGCCAGAGCTGGCCGCCAAGAAACTGGCCCGCAGGTTAGCGGTTTCGCCGGGCAATCACCCTCTGACTATGAGTTACGCTAGAGCGTTGATGAAAAACCAACAGCCGCATATTGCTGCCCAAGTGCTGGTGAAGCAAAGCAAGCGCTGGCCCGACGATCCTGGTCTTTGGTATCTTCTTGCAGAGGTGCAGGGCTTGTCTGGCAATATCGCCGGGCTGCACCAATCGCGGGCGGAGTACTTCATCTTGAAGGGATCGTTGGGCGACGCTAAAAAGCAACTTGGCTATGCATTGAAATTGACGAAGGACAATTACTTGGCTTCAGCTAAGATTCATCAGCGGCTAACGGATGTCGAAAAAATGCAGGAGCGGATGGAGGCGTTCTAAACGCGCATCCTAGTGTTTTTTATCGAATAAAGCCCTAGGCGTTACCCTTGACTGTCACCTGCAGCTCGCTCGCAAAGTCCAGCATGCGGCGCAGGGGGACCATGGCTTGCTCTGCGACAGACGGATCAACACAGATCTCGTTATCGTCTCTCTCAAACACCTGAGCCAGCGTTTCCAAGTCGTTCATCGCCATCCAGGGGCACTGAGCACAACTACGACAGCTGGCGCCTTCTCCGGCCGTGGGCGCGATAATAAACTCCTTGTCCGGTGCCTGCTGTTGCAGTTTATAAAAGATGCCTTGGTCTGTGGCCACAATGAAGCGCTTATTATTCATTTCACTAGCGGCTCGAATAATCTGCGTGGTTGATCCCACACGATCGGCTAAGTGCACTACGGCAGCGGGTGATTCGGGGTGTACCAATACCGCAGCATCGGGATAGACTCGCTTTAAATCGGCGATACCGCGGGCCTTAAACTCCTCATGCACAATACATGCGCCATCCCACATGAGCATATCGGCACCGGTTTGTCGCTTCACGTAATCGCCCAAATATTGATCGGGCGCCCAGAGGATTTTTTCGCCCTGTTCGGTCAGATGTTCCACGACATCGAGCGCTATGCTGGAAGTGACGACCCAGTCTGCCCTGGCTTTCACCGCCGCTGAAGTATTGGCGTAGACAACAACTTTACGCTCGGGATGCTGATCACAGAAAGCGGAAAACTCGTCGATTGGGCAACCCAGATCCAAAGAGCAGGTTGCCTCCAGCGTTGGCATTAGAACGCGTTTCTGGGGTGTAAGAATCTTGGCTGTTTCACCCATAAATTTGACGCCCGCTACCACTAATGTGCTGGCGGTGTGATCGTGGCCAAAGCGTGCCATTTCGAGCGAGTCTGAAACGCAGCCACCGGTTTCTTCGGCCAGAGCCTGAACTGCGGGTGAGGTGTAATAGTGCGCCACAATGACAGCATTTTCTTGCTGCAATCGCGCTTTTATCCGATTCTTAAGTGACTGTTCCTGTTCCGGCGTAAGCTGCTGTTGTTCGGCGCGGTCGAGATGGTACTGCACCTGATCTCGGATGGTTTTCAGTTTTTCGGAGGCAAGACTCATAGGTGGCTATTAAGAGCGAAAAAAACGAACCGTGAGTCTAACACAAAATAAGCGGGCGTTAATTCCTCACAAGGGCAGTTCTCTGTTTAAGGCAACAGGTTCGCGTAAGCTCAGAACGAGTGATTGCCGTAATAACGATGGCGAGTTAAGACAGGAATCAAAGCTTGCAGAAAGGGCGTCTCGGCCGTGGTAATTTTCAATGAAAATTTGCTAGAAATTGACCCCTAAATTCCCATAACTGCATGTTAATTATAGAATAAATAGCGTATCACGCGTCGGGTTATACCTAACGAATTGGACTCACTAGTGGGTTGCGAACCGCGCGTGTAAATGTCAACGAGTAGTTAGAGATTCACAGTGGAACAGCACACCCTAATGATCATCTCGGAGAACGACGTCGGCTAGCCTGTTCTCGCCGTCTGTTTGAGGCGCGCTAAACCGGAACGGTTCAAACTAGTGGAATCAGAAGCCATGGAGCGTCATGAGGCAGGCCCGGGAAAATCTGCCAGTTGTCCGCTCGCGATTGGCTTGTCGGGGCGGTGAATCGTGTGGGTTTCCCTGTTCGTTTGGAGCGTGCGATGGATTGCTCTAAACGGTACGGCTTCAACACAGCTTTGCTGTATATCGATATTGACAGGCCATTTTGATTTACGCTGTCGCCAAAATGTACCTGCCCTCACTGCGGAACACTGAGGTGGATTTTCTAAGGTGACCGGTTCAGGGTCTTGGTCACACTAGTAGCGAGTCTCCACTAGTGATAGCCTAGAAAGTTAACGAGAAAGATCATTTTCTCCCACTAATTTTGAGTACAAATCCTATACGCTATCGTGCAAAAATTCTTGTTGTTGACGATGACCAGAATGTGCGTCTGTTAACACGCCAGTGCCTTGAAGCGGAGGATATGGTTGTTGTTGAAGCGTCTAACGGCTTAGAAGCGATAGATGTCTTTGTGCTTGAACGGCCTGATCTGGTCTTCATGGATGTGCAGATGCCAGTAATGACCGGGCTTGAGGCTTGTCAGCGAATCCGAGAATTGCCTCAGGGTAAATCCATTCCCATTATGATTGTGACTGGCTCCGAAGATCGTGAGTCCATTGACAAGGGGTTTGATGCGGGGGCGACTCAGTACAAAACAAAGCCGATTAACTGGTCATTATTAGGCCGTGACGTGCGGTATATGCTCCGAGCCAGTGATGCGTTTAACGCCGTGAAGCGGCAGGAAGATCGTCTCCGACACCTCGCTTACTACGATCCGCTTACAAGCCTTCCTAATAGACGAAGCTTCGGTCGGCAGTTGGCTCGTCTCGTCAAGCGCAGTCAACGGCGCGAGACAGTAGCCGCGCTGTTGTTTATTGATTTAGATCACTTTAAGCGGATTAATGATTCGATCGGCCACGCACGCGGAGATAGTTTGCTGGTGGAAGTAGCCAAAAGACTCGCGATGGAATTACGCGAAGAAGATTCTATTAATTATTTGTCTGAAAGCAGCGCAGCCGATGAGAAAGAGTCGGATACGGCTGAAATTTCGCGATTGGGCGGCGATGAATTTACGGTTATTTTATCAGACGTAAACGACACGGCTGATGTGGCAAAGGTCGCCAAGCGTATCCTCGATTGTCTTTCGCAGCCAATACCCCTTCAGTCACATAACCCTGTGGTGACGCCCAGCATTGGAATCGCACTGTACCCTCAAGATGGTAAAGATCCGGAGAGCCTGATCCGAAATGCCGATACTGCAATGTATTTTGCCAAGGCGAAAGGTCGAGCATGTTATCAGTTTTATAACGAAGAGATGAACGTCAAGGCGATCGAGAAACTAGAGATGGAAGAAGAATTACGCGACGCGCTGCGTAATTCAGAGTTAGAGCTGCGTTACCAGCCTCAGATAAACGGCGTAACCGGTGAAGTGGTTGGCATGGAGGCGCTGGTCCGCTGGAAGCACCCTAAGCGCGGTATAGTATCTTCAGAAGAGTTCATGCCAATAGCCGAGAGCACAGGGCAAATAATCGAGCTAGGTGAATGGGTAATGGAGGAGGTCGCTAGGCACTGCCTCTATTGGGATACTCTTGGGCTCAGTGCTTTCCGTGTTAGCGTCAATATCTCTCCGCTGCAGTTTCACCACCGTAACCTAGCGGATTCGATAGCGGATTTTCTCGTTAAGTCTGGTTTATCACCCGATCGTCTAGAGCTTGAACTTACAGAAAGCGCCATTATGAAAAATGCTGAGACTAATGTCGCAACGTTAGGCGCCTTAAAGTCTCTCGGTGTCTATCTTGCTGTTGATGATTTCGGCACAGGCTACTCATCCCTTAGCTACCTTAAGCGCTTTCCCATCGACACAATCAAGATCGATCGTAGCTTCATTGCGGACCTGAATACATCCGATGGCGCTGCGATGGTTGATGTCATTCTAGCGGTCGCAAAGGCGCTTAATCTTCGAGTGATTGCAGAAGGTGTAGAGCTTGAAAGTCAGATTGCTCACCTAGTGAGCAAGGGATGTGAACTGCTGCAAGGGTTTTATTTCGCCCGCCCGATCTGCCCTGAAGACGTGCCCAACATGCTGCAAACGAACTTTTCCGTCAATATAAAAAAGAGCATGGAAAAGTAATTCGGGTCGATTCGACGCGGATGAAATTCTTTAGGCGCACGATAACACTACTGAGTTCTTTGCTAGCCTGGCGTTTTTTTGCCGTCGACGGGCAGACTTAAATGAATCTAGCAGTGGTTATAAGTGGGGGAAATTATACGGCTCTGTAAATCTTAAGCAGACAGTTGATAACACCGCTGAGGAAATTGGGAGTCGTTGGGGCCGTCGATGAAATCGAAGAACGTGCTCTTATTGCAATCGAAGTGCTTCATGGGACCTTCTTAGCCTCTCGGAGGCACCTTCGTTTTCCCCCTGCAACTTGCCCCCTATCGAAGACATCAATCATCCTTTTCTAATAGAGACCCTAGGCCATTGGTCGTCTGGTCTATATTGGCGGTCAATGGTGGTGCAAAATGATCGGTCGTGTTGGTGTAGCGCCATAATCGATTGTCACCTTGACGATATCCCAAGTCAGTCGTGCACTTAAATTTTGCTGACAATGTTCAATGGCTGATACCATATTGAAGACGTATACGCACGCTCCTGAATGGTGTCCGGCTGATCTGTGGCGTGGTCCATACCTAGGGCAATTGCATCGAGCAGAGAATGACGAGCAGTAGGAATTTGTAGCACCCTGACGTAGTAAAATGCAGACTGGCCGGGATCAAACTGAGGGTCTGTCCAGACGGCTGCTAGTTGCGCTGCGCCAATACGATTGTCGACTTTCCCGGTTTTCAGGTTCACCGTATTACCCACATCGGGCAGGCTACCATTTGATTTTAAGGCACGGTCATCTGACCAGGCGAGATTAAATATTTTTTCCTGTGATAGCCCATCGGCATCCAGCCAGCCTTTCACTAGTTGAATGCGGTCAAGGTTCGCTCCCTCAGGATCTTTTGTCGCAAGCACAAGAAACGTTGGCGTCTCAGTCTGCTGAAGTTCGCCCCCCATGGGTACGCCGCGTGTCCTGGCGAGCGTGTGCAGGTCTGCATTTTCAAGGTCTGCCGCGGTAAAGTCAGGGCCACCGTAGAATTGCACGGCGATACGTGGTCCGGTGGTGGCATAGACCTCCCTGCGCTCCAGTGCGTCCATTATATCGGAGCGTGTGTTGCTTTCCGCCCAGACTGCGGCCATGCCTGACGCCGACATTGCCCAACCTGAAGACCCTGGGCCGTCATCATTGAATCGAGTTCTTTTGTTTTCAGGAATGGAATCAGTGGCCAACTTGCCATGGAAATTGCTCTCCTCTGCAGAAGAGAGCGCGGTGTGTGAATCGGTGGAGCCAATTACGCCTAGCATATAGGGGTTCTGGCCTAGATTGGCTTCGAGCTCAAGTCCCTGCTTTAACGCTTCTCTGACAAAATCCCCACGCTGAGGGTTGTACTCAGTCCATCGCCGCTGAATGTAGTAAGGATATATTTCAAAGTCAGCAAACGTATCTTCTGGCGAAAATTTTGAGTGAGTCTCCGAGTCGCCTTTTATTTGTGTGATTTCTGCAATGCGCTCCCATTTACTGCGCAGCGCCACATAGTCTTTGCTAAACGGTTTACCGCGTAAGCTTTTGCCCGAAAACATGTAACCTTTTGAAATATTGGAGTTGTGGGGAATGGCAGTGAATCGTGCGTTAGTTTCTGCACTGGTCTTTTCAAGCCAGCTCCATAGGTCTTCTGGGTAGGGACTGTCGTCGAGGCCGAAAGGATCGTATAACTGAGCCGTGGGTGCATCGCTGTCTGTAATCACCACCCGGTGCAGGTTGGCACCGCCGGGTATTGAACTCCACTCCCAGCCTATTAAGGCGCTGAACTCGCCGGGCTCGTTGTACTCGTCAGCGGTGTCGGTAATGATGCGCCACGTGTCTACTTCAACCTGCTTCGGCATTGGCAGGACAGTCAGATCACTATTTTCTAGGCTGTTCGCCTCGGCGTCTTCTAAAGGAGTGAGATCTGGATCGGGCAAAACGCGGACGAATAAGGCTCTTCCATTGCCACTGTCTATCGCTCGATTTAAAAAGAACGCCGCAACCCACGCTTTAAGCTTATCAATTACGCCTAGGTCTGAGGTGTCTACGCCGTTGCGGTGGATATTACGAATTTCACCGAGAAATTCGGCATGGTCTGTAACCACAAGAAAGTCGAGTGGCGTGTCTATTTGCACTCTTGCTCTGCTGTAGGGGTGAATGACTGGCATCCCGCGGGCATAACGATAGGCGGTTTCTGGACCTGCGGTCAGATTATTATTAGCGTATGCGTCGGAAGAATACGTAGTGTGCAGGTGGGTATCACCCCATAAAAGTTGTTTTTCAGTTGCGCTTGCGCCGAAAGCGCTGGTGCCGAACGCTACTGCTAATGGGAAAACGATAATCTTATGCATAAAAATTCACTCATGGCCTAGTCGCATCTCGTCAGTATGAAGAAACAGGGCGTAATACGCCATCCTGTTTGCTGTCATCGCCTACACTGCAACTAAGTCTTCGGCGCCGTGCGGCAGCTCGATTAAGCAAATGGCTGATGTCATTAAACCAAAGTTGCATGAACGTTGAACCAATCAGTTTGAACGTTGTCTACCATAACAAGACTGCCACGGCCTTGGCAGGTAAAAGTGCCATCCCTCTGATGCGGCGATAGCACAGACCAGCCCGGTTCCCGGGCCCAACAAGAATTGAATCGGACAGTTGCAACGTCGATTTGGGTTCACGGTAGAGGATAACACGATGCAATTTGATCATCCTAAGAATCACAACGGTACAGAACGTGTCGGCACACGAGCAGGCCGGCCAGACTTGGTCCAACTGAGTGTTTGCGCGGCGTTGACACTTACCTTCTGGGCCTCTCCCTCTGCGGTCGCGGCTGAGCCCACAGGCCCTGCGAGTGCATTATCTGTCTCAGTGGAGCTTTTCGACGACTGGGGCTCAGGAGCCTGCGGAGAGGGCGTAGTCACAAACAAGGGCTCCGTTAGTAGCCTGTGGGAAGTCAGCGTTGACCTGCCCGGATCTGTTACCAGCTATTGGAATTCAACTATAAGCTATTGGACGTATCCGCACGATGAGGGCAGTCAGGTGTCGCACGCTTGGCGAGTGGTAGGGGGGGAGTGGAATCGGACGCTAGAGCCCGGAGCATCGACCACCTTCGGTTTCTGCATCGACCGGGCACAGGAATCAGAAATGCCGGCTGCAGACGATCCGAGCATGCCTGTGGAGGATCCGCATGCTGATATGCCCATGGAGGATCCGCATACGGATACGGATACGGTAAGCGAGTTCATCGATTTGGCGACCTTTGGTCTCACCTATGGCAGTGACCACACGGACCATACGGGCCTTGTCGGTGGAAGGACCGCGATTACGACAGAAGCGTTGCTCGCTTACAATAATCTACGGGCATTCGCTGGACTTGCGCCGGCGACGCTTGATGAGGTTGGCGCGTGGGCTTTTGCCAACGCACTGACCAACAACACGCAGGCCTGGGGCACTGATCAGATGGGCGTCGGCCTTTGGTATGCGATGCAGGGTGCCAAGGTCGGATGGATGGCCGATGATGGCTTTGATCCCCAGGTTGTCGCGGATATCGAACGGACGGCGCGATTGGGGACCGCCGAGGACGTAATGACCATGGTGGTCGCTTATGGCCATGAAGGGTTTGCTGAGTACCTCACTGAGAATGGACACGTCGAGGCGTTCATCAATACCCTCAAGATGGAGCCGCACTACGGCGGGTGGATGCACGATCGCGCACATGGTTGGTTGTCGATTGAAAATGTGGCCATTGCTCATGACGTGAACCACCTCACCGTTTTGAGTCATGATCAGATGCAGCCGTTCATGAATGATACCTGGGACTGGCCGCAGTGGCCGGCGCTTGAAGTATCGCAAGCGCGCGTGTTGGAGTATTTCCAGAGTATGGTGGTGCTCGGTGACCCATTAGGGGATCACTTGGGCGATCTCTCCGAGCCGCTTCCGGGCGATCCGGAACTGCCCGTGGAGGAACCGAATGCGGAACTGCCCGTGGAGGAACCGAATGCGGAACTGCCTGTGGAGAATCCGAATACGGAACTGCCCGTGGAGAATCCGAATACGGAACCGCCCGTGGAGGAACCGAATGCGGAAACGCCTGTGGAGGATCCGCATGCTGATATGCCCATGGAGGATCCGCATACGGATACGGATACGGTAAGCGAGTTCATCG
>CAJXWP010000026.1 GCA_913062625.1 uncultured Haliea sp. | reverse complement strand
CCGTAGCTCAACAGGTAGAGCACCGGATTGTGACTCCGGAGGTAGCGGGTTCAAGACCCGTCGGCCACCCCAATATTTACCGTTAAAATTAACTGGTGGAATGTTTATTGCCGACACGTATACGCGGGGTGCGACCACGTATGACATATAATGTGAGGCGGGCTGTTTTATGGACGGGCTCCAAGGCGCGGTTGAGAGACCTGATCTGCATCATCGCGTGCACTTCGCTATTTGATTTTGGCAAGCTTAAGTAGCTCCGAGCTTACCGTAACACCCAATGTTTGAATATTTTCTAAGTGTATTTCAAAGCGTAATTTACGTTCGGCTATGTAGAAAATAATAGCAGCATTTTTTTGTAACACCTGATCTGAACTGATCACCACGACACTGCCTTCTAATTTAAGATTGTCTTCGAGAACGGGTCGGTGTAGGTAAGTGTAGTCACAGTGTTCCGCTTCTGACAGTCGGTAAATTTGCAATGTGCGTTTATCGTTAGCTTTCGATGCACTGCTTGCTAGATCTCTAAAAAATTCCTCGAACGGCGTTGCGTCTTGCAAACAAATAGAGAGCGGCGTGCGGGGGTCGTCTGGCGAATGATTTGGCCAGTTAATAAATTTGATAAAGTTTAAAAGATAAGCCGCCCTTAATTTACTCTCTTTACTAACAGTAGCATTAGCTGCATTAGTTGGTGCGCCTTGTGCAGCGCTTAGCGATGGTTGCAGGACAAGGCCAAGTGCGATCGGCAGGATTAAAATGGCTCGGGAAATACGCGACATTTGGCGCTAGAATGGCCGTGAGATTTGTAAAGAACTGCGCCAGTCTTCGCGCGTTTGAGGGCCGTTGAGATTTTGGTAGAGGGGTTTCCCTAGTTCAATTGCCAGACGGTAGTGCTCAGAAATTTGCCATGAAACACCGGCCCGAGCGGCAATCTTTGTGCCACCAAAGAGATCGGGGTTAGTAATCGGAGCGGGGTAGGGGTAGGGAGAGTCAACCAATAGCGAGGTGTCAGCGCCGTGAATTGAATCAGTGTAGTTAATGCTGAGGCCAAGATAAGGTTTCAAGACGTCAGAAAAATGAAAGTTGTAGCGCCCGGCCAGCGAATAACTGTTGCCTAGCCGGTAGTCGTTGTCATTCGTGCCGCTGCGAATAATTGCGGCGAGTGCAAGGTTGATATCATAGCTGCCCTTGCTATGGTAGCTGACGCTGATCGGAAAATCATACGTCCCCGAGCCTAACTGCATGGTGTAGGGAAGTTGCTGATCACCGGGAGCCCTAGGCGTGTCTCCTTCCTCATCGATCGATCCCGTGGGAATACTGAGACCAGCGGTTACCCACCAATCTGCTCGTGCCGAGTCAGACAATTTATAGCTGGCGGACACCACCGTGTCTCCCACCCCCGAACTCTCAATTTCAAAGGTGCTGTAATTGGGAACGATACTGATGTGATCAGTATTCTGCTCGAGATACGGAACAGTAAGGTGGCTGCGCCAGCTGTCGTTAAAAGCATAACCCACTGAAAATAAATAAGCGGTTTGGACGATCTTGCCTGGTACGACGGGGAAATTTTTGTCCGTTCTAGGCTCGCCACTTTTTGGGCCGCTCCAAAGAATTTCGTCTTCGCTGACTCGCTTATCGCCTTCTAGAAATTCTTTAAATTCTGCCGACTTGCGCTGAAAGGTAAAACTCCATGATGATCGATTTGGAACTGAAACAGACGGATCATCAATCGTCTGCTCGAAGAGATCGGTTAGGCTCATTTCGGCAAATTCAGAGGGCGTACTCTGGGGAAAACTGTAGCCGCTATAAACCAGTGCAAGTATTGCCAGAGTCCAGGTCGCAGGAATGATTCGCTTCGTATTCATGGTGTCATCCTCGATTGCTAGAAACCGCTGCTTTTCAAAACGCAACTAGGCATCGAAATTGCCATAAGTGTATATCGAAGCCTCGATCTGATACAGCCGAGTCTCGTATAAATGTATACTAATCGGATTGTTATTTAAGTACGTAGTGCCACGTATTTCGAATTTAAGTAGTTTTACTTATAGTGAGGACGGCCGTTAAGAGTAGGCTATGATCGAGGACACGGTTTCTAACAAGCCTGTTTTGTTTACGAAGAATGGGTATGGTATTGGTGTTCAAATAAGGGGCATAGGAAGCACCATGAGTGATCAGTTTGGAACGTTTAGTCTTTCATCCGGAAGCGCCTTGTCGCCGCCCAGCGCGGCAGGGGCGCGTATCCTGCTCGTCGCGGCAAGTGAAGACTATACTGGCGTCACAGAAGATGCTTTGTTCGGTATAAATGCCGTTGTGACAACAGCAGAAAATGCTGAAGAAGCAATACAGTGTTGTCTCAGGGAAGCGTTTTCAATCATTTTATATTGCGTAGAAATGAGTTCCACAGACGGAATCAAGACCTCGCACGCACTGGTTTACTCTGAACTAACCTGCAACGTGCCGATTATTTTTGTTAACGAAATTTCAGAGTCAGACTACGTCAGTTTTAGTCGCTATAAGCAAGCGCCTATAGACTATGTTTCAAGACCTGTTGCAGCGCATATACTCGCCTCAAAAGTCAATGTGTTCCTTACGCTGCAAAGCCAGCGCCTGATTATTGCGCGCATGGAGAAAGCGTTAGGCCCGGCAGAGGCATCGTTGTGGCCGGGCAATGGCGTTCGAAGCGCCTCTGGGAATGAAGTGCCACAGACGGCAATAGACTATGCTCAGCATATGACTAGCGATGCGGTTGGCCGCTCAGAGCTTATGGACGGCATAAGGCGTTTCTCTGCGGTTATAGCCCACGACCTCAACAACATCCTGGCCATCATTTTGGGTAACTTAGAGTTGCTGGACTATGAGGACATACAGAATCCAAAGATTCAAACTCGACTTACCGTAATTGAGAATGCCTCTCAGCGCGCCTGCGCGCTCACCAATCAACTGCTTGGAGTCTCTAGGCGGGCTGCAAATAAAATAGTCGTGACAAATATTAATGACGCGCTTGAAGAAATGGAACAGCTCATCACCGCTGAAGTTCCGCCTGATGTGACATTTATCGTGAAGCCTGATGAGACACTTTGGCTGACTAGCATTGATCCTGACGACTTTAAAGAGGCGATGCTTAACCTCATTTTTAATGCGCGCGACGCGATGCCTGATGGTGGCCAACTGATAGTGGAGACAGCCAACGTATTCTTGGACGAAGACTTTTGCAGCCTCAATCCGGATGTCGATTCTGGCGACTATGTGGTCGTGTCAGTCGCCGATACCGGCAGTGGTATTACGCCAGATATTTGCCCTTTTGTGTTCGAGCCTTTTTTTTCGAGCAAGGCGGCAGCAGGTAGGAATGGACTGGGTTTGTCCGAGGTGTACGGATTTTGTCAACGCTCAAACGGCCACGTACGGCTAGCGTCAGTGCCTGATTTTGGCACAACCGCGCGTCTTTTTTTGCCAAGGACTTGAGATTGAAGGGCGATTAGCGGCGTTAAGACGACACCTGTGCCATGAGTGATCGCCTGTCTACCAAAGGTAATGATCGGAATAGTTCAATGGAAAAGCTCCGTACAAAAACGTCGGCGACACAGACAAAGGTCTCTGCGTTCGAGTGCAAATGTGGGTTTTTTCCCATAGTTTCTATGTTGTCCAGCGTCTAGCTATGTCGGGCGCGCTAAATAATTTTTTTAGTATTGATGGTTTTCTACAGGGGCGTTCGTGATAGCAGAATACTTTGATGCTAAAACGGCTGAACCTCCGCAGAGCAAAATAATGTGAGCATTAGTTTAAAACTGTCGCATAAAATTAGCCTGTTCTCTATGGTTGTTACAATGGCAGTGGTTCTCATGGCCACTGGAGTCGAAGAGTATATTCAATACTTTCGGTCTGTTGAAAATGCAGAAAAGCACATTCAAGTGCTGGCGGACGTCACAGCATTCAGCATCGCGGCGCCGGCTATGTTTGACGACGCTGCTGCCGCTACCAGCGTGCTAGAGGCATTGCGTGTCAATCCAGCTGTCATCTCTGCTCACTTAACGACCACCAAGGGAAAGCCTCTGGCAAAATACCAGCGGGAGTTAGAGGGTGCTGCATTAGAGATTAAACATTTCATGATCCCTGTAGAGTGGGAGGGTCAAAAGCAGGGGGAATTGGTCTTAGACATGGATGTTTCTGAGCTGAATGGTGATTTGTTTCGCCAAATATTGACGTCTCTTTTATTGACCTTGATGGCGGTACTTACGGCAGGCTTAGGCGTCTACTTGATGGTGCAAAGAGTGACCAGTCCTTTTAGAGACTTAACCGATGTCGCCGAGAGAATAGTCAGCGATAGCGACTACAGTCTTCGGGCCGCAGACATCATGACAGGCGACGAGGTAGGCGACTTAACACGCACGTTTAATACTATGTTGGACCAAATAGAAGCCCAGACCTTGTCGCTATATGAGTCGCAGACAACCTTGCTCGGTAAAGAGCAGCGGCTGGTGTTGGCTACGTCGGCAGCCCGCCTTGGCGTGTGGGAATATGACTTGCGTCAAAATATTATAATGTGGGACAAAAGGATGTCCGATATTCACGGGGTCGAGCACAAGCCTGAGGGTCTGGAGCCAAGCGTATGGATAGATTGCATTCATGCTGATGATCGCGACCGAGTCGTCTCTGCCTACTACCGAGTGTTAGATGACGGCGATGAGCTGTTCAGCGCCTATCGCTTATTACTCGCCCATCGCCCGCTTAAACACGTGACAACCCATGCGGCGGTGCTGCGTGACGACTTGGGAGCTGTGGTGCGGATAATTGGCGTTTGTCTTGACGACACCAAGCGCGAACTTACGCAAGTGGCATTGAAGAGCGCAGAGAGCTTGGCTCAGGAAAGGTTAGCGCAGGCAAATCTGGCAAATAGTGAATTATCATTTCAAAAAAGTGCCCTCGACGAACATGCCATCGTCAGTATTGCAAATGCCAGAGGTGAAATTTCATATGCTAATGATAAGTTCTGCGGCATTAGCGGCTATTCGCGCGCGGAGCTAATCGGGGAAAACACCCGTTTGGTGGTAAGCGATGCATGTTCGCCGGAATTCCTTGAAAAGATACGGCTGACGGTAGCCGCGGGTAGAACGTGGTCTGGCGATATGGAAAATGTGAAAAAAAGCGGTGACACTTACTGGGTTTCGGCCACCGTCGTCCCATCAGTCAGTGACGCTGGCGACACAGTAAGCTACATCGTTATCGCGACTGATATCACACAGGTCAAAACAGCCGAAGCAATGTTGCGCCGATCACAAAAGATGGAGTCTGTCGGTGAGTTGGCGGGTGGTTTAGCGCATGACTTCAACAATCTCCTGGGCATTATCATTGGCAATCTTGATCTTATGGGAGTTCAGGGCAATCTCAGCGAGGCACTGCGAACTCAAGTTGACGTAGCACAGACGGCCGCGCTTAGGGGCTCGATATTGACGCGCAGTCTCCTTGATTTTTCGAGCCGATCCGAGGGAAATTATAGTCCTGCAGATGTTGGTAAAATTATCAGTGGTTTTGAAGAGTTAATACGTAAGTCTATTACAGCGAGTATTTCGTTAGAGACTTATTTGCCACACGATTTGTTTGCCGTGGATTTGAACCCTGATGATTTGGAAGATGCACTGATTAACTTGAGCCTCAATGCGCGCGATGCTATGCCAAGCGGTGGCAACCTAGTGATAAAAATACAAGACATGATAATAGGAGATACTGACAATAATCCTGAGGTTGAAATTGAGCCAGGAGAATACTTGCAGATGTCGATTAGTGATACGGGGATGGGTATGAGCCAAGAGGTTTGTGAAAGAATTTTTGATCCGTTCTTCACGACCAAGGGGAAGGCTGAAGGTACCGGTCTTGGGTTGGCGATGGTCTATGGCTTTGTAAGTCGATCGAAGGGGTATATATTTGTCTCTTCAGTAATAGGCCGGGGGACGACATTCACGATATATCTCCCTCGTTCTAAACTGACAGTCAAGCATGCGGAAGACGCGGCTCGTGTGTTTTCGGTGACGCCCTCGGGTGATGAGACCATTCTCATTGTTGACGATGAAGTAGAGCTTGCTGTCATTGCAAAGAGTATTCTGGAAGGGCTTGGGTATACGGTGATTTGTGCCGAGAATGGAGTTTCTGCCCTGCAAGTTTTGCAGGAAAATAGTGCGATCGACTTGGTGTTTTCTGACGTTGTGATGCCAGGGGGCGTTAGCGGTTTAGATTTAGCTGCTATCATTGATAATGAATACCCGGGTCTAAAAATACTACTGACGACCGGGTTTGCCGTTGAAGCTAATAATGCAATGGCGGGGTCTGAATCGCAATACGACATGCTCAGGAAACCCTATAGGGGCATGGAATTGGCGAAGCGGGTGCGGGAGACGCTGGACGAGGTTATCTAGAGCTTGACCTTTATCCATGTGCGTACTGTCATGGTGAGGCTTAAAGAGTCATTCTGTCGCGCCACTTTTTGCGGTTAACGTTGGCGAGATGCTATGGGTCTTGCCGGCATGCACTTAACATCAATGCAGGCTGTTCTGGATGTGAGTCGAGGACGATAGTTAGGAGATTTTATCTTGCACGTCATCATTTTTTCTACACATACACACACAAACCGACACGTTTTAACATGAGTGGTGACGTTGCCTCGCCGCCATCGCCTGCGCCGAAGGTTTATCTGATAGATGATGAGCTAGATATCTTGCAAATACTTCGGGATGTTGTGGAGTTAAGTGGTCTCGAGGTCCACTGTTTTTCCCAAGCTGATGCTTTCATGAAAGAGATCCAGTGCTTTGAGGGCAACAATATTTTGATACTCGATTTGCAGATGCCTAAGACAGATGGCATTGAAGTGATTCGCCATTTAGCTAAGACCGAGAACCCCCCCGATCTAATCCTGATTAGCGGGCAAGATTCTGCTGTGCTGAGCGGTGCCGAAAACCTGGCGGTGGCGCACTCGCTAGTAGTCCTTGGAACGCTTGAAAAACCTCTGTCCATCACGCGTCTTCGTAGCTTGCTTGAGCCGCAGGCAGTAATTCGCGGAAGGCGATTGAGGGGGAATATCAAATCGACTGCCGACGATTATAGTGCTCAGGAATTACGCGAGGCTTTAGATCTTGATCAGTTTTGTCTGCACTATCAGCCCAAGGAAGAGCTTGTATTAAGCGGTACGTCAAAGTATTCCGCGGAGTGCTTGGTGCGCTGGCGACACCCAACACAAGGAATTATTTATCCAGACCGCTTTATCGCGCTGATTGAGAGGCAAGGCTGGATGCCAGATTTGACAAGTATTGTGCTCCAGCAAGCAATCGGGCAACAGCATCAGTGGCAGGAAGAGGGGCTGCAAATCAATTTATCGATCAACATATCAGCCAGCGATATCACAAGTCTGACGCTTCCAGAACACATCTCGAGGTTATTAGCCGATAACGCGCTTGACACTACAGAAATTACACTTGAGGTGACAGAAAGCGAATTAATGGGAGAGCTCACTACGTCGTTAGATGTCCTGACGCGGTTGCGACTAAAGGGTGTGCGCTTGTCTATTGATGACTTTGGCACAGGCTATTCCTCGCTGCTGCAATTGTTTCGAATGCCCTTCTCTGAATTGAAAATCGATCAAAGCTTTGTGAGTAAAATGGTTGTGGATCTAGAAGCGCTAGCGATCGTCAAAGCTTGTATTTTGCTCGGAGAACAATTCCAGATGCGTGTGGTAGCAGAGGGTGTTGAAGATCAAGCGACAAAGGAACTGCTGCAAGAGCTGGGATGCCAGGCAGTGCAGGGGTATTTTATCGCAAAACCGATGGCGGCAGAACAGCTAAGGCCATGGCTCGCGCTTCAGTTGGCATCCTAGGGTCAGGTTAAAGGCCGACCTCACACGTTTTGACGACCAGCGGTGCTCACATATTCCTTCGCCGTTAGGTCCATTTTTACCAGTTGGGCTACAGACTGGGCCTGCATCTTATTGAGGATATTCGCACGATGGATCTCAACAGTCCTGCTGCTGATATCGAGAATGCGAGCCACCATTTTATTTGATTTACCTTCGGTGATCCAGGTCAGCACCTCACGTTCACGCGCGGTGAGCAGGTTGAGTCGTTGGCTGATATCGCAGAACCGCTGTTGCTCATAGCGGCGCTGTAAATCCAACTCCAGCGCCTTCCTGACACAGCTCAGCAATACATCGATCTTAGGTGGCTTTTCGATGAAATCTAAAGCGCCGGCCTTTAACATCTCGACAGCATTTGCAATAGTTGCGTTTCCGGTGAGAAAGATTACCGGAGTCCTGTTCCCCTGAGCAATAATAGCTTCCATTAGCTCGAGACCATTGATGTCGGGCATGCCGATATCAAGCAGCAGGCATCCTGGATTATCCGGGCTATAGGTTCGCATAAATTCGCGGGGGGACGTATAGGTTTTGACCTTAATATGCTTGGACTCGAGGATGTCGCTGAGAACCTCACACATATCGGGTTCATCATCAATAACGTATACCGTTGGCTCCGTTGGCATAGTCTCACCCTTCGTTCATTGCTAATGAGTATAACCCCGATTGAGGATCGGCGCCCACACAGATGAATCATCGCCATATTGCAGGCTTGCTGCCACAGGACTCTTTTTCACCCCAAAAGCGGACGCTGATTGGTGATCGCTTTAGTCACCGCCATGCTCAATTTCACGCCATCGCTTGCAGCCATCCAGAGATTCCCGCAGAATATGCCCCGTCGACACTGAGCACGCTCGGTTTAGACGCTTTGGTAACCCAGGCGGTCCCTCCGCAATGATAGGCAGTGAAATCCGCCAGGCCCGGAAGGGAGCAACGGTAGTTGCTGATTCGTGTGCCGGAATGTGGCTGTCTGGGTTGCCTCCAACGACACGCCTTCGTTTGGTTGGAATGACGCTAATAGCCACTTGTTTAGACTCTGTCTGTTTCTGTCATCCTTGCGCTGGTGTATCCTTTGTCTCTTTCAAGTAGATAAGGTCATTCTAGGGATGTCGTATCAGGTATTAGCGCGCAAGTGGCGGCCGAAGAGCTTCCGGGAAATGGTCGGTCAGGAGCATGTCCTGCAGGCGCTGATCAATGCGCTAGACCATGATCGACTGCATCATGCCTATCTCTTTACGGGCACCCGGGGCGTTGGCAAGACCACCATCGCGCGTATTCTTGCCAAATGTCTTAACTGTGAAGCTGGCGTTAGCTCTGTCCCTTGTGGGAGTTGTTCTTCCTGTCTGGAGATCGCCGAAGGTCGCAGTGTTGACTTGCTAGAGGTTGACGCTGCTTCGCGCACGAAAGTAGAGGATACACGGGAGCTGTTGGATAATGTGCAATATGCGCCCACCCGCTCGCGCTATAAAATTTACCTGATCGATGAAGTACATATGTTGTCTACCCATAGTTTTAATGCGCTGCTTAAAACGCTGGAAGAGCCGCCGCCACATGTGAAATTTTTGCTGGCTACCACGGATCCCCAGAAACTCCCCGCGACGGTGCTGTCGCGTTGTCTGCAGTTTAATCTTAAGAATATGCCTCCGCAGCAGATTGTTGGGCATTTGGGCATGGTTTTAGAGCAGGAGATGGTCGCCCACGAAGAGGCGGCGCTGTGGCTGCTAGGCCGCGCTGCCGAAGGCAGTATGCGCGATGCGCTCAGTCTCACTGATCAGGCGATCGCGTTCGGCTCTGGCAAGGTAGTGGAAGAGGATGTGCGCAGCATGCTCGGTAGTGTGGATCTGGGGTACGTCTTTGAATTGCTAGAGGCGATCAGTGAGGGGGAACCGGCTAAAGTACTGGGCGTTGTGCAGCGAATGTCGGAGTATGCACCAGACTTTGAAGGCAGCTTAGATGAGCTTCTTTCTTTGATTCATCAAGTGGCGACAGCTCAGGTTGTGCCCGACGCCGTTGATAATAGCTGGGGGAATGCCGATAGAGTGACACAGATTGCTCGCGCTATTACCGCGGAAGATGCGCAGCTATTTTACCAGATGGCGCTCAATGGGAAGCGTGATATCGCGTTGTCTCCAGATTTGCGTAAGGGTTTCGAAATGGTCCTATTACGCATGTTGGCTTTTCGCCCGGCCGCGGTTATTGATGAGAACCTGCGGCCTGAAGATTTACAGAGTGTGATATCACCTCAGGTCGTTGCCGGGGAGGGCGACGCCCCTGTAAAAAAGTCCCCTGAGGTACCGGTTAACTCATCCGACAAAGGTGAGAAGGCCAGTACTGGGTCAGATGAAGGCGAAACGCTTTCCGATGTCGTACCGAGAAAGATGTCAGCAGACCATTTTATGCTGGAATCTCTTTCTTGTGAAAATTGGTATGAGTTGTTGGAGCTGCTTGGTTTGGCGGGCATTGTTTATAACATCGCAGCGCATTGTGAGCTGCATGATCGAACCGGGGATGCGCTGCAGTTTTGTTTGGATGAAGCCCATGCGGCGCTGTTTAACGCCGGGCACACTGATAAACTGAGGCTGGCACTGGGAAATTATTTTGGGCATCCTGTTTCAGTGTCTGTGGCCCCTGGTGCTCTGCGCGGAGAAACGCCTGCAATGCGTGCTGCGCGACTGGCCGAGCTGAGGCAGGCAGAGGCGGTTGTCTCTATTGAGGGCGATCCGCAGTTGCAGGCGTTGATTAATCGGTTCGATGGTGAGCTTGATCAGGCGTCCATTCGGCCCACCGATGTTTGAGTAAACTATGAGGACGACAGATGAAGGGTGATATTTCGGAGCTTATGCAGCAGGCGCAGAGCATGCAGGCTGACTTGAAAAAGGCACAGGACGAACTGGCCGCGGCCGAAGTGCAGGGCGAGTCTGGAGCAGGTCTTGTTTCAGTGGTGATGACTGGGCGCCATGATATCAAGCGGGTGTCGATTGACGATTCGGTATTGTTGGAGGATAAGGAAGTGTTAGAAGATTTGCTGGCAGCCGCGGTCAATGATGCGGTGCGCAAAGTGGAGGCGCGTAATCGAGACGCAATGTCAGGCCTAGCCTCGGGGTTGAACCTTCCCGCGGGCTTTAAGTTACCGTTTTGATGCGTTGCAGCCAGAATAATGAAATTTAGCCCTTCCCTGCAAGACCTAATGGATGCTTTACGCTGTCTTCCTAGTGTCGGGCCCAAGTCTGCACAGCGAATGACGCTGCATTTATTGGAACGAGATCGCGAAGGTGCGCTGGCGTTGGCCGCGGCATTGCGTGACGCGGTGGAGAGAGTAGGTCACTGCAGTCTGTGCCGCAACTTCACTGAGCTTGAGGTGTGTGAACTGTGTTCCGACGCAAAGCGCGACGCTAGCATGGTGTGTGTTGTTGAAACCCCTGCAGACGTGTTGGCTATAGAGCAAAGTGGAAGTTTTCGCGGTCTATACTTTGTTCTGATGGGGCATTTATCGCCCATAGATGGTATCGGTCCAGCGGAGATTGGGCTTGACGACTTGCAACAGCGCGTCATTGATGAGGGGGTGGGCGAAGTTATTTTGGCGACCAATCCAACGGTAGAAGGGGAGGCCACGGCCTATTATCTCGCTGAGATGTTACAGCCGCTGGGCGTTGGGGTTTCGCGCATCGCTCATGGGGTGCCGCTGGGCGGTGAATTGGAATATGTTGATGGCTCGACTTTGGCGCATGCCCTGTCCGGTCGGCGGCTGGTGGACTGAACTATGCAGTGGCAACTAATCGAGTCAAATGAAGCCCTTCGACTATTGCTAGAGCGTGAATCAAATTGCGATGTGGTGATCGTTGATACTGAATTTATGCGGCGTAATACCTTTTACCCCGAAGTCGCACTGGTGCAGTTGTGCTTTGTCACCGGAGATTCAGTCAGTGATATGGCGTGGTTGATTGACCCTCTTCAGATTGAAAATCCAGAGCCTTTGGCGGCACTACTGACCAATCCTGACGTGCTCAAGGTGCTTCACTCGGCGAGTGAAGACCTTGAAGTGTTTCAGCGTTGGCTCGGTGTGTTGCCACAGCCGCTGTTCGATACTCAGCGCGCGGCGGCGTTATTGGATCGAGGCTTTGGCTTGGGATATCGCGCATTGGTTCAGGATATCTGTGACGTGGACCTGCCTAAAGGTGAAACTCGCTCTGATTGGCTGCAGCGACCGCTCACTGAGTCGCAGTGCGATTATGCGGGATTGGATGTGACCTGGCTGCTGCTGGTGTGGCGGGAGCTTAACGCGCAGTGCGTGCGTCAGGAGAAGCTGCAGTGGGTTCTGGCAGATGGTAACGATGCAGTCAGTGCTTTAGGTACTGATGTTTATAAGCTTCATACGCGCATTAAGACGGCCTGGAAACTAAATTCGAGGCAGCTTGGAACCTTGATGGTGGTATGTCGATGGCGCGAGGAAACCGCCAGAGACAGGAACAAGCCTCGCTCATGGATTATTGACGATCAAATGTGCTTGCAGTTAGCCGTGCAGGATCCTCGTACGCAGAATGCGCTTGCGGATGGCGTCGGGCTACCGTCGCCTGTTGTGCGTCGCCATGGCGATGAGTTGCTCGACCTTCTTGCAGCTTATCGCGCGGTTCCTGAAGCAGATTTACCCCTGAAGTTGCCGTCTCCTCTAGATGCCGCTCAACGAGATCAGGTAAAGAAGCTCAAAGCCGAGGTTCGTGAAATCGCGATTTCATTGTCCGTCGCCCCTGAGGTGCTCGTCTACAGCAAAGACTATGAATTGTTACTGCGTGAGGCCCAAGGAGACGTTTTCGAGTTGCCGGTGCACTGGCTGGGGTGGCGTAAAGAGGCGATTTTTGTCGTATTGAGGCATTCATTAGCGCTGGCCTCGGCATGAGACTGGTCTGTCAGGTGTTTAGGAGCTCACGAAAACAGGAAATGTATCTGTACGTCGATAAGTCTCGCGGATTACAAGATATACCAGACGCACTGATGGCTCAGTTTGGCGAGCCAACGCCCGTTATGGTTTTGCTGCTCACCCCTGAAAAAAAGCTTGCTAGGGCAAATGTGGCGGCGGTGTTGGATGATATAAAAGAGCAGGGCTTCTATCTGCAGATGCCTCCTACGGCGGCGGAGCTGTTGAAACGGGATAATGGGCGTGACTGATTGGTGGCATGAAAAATCACTAGAAGAACTCAGTACACCTCAGTGGGAAGCGCTGTGTGATGGTTGCGCCAAATGCTGCCTGCACAAGCTGGAGGACGAAGACAGTGGAGAGATTGCCTATACCAAGGTTCGATGTCGGTATCTTCAAGAGGAGTCCTGTCAATGTACGGACTATCCCAATCGTTCAATCCTGGTGTCAAATTGCATTGATTTGCGCCCTGAGGATTTGGGTACGTTGCACTGGCTTCCCAGCACCTGTGCCTATCGTCTGCGTGCACAAGGACTGCCGCTGCCAGAGTGGCACCCTCTCGTGAGCGGCAGCCGTGATTCTGTGCACGCCGCGGGTATATCGATACGTGGTCGTGCTATTTCTGATGAGTACGTACATCCTGACGGATACGAAGAGCATATTGTGCACTGGCTTGAATAGGAGATAAGGCATGCTAGACGAGGGTTCTTACCTTTCCGCGATCTATATCTATGTTGGATCCGCCAGTGTCTTGCTCCTGTACCTTGCGTGGTGGCTGAGCCGGCACTGGTCTCCTAGTTGGGTCGCTCTGGTGGTATTGTTGATGGCAGCGCTAATGCTCACCCCGTCTTACCCCAGGCTTGATGTGGACACCATGGCGCCAGCCCTGATTGTGGCGGCTTTCGAGATTATGACAACAGGGGTTGAGGCAGCGAATAATGCTTTGCGGCCACTGATGTTTGCGGCAGGTGTTGCCGTCGTATTGGCCCTGTTACTTCGTTTGACGGTATTCCGTCGTCGCAAAAAGGAAAAACTGGGGTAGCCAAGCCGATTAATCTGATCAGCGAGCTTCAGAAGGATACTTTCACCCCTGCTCAACTATGCGGCGTTAATATGTTATTGGGTGCGGTTGCTGTATTGATATGCCGGCCGTCAATCTGTACCCTATCGGCCTTTCAGAATGCTAAAGAGTGATAAAGAGTATGAAATTTGAAGGAACTGAGCGGTATGTTGCTACAGACGATCTGCGTATGGCCGTCAACGCTGCAGTGACCCTGCAGCGCCCACTACTGATTAAGGGTGAGCCGGGCACAGGTAAGACGATGTTGGCGGAAGAGGTTGCGCTGGGCCTCGATAAGCGCTTAATCCAATGGCATATCAAGTCAACAACAAAGGCACAGCAGGGTCTGTATGAATACGATGCTGTTTCGCGTCTCAGAGATTCGCAACTGGGCGATGCGAAGGTTCAAGACATCGCTAACTATATCAAGCGCGGAAAATTGTGGGAGGCCTTCGATGCTGATGAGCAGGTGGTCTTGTTGATTGATGAAGTAGACAAAGCCGACATCGAGTTCCCGAATGATCTTTTGGTGGAGCTGGACCGCATGGAATTCTTCGTCTATGAAACCGGAGAGACGATCAAAACGAAGCACCGGCCAATCATTATTATAACCAGCAATAACGAAAAAGAACTCCCCGACGCCTTTCTGCGCCGCTGTTTCTTTCACTTCATTAATTTTCCCAATCGCGACACGATGCGTGAAATTGTAGATGTTCATTACCCGAATATCGCTGCAGATTTAGTGCAGGAAGCAATGGAAGTTTTCTTCGATGTGCGTTCTATTCCCGGCCTCAAGAAAAAGCCTTCGACCTCGGAGCTGATTGATTGGTTGAAGCTGTTAATGGCAGATGATATTCCAGATGAAATCCTTAAGAACCGTGACCATAGCAAGGCTATTCCTCCGCTTTACGGTGCTCTGCTTAAGAATGAGCAAGACGTTCATTTGCTTGAGCGTTTGGCATTCATGCATCGCAGAGAGACTCGCTAGAGCGCGCGCAACGGCGCCACGTTGGAGCTTACATGCTGATTAATTTCTTTCACGGCCTCAAAGAAGCGGGTATCCCCGTCACGACACGCGAGTTGCTGGACCTTATGGAAGGTATCAAGCGGCATGTTGTGTTCAGCGATATGGATGACTTTTACTATTTTAGTCGGACCTGCATGGTCAAGGACGAAAAATACTTTGATCGTTTTGATCGGGCGTTCGGCGCGCACTTCAAGGATTTAGAGGGGCTAGACGATATTATTGAAGCCTTGATTCCTGACGATTGGTTGCGCTCTGAGTTCATGAAGAATCTGACTGATGAAGAAAAGGAAAAGATTGAGTCGTTAGGCGGTTTGGAAAAACTGATTGAGGAGTTCAAGAACCGCCTAGAGGAGCAGAAAGAGCGACATGAAGGCGGCGATAAGTGGGTGGGAACGGGCGGTACTTCGCCCTTCGGGCAGGAGGGCTATCATCCTGAGGGTATCCGAGTGGGCCCCAATGGCCGCAATAAAAAAGCAGTCAAAGTCTGGGATAAGCGCGATTTTAAGAATCTTGATGACAGTGTTCAGCTCGGAACACGCAATATCAAAGTGGCGATGCGGCGCTTGCGTAAGTTTGCGCGTACCGGTGCTGCGGATGAGCTCGACTTGGATGACACTATTAGCTGTACCGCTCGCAATGCTGGGATGCTTGATATTAAAATGGTGCCCGAACGACACAATGCAGTAAAGGTTTTGCTGTTTTTTGACGTCGGTGGCTCGATGGATCCGCATGTAAAAGTGTGTGAAGAGTTATTCTCCGCTGCGCGGACCGAATTTAAGCACATGGAGAATTTTTACTTCCATAACTTTGTTTATGAGAGCGTGTGGGGCAACAATATTCGGCGTCACAATGAGCGCACGCAGATGTTGGATATTTTGCATAAGTACAGTCGCGACTATAAGGTTATATTCGTGGGCGACGCGTCTATGTCGCCCTACGAAATAGTTCAGCCCGGCGGTTCGGTAGAGCATTGGAACGACGAGTCAGGCGAAGTCTGGATGCGTCGTCTGCAAGATGTTTACGATAAGGTCATCTGGATCAACCCTACCCCTGAAGAGGACTGGCAGTTCACTCAGTCTGTGGCCATCACCCACCAGCTTTTGAGCGGGAAGATGTATCCACTTACGCTCAAAGGTTTGGAAGAGGGAATGGCTTACCTTTCTAAGTGAGGTCCATAGGCGATTAGACTCGCCGTCACTGCCACGTTGAGAGACTCTACTCCGTTGCGCATTGGAATGGACAGCGAGGCATCGGCCAACGCCTTGACCTGAGCACTTACCCCGTCTGTTTCATTTCCTAGCACATAAACGCAAAACGCTTCGGCGCGATGATAAAACAGCGAAAGCGGAGCATCTGCTTCCAAGATGCAGATTTGCGCACCTTTGTTCTGGCAGAGTTTTAGTGCTTCTGGCAACGCAGCGTGCAGCAGCAGAGGTGCTCGATAGAGCGTCCCGGCACTGGCCTTGATGACCAAAGGGCCAAGAGCTGCGGTCCCTTTTTGCGGCAAAATAATGCCATCTATGTCTCCGGCTGCAGCAGAGCGAAGGATCATGCCCAGGTTTTGCGGATTGTTAATGCCATCCAGTGCCAGCAGTCGCTGCGGTTTTTGTGTCGGTTCGCTGAGATAATGTGGCAGTTGTTGGAAAGAGGGGCACAAGACATCGAGTGCTACCCCCTGATCTTGTTTGCCATTTTTTGAAATGCGCGCTAATGCTTCTCTGCTATGAATCTTGATCGGGACGCCATTTTTTTGCGCCTGCTGTCGGATGTCCGCAACAATACCTGCTTCGCGATTGCTTTCAGCCAAATGCAACGCGTGACACGCCAAAGACCTATCTTGCAGCGTTTCTAGCACGGGCTTACGCCCATAGATGGTTAACATTCGATCAAAGAAAGACTTTTTGTCAGCATAATGAGCTTGGTCAGGCATGGGCGGTCTAGGCCTTACGAGCTGTTAAGGCATAGTCCCGTTTTATGAGGCTCAGTTTAGGCTTTCCTGGCTGCTGGCGAGAGCGGTGACACGATCGGCAGACTCTTTAATACGCATGGCAATCTCTTCAATTTGAGCACCGGCAATAGGTTTATCGAAGGACCCCGCAACAAAACACATGACCGGGACTCCGGAGTAGACAAAAACGGGCACAGTAATAGTGCTGATCTCATAGCGCGCCTTCAGGTCTACCCTGTCTAGATGGTAGTGTTCATCACATAGGTCATGCTGATATTGATTTGCGGCCTCTTCAAGCTCAGTCAGGCTCCAAGAGTTGTGAATGCGCCCCAACTCTCCGCGCAATTGCGTTTCAGCTTGTGTCTTCAATGTCACCTCGTAGCCGCGGGCGCGAATGGCAATAAGCGATACACGCAGCTTTTGATCCAGTTTTTCGTTGTAACCGCCGCGTGAGTCATGTGCTCTTGTCAGCCAAGCCTCGAGATATTTTGCATCAGAAAACGCAGTAAAACAGGCAGCCACGGGCGCAGTATTGGGTAAGCGTAATCCGAGCTGAAATGAATCAATGAGTGGTGTGGCGTGGCCGTAGAGGGCAAGCAACACTTGGTGCAGTTTGGAGCGTCCCGTAACGGCGAAGCCGATTCCGAGGTCATTCTGCAGTGCCTCCAACTCTGGTCTGGCATACTCTAATACAGGAAACTGTGAGAACGCCGCGTTTCCGGCCGCTATAATCGATGGTCCTAGCCGATAGGCCTTGGTTTTCGGGTGCTGCACCAGAAAGCCATAGTTGGCCATAGTCGTTAGAATCGCGTGGCAGGTAGCCTTGTTTAGGTTCAGTCGTCGAGTCATCTCGGTTAGCCCAAACGCCTGATGCGGATTGGCCATTAGCAGATCAAGTATCGCCAGTGCTCTTGCGGTAGGCTGGGAAAAAAGCGCCACTGTATTTCTCCGAGGGTATAGTCTCTCATCAGGCACGTTCGATCCTGAGAAAGGACTACGATATATAGTTGGTATTTTGCTGGTCAGTGGGTAATCTTACCGTTAGCAGCCGTAGTATTTCAAGTTTTAACGATACTTCCTGTTGGTAACGGGAGTGTGACGTTGTTGACGAGAACGAAAGAGTGCCGGGCTAAGGAGACATATTTGAGAACATTCAGGCTCTATGGGACAAGTGCGTGTCACTTGTGCGAGCTGGCGCAGGATATGGTCGAGACGCAACAATCTGCGGTGGGCGGATTTAACATTGAAGAGCTGGATATCAGCGGTTGTGATGAGCTGTTCGAGCGCTATGGCCTTCGTATACCGGTACTGCAGCACCCGGATGAAAGGGAGTTAGGCTGGCCTTTCTCACAACCCGAGCTGCAAGATTTTTTGGTGTCCTAACCCCGGCAATCGGTGATTCACTTATCTTTTCCGACCCGCACTGCGAGAATGTCACAGTTAGCGCCGTGAAGTACGCCGTTTGCCGTGGAGCCCATTAACAAGGCCAACCCATGACGTCCATGGCTGCCTAATACGATTAAGTCCGCTCCAAGTTCTGCCGCTTTGGCGTGTATCTCTACTTCCGGTTTACCCAGTACGATATGTTGATGTTGCGCATCGATACCGTGAATTTCAGACAAGCGCAGCATTTGTTGGCTAGCCTGTTGGTGTATTTCTTCCTGTATTCCAGAGAAATCCATAGGAATATCACCGCCATAGGCAAAACTGAGCGGTTCGATAACATGAATGAAATGTAATTCAGCGCCGGCGGTATCCGCAATGGCACGACCCTGCTGGAGTATTGACGTGGTGTCTTCACTGAGGTCGATGGCGACTAGTATATTTTTGTATTGAGACATGGCGCGACTCCACAATTCAAAACTCTCATCATTTATAGCATACAATATGCGCCGAGCAACCGAGTATAGACTTTATTTTACAAGGTGCGACCGAGCGTTGACCTTAAGTGGACGAGTGAATGTTGATTTATTTTTTTATTCTATTTGTGGTGGCAGTGGCGCTGGCGCCGCTGAGCTATGTTCTTCCCTCCAAACGCCAGCGCAAAGTTGCCGGTATGCGTGAGTACGCTGCCGTGAATGGCATGTTTGTCGAGTTTCGCGATTTGCCCGATGTCGGCGGAGTGCCGCTGGCTAACGCCGTTTCAGGTGGGCAAGTCATTTACTACGGCCGACGGCTTCCCAATAAGCGGACAAGGCCGATAGACTCCGGCACCTGGGTGCACGCTCCGGAGGGGTGGCGCAGCCTGGGGCATCGTTTGCCGGTGCCCGCGCAATTGCAGGCGCTGTCAGTCGATATAAGCGTGGCAAGCGTAGACCAGTTCAGTTGTGGTATTTACTGGATGGAGTCATCTGGACAGGAAGGTGTGGAGCAAATAAGACAGGTTCTCGAAGGGTGGTGTGATCAATTAATACGTTGAGAGTTGTTGTTTTCACTTGACCCGAGCGACATAGCAACTTATATATGCTGTTTTTTTGCGCCGTCTTAATGGGCGGCGACCGATTTTTTGTATGCATGAAAGGAGTTTATGGGTAAATCACTTGTTATCGTAGAGTCACCGGCAAAGGCTAAGACCATTAATAAGTATCTGGGGCCGGACTTCATCGTAAAATCAAGCATCGGTCATATCCGAGATTTGCCGACGTCCGGCAATAACATCAATCAGGCCGATCCTAAAGCGCGCGCTGCGCAGGCCGCCCGCACGCGGAAGATGGCACCGAAGCAGAAAGCGGCTTATAAGAAAAAGAATGCGAAGCAGCAACTGGTGCGGCGCATGGGCATTGACCCTGATGATCACTGGGCGGCAAGTTATCAGATACTCCCCGGCAAGGAAAAAGTCGTCAGCGAACTAACCAAGCTCGCTGCCAAGGCTGACACCATCTATCTTGCGACCGACCTTGATCGCGAGGGGGAGGCAATAGCATGGCATTTGAAAGAGGCGATAGGGGGAGACGCGTCCAGATATCAGCGCGTGGTATTCAATGAAATTACAAAGAAGGCGATTACTGAAGCTTTCGAGCGCCCATCGATTCTGGACATGGACCGTGTCAATGCTCAACAGGCGCGTCGATTTCTGGACCGAGTAGTGGGCTTTATGGTGTCGCCATTGCTGTGGTCCAAGGTCGCCCGAGGCTTGTCTGCAGGCAGGGTACAGTCCGTTGCCGCGCGCCTGATCGTCGAACGTGAACGCGAGATACGCGCGTTTGTGCCAGACGAATATTGGGAAATTTATGCCGATTTGGAAGGTAAGAAAGATGAAGAAGTTCGCTTTCAGGTGCGCAAGCACAATGGTGCGGATTTTAGGCCGAGTGATGAAGTCAGCGCTATGGCGGCGAATGCTGAGTTGGAAAAATTGCCGTACATTGTAAGCAAGCGAGAGGACAAGCTGACCCGCTCTAAAGCGCCAGCGCCTTTCATTACTTCCACGCTGCAACAGTCGGCCAGTACACGACTCGGCTTTAGCGTTAAGAAGACCATGATGATGGCTCAGCGTCTCTATGAGGCCGGTTACATTACTTATATGCGCACAGACTCAACGAACTTAAGTGCTGAAGCGGTGGGGGCTTGTCGCGGCTACATTGGTTCGAACTTTGAACCGCTGTATCTGCCTGCAGCGCCGAAGATTTTTTCATCGAAAGACGGAGCCCAGGAGGCTCACGAAGCGATACGTCCATCGGATGTGACTGTGCTGCAGGCCGCATTGAAGGGCATGGAAAGAGATGCTGAGCGACTCTATGAGTTGATTTGGCGCCAATTCGTAGCCGGGCAGATGTCTGACGCTGAATACACGTCGACGTTGGTCACCTGCAGTGCCGGTAAGTATGAGCTCAACGTTAAAGGCCGTATCGTCCGGTTTGATGGCTATACCCGTGTGCTCGTGCCTGCGAGCCGTAAAACGGATGACGCAATGTTGCCAGATATTGTGGAAGGGCAGACCCTGAAACTGCTTAAACTTGATCCGGCTCAGCATTTTACTAAGCCTTCTTCGCGCTACGGTGAGGCTAGCCTGGTACGTGAGATGGAAAAACGCGGTATTGGACGACCTTCAACTTATGCATCTATCATTTCGACTATTCAGGATCGGGGTTACGTAAGGCTGGATAATAAGCGCTTCTACGCTGAAAAGATGGGCGACATTGTCACCCAGCGTCTGCAATCGAGTTTCACTGAATTACTCGACTATGGCTTTACCGCTTCCATGGAAGAGAGGTTGGACGAAGTTGCTCAGGGCAAACTCGAGTGGCACGACCTGCTGGACAGTTTCTACGCCGAATTTAGCGGGTTGTTGGAGAAAGCGGGAGAGGATGAGCCCGTCGGTATGCAGCTTAATGAGCCGACAATGACGGACATTGAGTGTGGCACATGCAGTCGTCCGATGCAGGTACGCACTGCCAGTACGGGCGTGTTTCTGGGCTGCTCTGGCTATGCACTGCCACCCAAAGAACGTTGCAAGAACACCCTCAACTTGACCTCTGGTGATGAAGCGATCATGGAGGATGCGGATGACGAGGCGGAGTCGAGGCTGCTGCGTGCCAAGCATCGATGCTCGCTGTGTAATACCGCAATGGACAGCTATCTGATCGACGAGGGTCGCAAGTTGCATGTGTGCGGTAATAATCCTGACTGCCTTGGGTTTGAAGTAGAACAGGGTAAGTTCAAAATAAAGGGCTACGAGGGCCCGATTCTGGAATGCGACAAGTGTGATTCGCAGATGCAGCTTAAGAACGGTCGCTTTGGGAAGTACTTTGGGTGTATGGCTGAAACCTGTAAAAATACGCGCAAGCTTTTGCGCAGTGGCGAGGCGGCACCGCCTAAGATGGACCCAGTGCCAATGCCGGAACTGGAGTGCCTCAAAGTAGAGGACCACTACATTTTGCGCGACGGTGCGGCAGGCCTGTTTTTGGCTGCCAGCCAATTCCCTCGCAATCGAGAAACGCGTGCCCCGCTGGTGACAGAGTTGCTGGCGCATCAGTCGGAGATCGACCCCAAGTACACCTTTCTTTTTAGCGCGCCCACTGCAGACAAGAAGGGGAATCCGGCTCAGGTACGGTTCAGCCGTAAGTCCAAGGAACAGTATGTGATGACGGAAAGCGGCGGCAAGCCGACGGGTTGGAAAGCGCTGTATCAGAAGGGTAAGTGGCTTGAAGAGGCGGCGCCGACAGGTCCAAAACGTGTAACAAAAAAGGCCTGAATATGTGCAGTGCGCTCTACTAATTGCGAAATTTTAGAGGTAGTTTTGTTTGGCTGCTGTTAGAATAGGATAGCAAGCTAACAGATTGAGGTTCTTTGGATGGCAGCATCATTACTTGAAATAGTCGATCGTGGAGACGGCGAAATTGTTGTGCAACGCGCCGATGATGAGTCGGGTCCGCTGCTAACGATACAATTCTCTGATGAAGCCCGTGCCTACATGATGGATAACGGCCTTGAAGTTGCCCGAGTGATGATTCAGGCTGGTATTCAAGCGGCGGCGGCGATTTCCGAGTCTGGAAACGACGAAATGGAAGCGGTGCAAGACGCCGCTAGAATACTACACTGAGCCGTTAACCTCCCCGACGCAACACCCCTACACTGAGGCCTTCGATGCTGAAAGCCTGTTCCCGCAGATCGACAGTTATTGTTTGGTAGTCACGATTTTCTGGCAGCAACTCCAACAGATGCTTTTTATCGGTAAATTGAAGTCGTTTTACGGTCACTTCGTCTTCTATGCGCGCCACCACAATATCGCCATTTTTTGCATCAGCGGTGCTATGCACTGCAAGCAGGTCGCCATCGAGGATTCCGACGTCAATCATGCTGTCTCCCTGTACCGTCAGGAAAAAATCTGCATGTGGTTTGAAGAAGTTTGAAGGCACAGAACAGTAATCTTCTACGTGTTCCTGCGCTAGTATAGGATGTCCCGCGGCGACTCGGCCGACGATCGGGATGCCCGCGCTTTCGGGCAATCGGATGCCACGTGAAGCCCCGGCTATCATTTCAATGGCCCCTTTACGGGCAAGAGCCTTCAGATGCTCTTCAGCTGCGTTGGCTGACTTGAATCCGAGTGTGCGCGCGATGTCTGCTCTAGTAGGCGGGTAGCCAGTGTCTTCGATGTGATGACGGACAATGTCCAGCACCTGTTGTTGCCGTTGTGTCAGTTTTTCCATTGCGAGCACCCCATGTGTATTTATACAGGTGCTGTGATTATATACAGTATCGGCAGTGAAACACAATAGCATCTTATGCGCAGGCAGTAGCCCTTGATATGACGCCAGAATGCGACGTCAGAAGCGGACTTAGTTGTCCTCGACACCATACATTGTGTCGGGCTCAATCGAGTTCACTGGATTGGCCCAGTCCTGCGGATGCATGGGTAAATCCGGATCCAACAGGTCTTCGTCGCACAGCTCGAACGGCGCACGCCAATCCTCCTGCGGCTCAACGATCTCCAGTAGCATCTCTCGCCATGAATCCAGATCATATTCCGAGACCTCACCGTCGAGGTACTGAGTTTCTATCGTCAATGTCGTTGGATCCCAGTCGATAACCTCAAAAATCGACTGGGTTTGTATGTCTCGGTACCAGTTGCCTTCCACCGGACTCAACATTTTCATTTTTGCTCTCCCGTCGACGCTGAAGACTTTTATAGGCCAACATATCACGTTGGCGAAGCGTGTCTATGACGCGTTATTTGCGTAAAAATAGTCGGTTCGGCCCAGCGAAGTTCGACCAAAAAAAGTTTCCTGCAGTAGATCAAGCGCTTACGAATTATTTCAAGTGTTGACTTCAGTCTTTGCGGGCTTTTATATATCGCTAACGATATTTTGTAGGATGGATACATAAGTAATCTGTCTAAAAAGCAGTATAATTTTTATCGAGAAGGGTGAGGTAGCCTAGATTTACACAGGCCTACCTTCGCCAATGGCAGGCACACAGAGGAGGGGACTTAAGTATGCTGACCAATTTTCGCCGGGGCGAAGTAGAGAGCCTGTTGCCGCCTTATGGCGCGCGTGTAAAAAACACTGCGCAAGTGCAAAGAGCATGAGGCCGCTTGCCATTATCGGAGGGACGGGAATCGATGACCTTGAGGGCCTGGAAGTGATTAGGGACCACCGCATACAAACACCCTATGGGGAGCCCTCTAGGCCGATACAGGAGGGACGTTTGGGGGAGTACACGCTTTTTTTCCTACAACGTCACGGCAGTCCCAATGCCATTCCTCCTCATCGGATTAATTACCGTGCCAACCTGTGGGCGCTTAAGTCCATGGAGGTCGGCGGTGTGGTCGCCATTAACGCGGTAGGTGGGATTACAGACGCGATGCGACCGGGCCGAATAGTGATTCCGCATCAGATTATTGATTACACCTGGGGACGTGAACATACGTTCGACGAGGGACAAGAGCATACGTTGCTGCACATCGACTTTACTGAGCCCTATGAGCAAGCACTGCGCACGGAGCTGCTGGCCGCCGCAAATTCTGCCACCATTACGCATGAAGCGTCAGGCGTTTATGGCGCTACTCAGGGTCCGCGTCTTGAGACGTCGGCCGAGGTGCAGCGTATGGCGCGAGATGGATGCGATGTGGTCGGCATGACAGGCATGCCCGAAGCGGCGCTTGCGCGCGAGCTAGGGCTTCCCTATGCCTGCGTGTGCATGGTTGTGAATCCTGCCGCGGGGCTCGGCGATTTGCCTCTGACTTTAACGATGATGCAAGAGGTTCTGGTGCGCGAGGCTGCAGTTGTAAGGCAGCTACTCCAGCAACTACTGCAAAATCGCCCAGCCTCCTCGCACGCCTGATAGTGTTGGCTACTCCGACTCAGCCTGCGCCTTAGTTTGCGACTCGGGGTCAGGCAGTGGCGTTATTTTTACGATAACCCCGAGCATCGGGTGGTCTATGTAGTGCACTTCGCCACTGCGCATGCGACGGGTCTGATTTAACAGGACGGCATGGCGGAAGGGGTAGATTGGCTCAAGCTCTTCTTCGCTCTCGGCGGGCTCCATGAGGATTATGGATGCCAGCTGAGGGTCAAAATTGAGTGCCGGCTCTGTAGTGACGGTTTCAGCTTCGGGCCGCTCCGGCGCGTCCAAGATGAGCGACGCAGGCCCCAGTGGGGGCGCAGGCATTCGCCAGGAGCTGTGCAGGTATTCGCCCTGAGTGTTCAGCCATAGGTTCGTTTCGAGATAGAGGTAGCGAGCGACATAAAGTTTGATCGTTCCTTGCAACTTAGGCCATGCTCCTCCATCGCCAGAGCGATCCAGTACGATCGGTAGCGTGTCGGCCCGATCGCCCATCTGCTGGTCCCAGGCCTCGTGAAAGAGTACTTGATAGCGGTCACTGCGCTGTATGGCAGCGGCTTTATTGCGCAATTCTCGTTGGTCAGGGGAAAGGATGACGAACGGCACCGGTTGCACTGCAGCGGTTGGCAGCGCCTGCTGCGGTTGAGGCGCCACTGTTGGAGCACTGGCTTTGTCGGTTAGCAAGCGCGAGTTCTCCGGGTATGCAAGGTTTGGTGTCGCGTCCCATTGCTCCGCGGCGCTCCCTGCAGGATGACTGAATACGATCAGCTCAACGCGATACCAGGTATCTGTCTTAGCCTTGGCGGACAAAGGGAATAGCAGTGCCGTGCAGATGAAGGTCAGGGCAAGTTGCGCGAGTCGTCGGTTAGGCATTGTCTGTGCTCTTATGGGGTGCTGTGACAAAGGAGTCCATTAGCTGCTCGAGGTAGCGCTGGCGCTCGTCGATGTCCGGCAGACTGTGTTCGAAACGCAGCCTCGTGGCTCCTGCTAGCTTAAAAGAGCGGGGGTCTGATTGGACCAGTTTGACCAGGCTCATAGGATCCACAGGCGTTGTCACTTTGAAATCGATACTACCACCCTCAGGTCCCGCTTCAATAGTACGGATGCCCAGATCTTGAGCCTTGAGGCGCAAGCGGGATACCTGAAATAGGTTATTCACGGGCAGGGGCAGCAGGCCGAATCGGTCAATCATTTCGACCTGCAAGCTTCGCAACTCAGAATCACTGGCAGCGGCGGCGATCCGTTTGTATAAAATGAGCCGTCCGTTGACGTCCGGTAAGTAGTCATCGGGAATCAATGCAGGGGCATGCAAGTTCACCTCTGTACCCTGATCTAGCGGCGCATCAACATTGGGTATCTCCCCGCGCTTCAGTGATGCCACTGCCCTTTGCAGCATATCCATATACATAGAGAAACCGACGCTATGGATTTGACCGCTCTGCTCATCGCCAAGCAATTCTCCAGCGCCACGGATTTCGAGATCCTGAGTGGCCAGCAAATAGCCTGACCCTAAGTCGCCGGCAGCCTCAATTGCCTCCAGTCGCTTACCTGCATCTTTGCTGATCGCGGAGCGCGGGGGAGTGAGAAGGTAGGCATAGGCTTGGTGGTGAGATCGTCCAACGCGTCCACGTAACTGGTGTAACTGTGCGAGGCCAAGCTTGTCAGCACGATCAATAATAATGGTGTTGGCATTGGGTATATCAATACCCGTTTCAATAATTGTGGTACACAGCAGCACGTGCTGGTGTCGGTGGTAAAAACTGGACATCACCTGTTCCAGCTGGTTTTCAGGCATTTGTCCGTGAGCGACGGCTATATTGATGTCCGGCAGTAGCTCGCGCAGTTTACGTGCGGTTTCCTCTATGGTTTTTACCTCATTGTGTAAATAGTAGACCTGACCGCCGCGCAGTGTTTCACGCAGCACTGCTTCTTTGATTAGGGCGATATTATGCTCGCGCACAAACGTTTTAATAGACAGCCGCCGGGCTGGTGGGGTGGCGATGATAGACAGGTCACGCATGCCGCCCAGCGCCATGTTCAGTGTTCGCGGAATCGGTGTTGCGGTCAGCGTCAGAATATCGACTTCTGAGCGCAGAGCCTTGATGACTTCCTTCTGCTTCACCCCGAATCGGTGTTCCTCATCGATAATGAGAAGCCCTAAATCGTTGAAGCGAAAATCATTTTGCAGCAGTTTATGTGTACCAATTAAAATATCGACGCCGCCGGAGGTTGCACTGCGCATGGTCTCAGTCAGCTGCTTGGCAGATTTAAAACGCGATACAACCTCTACCGTTATAGGCCAGTCGGCAAAGCGGTCACTGAATGTGTTGTAGTGCTGTTGTGCCAAGAGCGTAGTCGGAACCAGGATGGCGACCTGTTTTTGGTTACTGGTTGCGACGAAAGCTGCACGCAATGCGACTTCGGTTTTACCAAAACCGACATCACCGCAGACGAGTCGGTCCATGACGCGAGGGCTGTACATATCTTCCAGAACTGCGCGAATAGTTGCTTCCTGATCCGGAGTTTCCTCAAAGGGGAAGGCCGCGCAAAACTGTGCGTAAGCCTGATCCTGTGATTCAAAAATATAACCCTCACGCGCTTCACGACGGGCATAGACCTCCAGTAGTTGCGCCGCGATATCGTTGGCTTTTTCACTGGCTTTACGGCGTGCTTTTTCCCATTGGTCAGAGCCCAGTCTGTGCAGAGGAGCCGTTTCGGGGTCGGAACCAGAGTACCGGCTGATGAGGTGCAATGATGCGACGGGCACATACAGGCGCGAACCCTGAGCGTACTCCAGTGCCAAAAATTCAAACTCTTGCTCATCCACTGCCAGCTTTTGCAGCCCTATGTAACGGCCTACGCCGTGTTCCAGATGCACCACCGCAACGCCTTCACGCAGTTCATTCAGCGCTTTAAATGCGTTAGCCTGGGCGCTCTCATCGCTTTTTTTGCGGCGCCGGCGCTGCGCGACGCGGTTACCAAACAATTGCGCCTCACAGACCAGTGTAGGATGGTCGGGTCCAAAATAGAGCCCACGGTCAAGTGGGGCCGTGGCAATGGCAAAGTTCAGGCCAGAATCAATGAAACGTTGCCAGTCGGTGACAACGGTGGGTTCCAGCTGGTGCTCGCGCAGAGACTCTAACAACACTTCCCGTCGTCCTGCTGATTCAGCGCACAGTAGGACCGGGCCCGCGTGCTCCTCAAGGAATCTTGCCAGATTGTCGGTCGGTGACTCGCCATGATGGTTGCTGGCAAGGTTAGGAGGCGGCACGACTGTGGTCTGCTGGTGCACGGTTGCGTCAGGGTTATGGCGCAATTCCAACACCGGAAACCGCTTGAATTGTTCATACAATTCTTCAACAGGCGTGAAGCAACGCTTTGGCGGTAACAGGGGTCGTCGCGGGTCTACGCCATATTCTTCGAATCGGATACTGACCTCATTCCAAAAATGCTGTGCTGCGCCGTGATGATCTCCGGTGGTAATGATTGCCGTGTTGTCTGGAAAGTAATCGAACAGCGTCGCGCACTGTTCAAAAAACAGTGGCAGATAGTATTCGCACCCGCCAGGACTGCGTCCTGCGCTGACATCAACATAGGTAGGACACAGGTCATGGTCAACCTCAAAGCTGTCATACCAATTCAGCTGGAATCGTCGAACAGCTGACGGTTCCAGTGGGTATTCGCGGGCGGGAAGGAGGTTTATACCGTTCACCCGAGCGACGGTGCGTTGGCTGTCAGGTTCAAAGGTGCGCAATGAATCAATCTCGTTGTCCAGCAGGTCGATGCGAAATGGCAGGTCAGTACCCATTGGGTAAACATCCAGCAGCGAACCGCGTAGGGCGAACTCGCCATGCTCGTACACGGTTTCGACGTTGATATAGCCGTTGCGCTGAAGGTTGTGCCGAAACGTCGTGACATCCAGTGTTTGCCCAGCCTGCAGCACCAGACTTGCGCCTGCGACATATTCTGTCGGAGCCAGACGGTGCATGAGGGTCGGCACAGGCACAATCATGATGCCGTCGGTAAGGCTGGGAAGTCGGTAAAGTGTATTCAGCCGCTCTGAAATGATGTCCTGATGGGGTGAAAAATTGTCATAGGGGAGCGTTTCCCAGTCTGGGAAAGCCAGAATTTCGCGGGGTTCATTCAGGAAAAAAGGCAGTTCACGTTCCAGCGCGAGCGCAGAGCTGGTATCCGAGGTGACGACCACCAGCAGGCGTCCGGGAACGGCGAGCTCCGCGATGCAGCGTGCGTCGGCGCAGCCGCTAAAGGGACCAAGAGATGAGCGCGAGCCACGCTTCTGTGGCCATGGCGTTTTTTCGACCAGATGAGTAAACATAGTGAGTCAGTCGCTTATACGGTGGAGTCTGCTAGGTGCTCGGGTGCGAGATTATAACGGAGGCGCTGTCGATCGCCAAAGGGTGCGTCTTCGCAGACCGTAAATTTGACGCATATCACCTTGCACCACATTAGCCCTCGGACAATAATACACGCCTTCAAATTACACGGATAATCACAGGCGTAAAATGGCAAACGAATCCAAGCGCGCACGGCCCGATGACTACTTCAAAGACTGGAAGCAGCGCGAGGCACTGGCCGAAGGCATGATTCCGTTGGTGGGGCAATTGTCCCGCGAAAAGAACGTCAAGTGCTACATCTACGGCAAGCCACTGGTCAATCGGTCGGTGTACCAAATAATGAAAGACCATCGTTATGTGCGACAGGTCGAAGGGAATGAGCTGTCGGAGAAGGAGACGTTTCCTGTGTTTAATCGGCTGAGCCAACTGGATTTGGGCCCGGCCCACATCGATGTTGGTCGTCTGGCAGTAGGGTATTCTTTGCAGGGCGCAGCGGAAGGCTTGAGTCTGGAGCAGTACATAGATCGCGAATTGGGCTCTCTGGTAGGATTCAAAGGCAAGCCACTGACCGAGCCGCAGGACGTGGTGTTGTACGGTTTTGGTCGCATTGGTCGCCTGCTGGCCCGCATTCTGATTGATAAAACTGACGGCGGCGATTGTCTGCGATTGCGTGCCATTGTGGTGCGTAAGGGTAAAGCGCCCAACGATCTTGAAAAGCGTGCAAGCCTGCTGCGCCGTGATTCGGTACACGGGCCTTTTGAGGGCACCATACGTGTGGACGAGGAGCGTCAGTCTTTTGTCGCCAACGGCAACGAGATCAAGGTGATTTATTCAGACGCCCCTGATGCCATTGATTACACGCAGTACGGTATCGACAATGCGATTATTATCGACAACACCGGCGTATGGCGCGACGAGGCGGGGCTTTCGAGGCACCTGCAGAGCAAAGGCGCGAGCAAAGTCATTCTAACGGCCCCCGGAAAAGGCAATCTGAAGAATATCGTGGCGGGCATCAACAGCGATATGATCGACGCCTCCGACATCATTATCTCTGCTGCGTCCTGTACCACCAACGCAATAGCGCCGCCTTTAAAAGCGATGGACGACGAATTTGGGATCGTCGCCGGGCATGTCGAGACGGTGCATGCCTACACAAATGATCAAAACTTGATCGATAACTACCACGATGCATCGCGTCGCGGTCGCAGTGCACCGCTCAATATGGTGATCACGGAGACCGGCGCGGCAAAGGCAGTGGGTAAAGTGCTGCCGCAGCTGGCAGGAAAGTTGACAGGGAATGCTATTCGCGTTCCTACGCCCAATGTTTCTATGGCGATTCTTAACCTGACCCTCGCCCGAGAAACAACGACCACAGAGTTAAATGAGTTTATGCGCTATCAGGCGCTGCATTCACCGCTGCGCAAGCAGATTGATTATTCTTCTTCGCCTGAAGTGGTTTCTAGCGATTTTGTTGGATCTAGGCATGCCTGCATTTTTGATGCCAAGGCCACCATCGTCAATGGCAAACATGCCGTGCTGTATCTCTGGTACGACAATGAATATGGTTACAGCTGTCAGGTCCAGCGCATATTGGAGCAGATGGCTGGAATTAACTACGCCGTGTACCCGCAAAAAGGTGAGTAGGCAGGCCATGTTTGCCGGCAAATCCGCAGTGGGCTCGTCCGGCTGCCCCGAAGGCACTAATTTTACCTCAAAATCACACAAACACCGTGGCGTTGTGGTGTTTTAGGTGGCCATTCCGCTATAATGCGCGCGGTCTAGATTGCCCGTCAAATGTAGCGCGATCATGACATTAGGCTCGGCAGTAGTCGGTATTATCTACTCTGGTTACTCTGGAGATTGCTCCTAGGTGGTATCAGTACAATCACATTTTTTGGATGCTGTAGGCAGATCGCATGATCAAGATTAAACGGGGCCTGGATATTCCTATTTTGGGAGCCCCCCGGCAAGTCATCGAAGACGCGCCCTTGGCGCGAGCGGCGGCTTTGGTCGGCTTCGATTACGTCGGAATGAAGCCCACTATGGCGGTGCAGGAAGGCGAGCGCGTCAAGCTTGGTCAGTTATTGTTCACCGACAAGAAGACCGAGGGTGTTTGCTACACCGCACCCGCCGCAGGCGTGGTGGCGGCGATTAACCGCGGTGCCAAGCGCGTATTGCAGTCTGTGGTCATTGATATTGAAGGCAACGACGCTGAGACGTTTCAGACCTGCACCCCAAACGACTTGCCTGAACCAGCCGCCATTCGCGATCAGCTGGTGCTCAGCGGGCAGTGGACCGCTCTGCGAACTCGACCCTACAGCAAGGTGCCGTCACCACAATCAGAGGCCGCCGCTATTTTTGTGACCGCCATGGATTCCCACCCATTGGCGGCAGACCCGACTGTGTTTATCTCCGAACAGGCCGAGGCTTTCTGTCTGGGACAGGACCTCCTTGCCGCGCTGACGGCGGGCACATTATATGTGTGCAAGGCCGCCGGTGCGCAGGTGCCAAAGGGTAAGGCATCCAACATCGAGGTCGCCGAGTTTGAGGGGCCACATCCGTCGGGTTTGGCTGGAACCCATGTGCACTATCTGCAGGCAGTCGGTGCGAGTAAAACGGTTTGGACCATCGGCTATCAAGATGTGATCGCCATAGGCCGTCTTTTTCTAGATGGGCGCGTTTACGCAGAGCGGGTCGTCGCATTGTGCGGCCCCCAAGTAGAAAACCCTCGTTTGCTGCGTACGCGGCTGGGTGCAGATCTGCGGGCACTGTGCGCAGGTCAGTTAAAAAATGGCGAAAATCGAGTCATATCGGGCTCTGTCCTTGGCGGGCGTGCGGTGCACGCCGGCTCTTCTTATCTGGGCCGTTATCACAATCAGGTTGCTGTCTTGTTGGAGGGGCGCGAGCGGGAATTTATGGGTTGGGCGTCGCCGGGTCTTGAGAAACACTCCAACCTTGGCATTTACGTGACTAGTTTTTTTGGTTCTAAGCGCTTTGCGATGACGACCAATACACACGGTAGCGATCGTGCAATGGTGCCGGTGGGTAGTTACGAGAAAATTATGCCGCTTGATATTTTGCCTACTCAATTGCTGCGCGCACTGATCGTCGGGGATACGGAGATGGCTCAGGCGCTAGGCTGTTTAGAGTTGGAAGAAGAAGATCTTGCGCTATGCACCTATGTTTGCCCCGGTAAATACGAGTACGGTCCCATCCTGCGGGATAACCTGACACGCATCGAGATGGAGGGTTAGATCGTGGGGCTGAGACGAGTTCTTGATGACATGGAACGCCATTTTCAGGAAGGTGGGCGTTTGCAAAAGTGGTTTGCGGTGTTTGAGGTGTTTGATACTTTTTTGTATGCGCCTAACTCCGTCACCAAATCGACCGCGCACGTCCGCGACGGAATCGACCTCAAGCGGATTATGATTACGGTATGGCTGGCGACATTCCCCGCGATGTTTTATGGGATGTACAACGTCGGATTTCAGGCGATGGAGTATATGCCTGACGGCTTTGCTCTTGAAGGTTGGCGCGGCTCAATGGTTGAGATGTTCGGGGGTTATGACGGCAGTAGCATTTGGAACTGCCTCTGGTACGGCGCATTATTCTTCGTGCCCATCTACGCGGTTACCTTCCTAGTTGGGATCAGCTGGGAGTTTCTCTTTGCGATTAAACGCGGACACGAAGTGAACGAAGGTTTCTTCGTGACGTCGGTGTTGTTTGCGCTCATCTGCCCACCGGATGTGCCTCTTTGGCAAGTGGCGCTTGGTATCAGCTTCGGCGTGGTCGTGGCTAAAGAGATTTTCGGTGGAACTGGAAAGAACTTCCTTAATCCCGCCCTGGCTGCGCGCGCGTTCCTGTATTTTGCCTATCCAGTTCAGTTGTCGGGAGATGACGTTTGGGTTGCAGTCGATGGTGTAACAGCGGCCACGCCGCTGGCGCTCATCGCGTCGGGCGGTATCGAGATGTTACAGCAGCAGTGGACGTGGACGCAGGCTTTTGTCGGCGCGATACCCGGCTCAATAGGCGAGACGTCTACCCTGGCTATATCGCTGGGGATGGCATTGCTACTGGTGACTCGGATTGCCTCCTACAGGGTCATTCTGGGGGTATTTCTTGGTATGGTGGTGTTCTCGGGCCTGCTGAACGCGATCGGATCTGACAATAATCCAGCGTTTGCAACGCCCTGGTACTGGCATTTGGTGACCGGTGGATTTGCTTTTGGAATGGTGTTCATGGCGACTGAGCCAGTCTCTGGAGCCATGACGAATAGTGGCAAATGGGCCTACGGGGTATTGATCGGCGTAATGACCGTATTAATACGTGTCGTCAACCCGGCATTCCCCGAGGGCATTATGCTGGCAATCTTATTTTCCAACCTGTTTGCGCCGCTGATAGACCACTTTGTGGT
>CAJXWP010000025.1 GCA_913062625.1 uncultured Haliea sp. | reverse complement strand
TTATTCATGGATCCAAGGGTAATAAAAGTGAGCAGAGCCGCAGAGCCATGGTCATCACCTATCAGCCCGCAGGCTACTTGTTTGCTGACAAATGGGTATATGGCATTGGACTAAGTGCAAGCGCACACTTGAGGACCATTTATTCGTTTAATTCACATAGGGCATCTGGCACTGAGAGACAGTTTGTTTCCTGTTGAGTGAGTAACTGACTTAGACGTGGTACCGCTATTAAGCTTGGCAAAATTCATTGATTTGGTTCGCAGCGTTGTTCCCAAAATTTTTCTGTGGAATAAATTCGACCGAGGTAAAAAGCGTCTCATGCTCGCAGTAGCGACGGCAAAGCACCGGACAGACTAGCGGCGAAACTGGACCCGTTTACTGCTGCCCTATCGCGATGTAGTATTCATTACAGAGGTGTCCTTCTCGTCACCGCTAACGGATCACAATACAGCCGGCGGTCTTCGGCGCAGTAGGCTTCGACTTTATCCAAAAGTTCTTGATCCTCCATCAACGATCGTTTACTCACTTCCGCTACTGACTCGATGCTGCAGTAATGGCAGGCAATCCTGTAGCACAAAAAAGTCGCTGTAATCGTTTTGCCCAAGATTTCTGGCAATGGTCTCCCGATTAAGCCCAGAATAGGTAATGAACTTCATTAATAACTTCGTCTCGCGGGTATCGACACATACCTTGTTTTCGCTTATGAATGTGTCCATAAATTGCTGGTTTTCTTAAAAACTGTCATGAACTCCCATAAAATCATGTTGCGGTATCGTCCTGAGAGGGTCAAGTGCTATGTTTGGCGGATGAGTGCAGGCTTTTTCATTGCGCAGATGGAGTGAGTGGCAATTGACGATGGAAAGGATGCTTTTCGTGCTGAATCAATGATGGACATTGGCTGTGGCATGGGTCGAATCAACGAGTTTGGTGCAGGTAAAATCACCGAGCTGATGGGCCTTGAACCTGACGCGGCGAGATAAAATTAGACGTGGAAATTAGAACTCGACAGTCCCCGAGTGTCTGTTCTTGAATGAACCACCAGCGACTTTATTGCGCAAAACCCAGACAAGACGTTTGATCTGGCGGCGTTGGCATAGTGCTACAGCATATACTTACAAACGATTGCGGAAATTTAGTGGAGGATGTTGCAACGCTTACCCGGTCTGGTGGTCTCGCTATCATTTCGACAACGCACACTTCGAAAAAGGCGACATGCTTTACCTTACAAGTGGTGCATTATTGCTCAGCCGGTTTAATACAACTAAAATTCGTTTATTAACGACTTTCCTACATGAGAGACAAAGTAAAGAAGGTAAAACCCTCCAATAACCCAAGCAAGTTCCCCGACAGTGATTGAGCCTAGTGGGGCCTCAGTCGTTAAGCCAAACGAATGGATGGTGGAACTCCAAAAAACCCATCCTCCCATTACTACAGCGATTACTGTTGCTTTATGCAGGTGACTTCTTGTCATCATGTTCTCCTTTTAAGTTGTGAACGCGCGCTGTTTCGTAGCGTTTCTCGGCCTCATCGAGGGCCTCCAATATGCGAGGTTCAGGTGCGTTACCGCGCTCAGATTTCCACCAGAGAGCAAAGTCTCGCCAGAACGATAGTTCTTCCCACGCTTTTTCAAGGTCTGGTTCTAAAGGGTCCATCTAAATACTTCCACCGCTGAACTTCGAAATAGTCTAGCAAGGAATAATTCAATCTGGAGTGGCAATTCGCGCCAAAAGACTGGTCAAGTGCGCCAAAATGCGACTTAACCCAAAGCGAAACAGTGGCTCTGAGCCTGGCCTCTTCAGACACGGCTGCGTGCTGCCCAGACCCTCCGATGGCGCAGATAACCGCTCGTTGGCGTGGACGCTGCTCGTTAGTCTTGTGCATAGGCGTGATACTATTGCGGCAGCAAGTAAGGGCATGGCCTAATGAGAATCGTGTTTTTAGGGACACGGTGCGCTTCATACACACCTGCATTGAACAGGCACCGGTGGCCCAAAGATACCCTGCCCAGCGGCATTGGCCCAGCCCATACAATACAATACAATACGGATCATGGTATCCATGCGACGACATCAAGAACTGACTAAAATACTCGTGCGTAGCGCCGGGGGATTGTTGTTGCTAATGCTCAGCAGCATGGCCGCTGCTGCGAGTGTTGGCTTTATCAACCCCGCCGGACCGATCGCCGAGGCACTGCGCGATCACCTCATTTTCATTGTGGTGGTAATGATGGTCGTTATTGTTCCACTTTTTATAGCCCTACCGTGGGTCCTGTGGCGCTATCGCCTCGGCACCAAGAGCGGGTCATACCAACCAAACTGGGAATTCTCCTGGATCCTGGAGGTATTGATTTGGGGGCTGCCCGCGGTGATCGTTGTCGTACTGGGCTGGAATCTGTGGCATCAATCCTACGAGCTGGACCCCTACAAGCCACTGGCTTCGACAGAAGCGCCCTTGGAAATAGAGGCGATAGCACTGGACTGGAAATGGGTCTTCATCTATCCCGAGCAGGGCATCGTATCAGTCAACGAGGTGATGATTGTGGCGGGCAGGCCGGTGAGTTTTCGTCTGACCAGCGGCACAGTGATGCAGTCCTTTATGATTCCGCGGTTGGGTGGCCAGATCTACACGATGGCGGGCATGGTGACGAAAATGAATCTGCTCGCCTCAGAGCCCGGCCAATTTCGCGGCCTGAACACCCAATACAACGGTATGGGCTTCGCCAACCAAAAATTTATGACCCACGCCGTTAGTCAGGCTGACTTCGACAGGTGGGCAACCAACATGAGCGCGTCCAGGCCGCCGCTCAATCAGGCCGCGTGGGCACAATTGACAAAGCCTTCGGTGCTGGCAGCTCCGCAATTCTTCGGCAGCGTTGCTGAGGGCTTTTTCACTGCGGTTGTAGCAGGCTTCACCGGTGGTAGTCACCACCATATCAAAGCGGATGGAACTGATTTGTGACTTCTGAATCGATTTTTTCTTTACTGGGCACGTTAACTCCCCAGGATATTTCTTTTGTACAAACCTTCGAAAATCCGGTGATGAGCGAGTTTATCGACGGGGCCGCCGGCAGCGTTCTGGTGGTGGGCATGATCATCGTGGTGGGGCTGCTCACCTACTACCGGGGTTGGAAGACACTATGGTTCGACTGGCTGACCAGTGTGGACCACAAGAAAGTGGGCATCATGTATATCGTGGTAGCCTTCGTTATGCTCGCCAGAGCGATTATCGAAGGCGTGCTGATGCGTTACCAACAGTCCATCGCGGTGAACGACCCTGGGATATTAACGGCCGATCACTTCGGGCAGCTGTTCAGTACCCACGGCAGCATCATGATTTTCTTTATGGCGATGCCCTTTATCACCGGCATGATCAATTACATCATGCCGCAGCAGATCGGCGCCCGCGACGTGAGCTTTCCGCTGCTCAACGCCATCAGCTTGTGGCTGACTGCCGCCGGTGCTGCGCTGGTGATGATCTCTCTCGTGGTAGGCAAGTTCTCAACCGGGGGTTGGACGGCCTATCCTCCCTACACTGGCATCGAGTTCAGCCCAGGCGAGGGAGTGGATTACTGGATTTGGTCTATCAGCCTGACGTCTATCGGCAGCACGCTGACAGGCGTAAACTTTGCCACCACAATCTATAAGAACCGCGCTCCCGGCATGACGCTGTTTCGCATGCCCCTGTTTTGCTGGACCAGCCTGTGCACCAGCGTCCTTATGATTTTTGCGATGGCGCCGCTGACGATTGCGACCCTCATGTTAGCGCTGGACCGCTACGCCGGATTCCACTTCTTCACCAATGATCTGGGCGGCAATATGATGAACTATGCCAATCTGTTTTGGCTGTTTGGTCATCCCGAGGTCTATATCTTGATTCTACCTGCCTTCGGAGTGTTCTCCGAGGTCATCTCTACCTTCTCCGGCAAAACTATTTACGGCTATAAGTCTCTGGTCATTGCCACAATGTCGATTGCGGTGTTGTCCTTTACCGTATGGTTGCACCACTTCTTCACGATGGGACAGGGCGCCAACGTGAATGCCATCTTTGGTATTGCGACGATGCTTATCGGGGTGCCGACGGGCGTGAAAGTCTATGATTGGCTGCTAACCATGGTGCGCGGACGCATCCGCTTGACCACGGCTATGCTGTTTTCTATCATGTTTCTGGTGACCTTCGTGATCGGCGGACTGACCGGGGTGATCCTAGCCAATCCACCGGTGGATTTCGCGGTACACAACTCCCTTTTCCTAGTCGCACATTTCCATAACATGGTCATCCCCGGCGTGTTGTTCGGCATGATCGCCGGCTACCAGTTCTGGTTTCCCAAAGCATTCGGCTTCCGCCTGGCAGAGCGCTGGGGCAAGGCGTCTTTCTGGTGCTGGTCTTTCGGCTTTTACCTGGCCTTTATGCCGCTCTATGCGCTAGGCCTGATGGGCGCTATGCGTCGCACCGTTGAATGGTTCCGGCCTGAGTATCTGGGCTGGCTGCAGGTGTCATTTGTCGGCGCGCTGCTGCTATTCTCAGGCTTCCTCTTCCTGTGTGTACAATTGGTCGTCAGCATACGCCAGCGCGACCGACGCCGCGTACCGGCGGGTGACCCCTGGGATGGCCGCTCATTGGAATGGTCTAACAGCGCACCCCCGCCGGAGTACAATTTTGCCGTCATTCCTCATGTGTCAGGTAAGGACGCCTTTACTCAGATGAAGCAAGAGGGGCAGGCCTACGCTTCACCGAGCGCCTATGAAGACATTGCAGTACCCAAAAATAGCATAGTGGCCCCCGTTATTGGCATTGCCGCGATTGCGTTTGGTTTTGCCCTGGTGTGGCACATCTGGTGGCTGGTGGCACTCTCCTTCTTAGCCATGTGGGGCGCGGTGATCGCACGCAGCTTCGTCACAGACACAGAGCGCGTCATTCCCGCCAGCAAGGTACGCGCAGACCACGAAGCGTGGCTACAGCAGGTGCGTGAGTGCACCACTACATCGCGTGAGCAGGAAGATACCAACAGCAATGTTGGCCGCGCGGAGGTGCTTGCATGAAACGGGAACCACTTCTTCATCCCGGACTGAACTTGGGCAGTACCGACGAATACGCTCACAACGAGGCCGAGCCGGTCATTTTTGGCTTTTGGGTTTTCCTGATGGCCGATCTGGTGCTGTTTGCCATACTGTTTGCGACCTATGCCAGCATGAGTGTGCAAGGTCAGGCGGACGGCCCGACGCCCACCGATGTTTTCGATCTACCGAGCGCCTTTATTGAGACCATGCTGCTGCTGGCGAGTAGCATCACCTTTGGCATGGCCTCGCTGGCCCTGAAGTACAAAGCGGATGGCCTGCACCTGGTGTTCTGGTTAGGCCTGACGTTTTGCTTAGGTGCCGGCTTTGTTGGCATGGAGGTGCGCGACTTCTGGGTGATGACTCAGGAGGGTGCGGTGCCTCAGCGCAGCGGCTTCCTGTCAGCCTTCTTTTTATTGGTAGCGACCCACGGTATTCACGTGACAGCCGGCTTGTTTTGGATGATCGTGCTGCTGGTGCAGCTGAGAGTGCTTGGTCGCACTACCGCGGTAAAACTGCGCCTGATGCGCCTCGCACTGTTCTGGCACATGCTCGATATCGTGTGGGTCTGTATTTTCACCTTTGTTTACTTATTTGGGGTGGCGCAATGAAGGGCGACGCAATGACGCACAAGCACGTCGAAACGTACGCACGAGACTTTCGCTCCTACTGCATCGGTGGCGTACTGGCATTAGCGCTGACCGCCTTAGCCTTTTGGCTGGTGATGTTTGAGATTCTGCCCGACTTCGAGCGGCTGATTGCTATCTCGATATTGGCAGTGGCGCAGATCATCGTGCATTTTCGTTTTTTCCTGCACATCAGCTGGTACTCTCACCGAGACGACCTCCAGCTGGTCCTCTTTACCAGCCTCATCTTATTTTTAATGGTTGGCGGCACCATCTGGATTCTGTTTAACCTGCACGAACGGATGATGTAAGCGGCGTGTCGGCGCAAGCCGACGGCCCATTGTTATCCAAAAAAAACCTAGGGCTGCAACTGGTCCATTAATTCGTTTTTGCTATCAAAGACCACTAATGGCGCAATCGTGCCGTTGCTGAACAGGGCATGTACACTGAAGTTTGTGTATCTGGCAGCCCCCAGTTGCAGCGCATAACATTTACCCACCTTTACGTCGCTACCCTCAGACAGGCTCATGCATTTCTGAGGCGGCACTGCCGCAAGAATGGTATAGCTGTCCACTATCGGCTCTTTCTCAGAGGAAATAACTTTGTTCTTCTCCTGTTTAGGGGCTGCATACAGCGACGCACATCGCTCAAGTGATACTGACAAGGCCAATCCTTCCTTACACCCAAGACCCGTAGCGGACTCCCCTTCACACCAGCTCGGGGTAAAATACTCTGATGTTTTTGCGGACACATAATGCCCAGGATTCTTCAAAAGATCGGCTAATGGGATACCGTAATGCTTTGACATCGCTTCAAAGTTATCCGTAGACAGCCATGGGTATATGAGACAGCTGGGAGGTAAGGCTGCGCCCTTCACGAGAATGGCCGTCGCCGGTGCGCCATAGTTAAACGACTCTGGAATAAAATCAGTAATCGAAATGATGACGAGCTTTTCGTTAACCGTAGACACCCAAACTCCACCACCCAACAGAGCGCCTTGAGAGTTAAAAATATTACAGGTGGCGCCAGTCTCAATAACACTGCGCCGGGCCGCATCAGAGAAAACGTCGGAGAAGTCAGAATTCTGAAGCCGATTGCGACGGGGGCCTACTAGCAACTCACCGCTGCGAAAATAGCGTTCCAGCTCTTTTAGGTCTCGGCTGTAATAAGCATCGACTATTTTTTGCGTAAACACAAAGAGTTGCTGAGAATCTACGCCCCACTGCTTTTTGTTGTCTTCAATCTCTTTGCTAGAACAGTCTGACGCGATAGCGCCTGAAGACAAAAAAAATATCGATATAAAAAAAACGACAAGAACTCGAAACCTGTTATCACGATTTAACATCATCATCTCTAACTCTCGACCTTGTCTGCTTATGCCCGCTCTTATTAAAAACGCCTTCATCGTAATGCCTTGCATTTTTGCCTATTGATCTGGATCAGCCGTTTCTAAACCATCCTCATCATCGACAAAAACCGGGTAGCGGGTGACATCGCAGTACTATAGTGATTGCAGTGCTATTGAGTGTCCACCCTTTCAATTTTTTGGAAGCTTCTTTTCTCTTTTTCAATCCGCTTTTTCTATTTGCAAGAGCCTGACCAGCACGATATCCCGACGCAGAACTTAGGCATCGACTGATGGCTACAATATTGGTTAGTATTGCGTATTATTAACCCCAACCACCGCGAGAGCAAACCGCTATGTTTGAAGCAGCCTTCAAGTACACCCGAGTGTTCTGCACCATTGCCGCTAGCATCACTTTAATCGCGTGCTCAAACAGTGACAGTAATGATACTTTTACACCACAGCCTGAATACCTCCCTGTGATCAACCCGACTGTTTCACTGCCGCCCGAAGTGGGTTCTATCGTTCTGCTGACGCAGAACTTTGATTTAGGCAGCGTCGGCTATCAACAGGCCGAGTACTTTCTTGAAGGCACAGCGTCCGCGTTCACTAATGTGGGTGAGCTGACAACGGATGGTGTCTGGACGGCAGAGCCTGCCGAGCAGGCAGCCTACAAAACACGCATTGTCGTCTATTCACCGATTGACCCCGCTGACTTCAATGGCATTGTGCAGATGGAATGGTTGAACGTCACCGCAGGATTTGAGACACCTCCAAGTTGGGGCACAGGCCACCTGGAAATGCGTCGCGGTGGCTCTGTCTGGGTGGGCGTGTCAGCCCAGCTAATCGGTATTGAGGGCAGCCCTAGAGGGCTGCTGCCGCTGAACCTGAAAGCGGTTGATCCGGTGCGATACGGTTCACTGATCCACCCAGGCGACACGTTCTCCTTCGATATCTTTTCTCAGATTGCACAAGCCATTCGCAAACCCATCGGGATTGATCCCTTAGGTGGACTCAGTGCAGAGTATTTGATCGCCTATGGGGAATCTCAATCGGCTGGGCGGCTGGTCACCTATGTGAATGCCATTCACCCACTGTACAACACCTTCGACGGCTATATGATTCACAGCCGCGGTGATGCCAGCGCACTGTTGGCGCAGGACCCACAGGTGCGGATCTCAACCCCTGAGTCACCGCTGGTGCGCACTGATCTGAACGTGCCGGTAATGACGTTCGAGACAGAGACGGATGTGGTGTTTCTCGGATTCGTGAGCTCGCGCCAGACCGATACGGATAAGATTCGGACCTGGGAAGTCGCGGGCACAGCCCACGGCGACTACTACACCTTTGTCTCTGGCAGAGACGATAATGTGGGCGCTCCGGTCTTTGCGTCTGTCATTGAAGAATCATCAGTACTGGGTTTCATCACCTGCGAAAAACCGCTGAACAATGGGCCGCACCATTACCACTTCAACGCCGCCGTGCGCGCGCTGAATGCCTGGGTGACCACAGGCGAGCTACCGGTGACGTCGCCACGACTTGAGGTTAACGACGACAATTCCGACTATCTGTATGACGAGCTGGGAAATGCACTGGGCGGCATGCGCAGCCCCTATGTCGACGCGCCTTCCGCAGTCCTGCGCGGCGAACCCAATTCTGGCGGCAGCTTCTGTCGATTGTTTGGCACCACAGCGCTGTTTAGTGCAGAGCAGATGGCCAGCCTTTATGTGGATGAGGCCGGCTATGTCGATGCGGTCACCAAAGCGACGAATGATGCTTTGGCAGCCGGTTTCCTGCTGCAAGAAGACGCGGATGCCATTATCACCTGGGCGCCAGAACAGTGGCGCTCACAAACCGGAGGGAGCTGAAACAACCGACACGGGCTAAGCCCATAGCATACTATGGGCGGCCACCCAGTTCAGGTGAGTACTGTGATATGTGCGCGACCGCTTAGCATGGTCGCATGCCAGGTCCACACTAACCTTTGGATGATGCAGGCCAGCCTTGTGTCGCTCCAATGACACGTAACGCTGTAGGTCGTAGATGTCCCAAGTAAAAATTCAATAAGGAACATCCTGTTATGCCCCTTGCCAGTAAGTTCCATACTTGGATGCTATGCGCTTTATCCGTTGCCATTAGTGGTTGCTCAAAAATTGACGACCCTTCGATTAATAATGTTCTTGCTGCTGATTATAAAAAATTTCCAATACTCGATGCCCTACCCTATAACGACAATCGCCAGCTGTTCTTTGGTGACCTACATATACATACCGGTCTTTCAACAGACGCTTATATTATGGGTGTACGTAGCGAGCCTAACGACGTATATCGGTTTGCCAAAGGCAAAGTCATTAAACACGGCGCCGGATACCCGGTTCAAATATCGCGACCGCTTGATTTTGCCGCCGTTACCGATCACGCGGAATATATGGGCCAAGCTAGAATAGCGGAGCTTGATGTCCCCACCAATAACACTCCGTTGCCCGAACTGTTGCGTAATGGCAGCCGGCTTAGCATCACTCTAGCTTGGCTTCAATCAAGCATGCAGATGAATATAAATGGGTTTAGTCCTGATGGTGAAGCAATCAATAAAGCGGTCAACAAATCGGTCTGGGACTTAACCATTGCCGCAGCACAGGCGCACAATCAACCCGGGCTATTTACTGCCTTCATCGGCTACGAGTGGTCGGGCGATGCCGGTGATATTATGGCGCATATGCACCGCAACGTGATCTACCGGAGCGATGACGTAGCCAACATACCCTTCAGCTCGCTAGACAGTAATCGTCCAGAGGATTTGTGGGGTTTTCTTCAGCAGCAAAATGCGCTGGGCAAGGTGGCCATGGCCATACCCCACAATAGCAATTTCAGTCGCGGTAATATGTATGCCACTGTAGATTCCGAGGGCAAACCATTAACGGCAGAGTACGCTGCAATGCGCAGTCGCTATGAGCCAATTAGCGAAATTTTGCAGATCAAGGGTAGCTCTGAGACGCACCCGCTGTTATCGAGCGAAGATGAGTTCGCCAACTTTGAATTGCTTGGGGAGTCCCTGTTCACTGGCGATAATGGAGACGCCACTGTAAAAGGGAGCTATTTGCGTGATGCCCTGCGCGTTGGCATGGAGTTCTCGCATAAAGAAGGTTTCAATCCGTTCAAATATGGCGTCATCGGTTCCAGTGATAGTCATAATGCCAACTCACCATCGGATGAGAATAACTATAGCGGCAAACTGCCGTTGCTTGATGGCAGTGCCGGACTACGAACCGACGAGGCTTTATTTTTGCCGCAGGGTGTTAACCCGGTGACACGCTGGAGCTCCGGCGGGTTAGCAGGAGTTTGGGCGCAAGAGAATACCCGAGAATCAATATTCGACGCGTTACAGCGCAAGGAAACGTTTGCCACATCCGGGCCACGCATCGGTGTACGCTTTTTTGCTGGCTGGGACTTTAGTGACAAAAATTTTGAGTATACTGACGTGCTGCAACAGGCCTATGCCACAGGCGTACCAATGGGCAGTGAACTGAACTCGGACGGTGCAGAAAGACCGCTCGGATTTTTGATCATGGCATTCAAGGATCCAGAGGGTGCCAATCTTGATCGGGTACAGATCATTAAAGCCTGGGTGGACCCGCAGGGGATAAGCCACGAAAAAGTGTACGATGTCGCCGCCGCCGATGGACGCTCTATTGATTCCGCAACCGGCACCCTAGCCCCGATTGGCAATACCGTCGATAGCAGCAATGCAACGTATCAGAACACCATCGGTGGGTCATCCATTTCCAGTTTTTGGTCTGATCCCGATTTTAACTCTATGTTAGAAGCCTTTTATTATGTGCGAGTTTTAGAGATACCCACGCCGCGCTGGTCAACCTTCGATGCGGTTAAGCTTGGCACCCAACCGATGCAGCCAGAGTCCATTCAAGAACGCGCGATTACGTCAGCTATTTGGTATGTACCGTCATAGCGACATCGACTGATGGCACGGGACGGCCTTATCTCCGACAGCAAGAACAGGCCGGGCTTGCACGAAACCAACGCTAGCGGTGAGTACCGTCTAGATTGCAGGTGCCGTTGGCTCGTCAATATGCTCCAATAGCGCACCACCACCAGCAAGATAACCTTACCTCCTCATGACCTCGCGGAAAGCATCACCCATTAGATCAAACTGGCCCTTCGACATCCGCCGTCTGCCGTTTTATTACGGCTGGGTCATCTGGGGATTCAGCGCACTGGGTATTCTCATCAGCCTCCCTGGGCAAACCATGGGCATGGCGGTATTTACCGATTATCTCATCGAAGCTTTGCACTTGAGCCGCACTCAGCTTTCCATGGCTTATCTGATCGGCACCGTGGGCTCCTCTTTATTCCTAACCCGCGCAGGCCGCTGGTATGATCGTCTGGGCGGGCGGGTGACGGTTGCTGCTGCCAGCGCCGGACTCGGCGTGATGGTGCTTTTTATCTCGGTATCAGACAGCCTCGCCATGCACTTCGGCGGTGGCGTGATGGTAAGCTTTCTGTTTATCACGCTGGGGTATTTTGGTGTGCGATTTCTCGGTCAGGGCATACTGACCAATGCCTCGCGCAATGTCTTGCTGGTTTGGTTTGAAGAACGCCGCGGCCTTGTGACTAGCGCCAGAGGCGTGTTCGTGAGTTTCGGATTTTCTGTAGCACCTTTGGTACTGGCCTGGTCCATCGTAAGAGCCGGCTGGCATGAAGCGCTTTGGGAACTTGCCTTTGTATGTCTGGTTTTTGCGGGCCTCGCGTTGGTCTTACTCAGAGACAACCCTCAATCCTGCGGTGTTTTAGTTGACGGCCACACTCACGAAGACCAAGTGCCTCTAACCACTCTGCAGCACAGCGCTACACTTGCTCAAGCGCGACGTACCCCTATCTTCTGGCTGGCGACACTCAGCCTGAGCATACATTCATTACTCAGCACCGCCGTGACCTTCCACATTGTCTCAATATTTGCGGCGGCCGGTCGCAGCCAGACGGAGGCATTCGCTTATTTTCTCCCTACTGCCGCATTTGCCACCGCCGCCAACCTATTATGCGGTTGGCTGGTAGACAAACGTTCCCTCAAGCCCTTTATCATTATCATGCTAGGGGGCTTCCTGCTGGGTGCCATTGGCCTGCTCTATCTCGAGCACATATGGGGCTACGCTGCACTGGTCGTTGGCTTCGGAATAGGGGGCGGACTCTGGTCGGTGACTTCCAGCCTCGCCTTTATCCGCAACTTTGGCCCACTCCACCTGGGCGAAATTAGCGGTCTTTGCACCTCGATTATGGTGTTTTCCAGTGCCATTGGTCCGGCACTGTTCAGCCTCGGGCTAGACTACTTTGGCAGCTACGCTGCTGCCCTGTGGGTCTGCATCCTCGCGCTCATCCTCTTACTTGGATTTGCCATCGTCGTTGAACAAAGCGCACCCAATGCAATCGCAAAGGCCGGCGTCTGACTCGCACTTTAGGGCGCGGTGTTTCAGCCGGCGCGCCCCACGCCTATCGAGTAACGAACCGCGTCAAGCACCACGCAATGCGCGCTAGCCTTCAACCTTGAACGTTAACCCCGCATTCGCTTGCAAACGGTCAATTAATAAAGAGCCCATCGCCGGCGCCGGCGTGAGAATACCCCGATTTTTGGTGTCCGGATTCAGCAGCAAGCACACGGCACTTTCTACAATCATTTTACTGGTGGAGCCGTAGCCCGGGTCTCTATCACCCTTGACGCTGGCGCTGACTGTTTTGCCCTCTGCATTAGAACCCACAAACAGGACTTCGTAGAATCCGTTCTCACGCTCTTCTTTCGAGGGACCCTCTCCCGGCTTGATCGGGTTTTCAGCCATTGATTTGTCTGCCGCAACCGCATTGGCAATCGCTTCGCCTGAATCGCCGGGTCCCGTTAACAACATTTCGTCATACATAAAATTCTCACCATAGGCGTGATCCAGCAACAGATTGGAACGATGAATATTCTTGGTGTTAATGGTTGCCATCACGAAGGGTGCAGACCAGCTACCGAGGTCTTCCTCATAAACAGGTGCGAGACCGGAAGGCTGCTCTGGACCAGTAAAACCTTCGGTAAGCGCAAAAGGGTTCATCAGTACGCTGATCATCTCGGGGTTTTTAGCCGCCGCCGCCATCGTCGCCTTGAAGCTGGCGAGTGTCCCGCCGGAGAACGTGCCTTGCATCGAACGCACACGGCCTTTAATGCGATTCACTGCCCCCCCAATCTTTTCCTGTGCCACTTGCTGCAGGAAAAACACGCCCAAATCAAAGGGTATGGAGTCGAAACCGCACGAGAACACAATGCGCGCGCCGCTGGCCTTGGCTGCCTCACCGTGGGCCGTGATCATGTCATGCATCCATGCGGGCTCACCGCACAGGTCAACATAGTCAGTTCCAGTTTGGGCGCAGGCGCGCACCACGTCGTCTCCATAGAGCTGATAGGGCCCCACCGTGGTCAGTATCACTTGGGCGCGCTGCACCAATGCATCGACCGATGACGAGGAGCTTGCATCGCATACGATTAAAGGCACGGCGGCAGAAATACCCATCTCGTCCCGCACCTGCTCAAGCTTATTCTGGCTGCGTCCGGCCATCGCCCAACTCACGTCACCTCCCACGCCATACTGCTCGTTCAAGTACTCGCACACGAGACGACCCGTATACCCCGTGGCACCGTAAACAATAATTCCTAGCTCTCGTGTTTCGGACATAGTGTCTCTTCCTTATTACAAAAATAGTGGTTGCACGCAATTCTGCGTGGGCTTACGTCTCAATCAAGACCTGGAATTTTTTGCGTCACAATATCGACCAACAGCGGACTAGATTCAGCGCGCTTAAAACATTCGTTGATGGCCGCAAAGCGCGCGTCTACCGCTGGACGGAAATTAGGGTGCGTCACAATATACAGCTCTTTTGCTGCAATGGCCTCAACGACACGCTCCGCTATAAGCTCGGGCGGCGTACCCGCATCAAGCACGCTTTGCATCTGTTGGCCGAGCTGAGCTTGTAATTTTGATCCACTGGGGGAGCCGCCGTCGGACTCGTACTGCGCCTGCCTATTGCGCTGTGAAAGATTAATGCGCGTTTTAACAAAGCCCGGACAGAGCACAGCAACATGAATATTCTCGTCTTGCAATTCATCGTGCCAAGACTCCGACATGGCAACCACCGCCGCTTTCGTCGCGGAATAGGCGCTCGCCATAGGCAGCGGAATAAAGCCGGCCATTGAAGCGACATTAATCACCCACCCGCCCTCGCCATGGGCTTTTATTAGCGGAATGACCGTTTGCGCGCCGTTAACCACTCCCATCAGGTTCACGTCTACGACCCAACGCCAGTCTTGCTCGCTGCTGATGCCAATGGGGTTTGGGGCACCTCCTACACCGGCATTGTTCACCAGCATGTGAACCTTGCCAAACTGCTCAATCGCCTGCTCAGCCACTGCTCTCCACTGCTCAACATCAACAACATCCAGGCTTACGGCCAGCACAGAAATGCCTGCCTGCTCGAGAGTCTGCCTTGCTTTTTCCAGTTGCTCAGCATTGATATCTGCGATCACAATATTCATACCGTATCGGCCAAGTACTTGCGCTATGCCGAGACCAATCCCTTCTGCCCCACCACTGATTATTGCTGTTTTACCGTCTAATTCTTTCATACGAGTCTCTTCACGCGACATTTGAGGCCGCACAATAGCCCTCAGGCCGCTTCGTGACAACCTGATGATGCCTGCCGGCGACTTTTTTTTTGCGGCTGTGTTCAACAGCGGCCCGCCCCTGAGACCTTATTAATGACTCGACGGGGGATGCAGGTGTACACTAACTCTATGTTTTTCAAACACATCAATACGTCTCAAGCATCCATGATGGCCGCTGCTATCGTCGGCGCCTGCCGGGAGGACGGTTGGGCACTGGATGTTCAACCTAAGCTGTTGGGTGCGATCTTTTCTGCGCTGTTTGATTTCGACGAGGACTTTCGCACCCTGCCAGCGGCAACAATCGACGACGTTGCGGCCACGTTCCCTAATGCCGAGGAACGCCGCGAAATCGTCGATCTCATGCTTACCTGCGAGCTCTGCCTCCACCAGATTCCCGCGGAACTGAGCGACTCAATCAACCGCTGGGCGGCACATCTAGGGGTGAGCGACATTGACCTGACGGTCGCCCGCGAACTCGCCCAAGGCGCTCAAGCTCAGGCGCAATTCGACCTCTACCGCAATGGCTTTTGGGGTGCGTGCACAGAGATTGATCCTGCATTCTCGGCGCTCGTCGAAGCGAACGGTGCCCGGGCCTTTGCCCTGACGATCACCGCCGATCCCGTTGAGAGCGCCCGTTGGTTAGCGCTAGAGCACTGTCCGCCCGGAAGCCTAGGCCGAGGTGTATGGGACTTCTATCGGCAGCGCAACTTCTCTTATCCGGGCACCCCTGGCGCTGCTAGCAAGGGCGAATCACATCACGACTGGGTTCATGTCTTATCCGACTATGGCACGAGCCCGATGGGCGAGGTTGAGGTCGGCGCCTTCCGCATGACGACGACAGACGATCCTGGTGCGGCGCTCACCTTTATCGCCGGTCAACTCGCGTTCTATCAGGGCGGCATCATGCCGAGCGCCCTGACCGGTCTTCATGAGGACCACATCCTTGAACAACCGGGGGGGCCAGAGCGGGTCGCGGATGCACTCCGGCGGGGCCGCGAATGCACATTTGACGCTTACCACCTGTTCGACTTTTTTACGGTCGCATCCGAGCCGCTCGACGGGTTACGTGAGCGCTGGAATTTTGTTCCAAAGTTGGTAGCCGATTCCGCGTCTTGGGACTTAAACGCCTGATCGCGACACCATTGCGCTTGGCGACTCGCAGGTCTGCCGCCCCTTCCCTAGGCAAACTCCATTTTGATACCATGGCGCCCATGCAGGCTTCTACCCTCGTTAAGCAAACCTTGCCAGACATCCGCGAAGCCGGGCTCAGCGGACCCGTACTCGACCTCGCCTGTGGCAAAGGACGCAACGGCCTTTACCTCGTCACACAAGGCCAGCACGTCGTTTTTGCTGATCGCCAACAAGCCCTGCTTGATAAACTCGCAACGGATCTTAAGACCAACCCATTAGCCGATTACTGGTGTGTGGACTTTGAGGCGCACGGACGCGACCCACTAGAGGGACTCTCATTCTGTGCCATCTTGGTATTCCGATATCTCCACCGGCCACTCCTGCCAGCCATCAAGCGCGCGGTACGCCCCGGGGGCTTGATTATTTACGAGACCTTCACCGTCGACCAACCCCGTTTCGGTCGTCCTACTAACCCCGATTTTCTGCTACGCGCTGGAGAACTCAAAGACTGCTTCCAAGGCTGGCAGATTCTCCATGAATTCGAGGGACCGAGCACCAGTGAGTCGAGTGGCCAGCAACAGGCTATTGCGCAGATAGTAGCTAGGCGACCGATCGAGGCCGCGGCTTTAGCACAGTTCAATGAGCAGTAATAAAAAAACTGACAATTCCCAGATACACTACTGTTGGTCCAAGAGTACACTCACCCACAAAGTCTCATGCGACAATGGGCTTATGAACAATAAAAACGGGGGAATATTATGCTGACCCTTTCAAGCTTAACCACCTTGTTAGGACGGGCATCCGTGCTGGATATTGCTTATTTTTTTATTGCGGCGTTGGCCATGATGTTGATGAAAAGCGTATTATTTTCTGTCCGCGAAAAACTGTTTACTGTCAATGGTAGCGAATTAAGCACTCTATATTTTACATTCCTGAGCCATTATAAATCGCAACATTGGTCTTTTTTGTCGCACCGTATATTGCATAGAACATCATGGGGCATTGAATGATGTCAATGAAGCTGCGCTTAGATTTTATTCGACGAGACACTAAAATACGACTATGTACTATTTTCGCGTAACGATTGCTTACAAGGGCACTCACTACTTTGGCTGGCAAGCGCAGTCTGCAGACACTTCGCATGAGGAAAAGCCTACTGTGGAGGGTACGCTTTTAAATTGCCTGAAAAAAATTGCGAACTATCAAGCATGCACAATTTCAGCCGCCAGTCGCACCGATGGTGGGGTTCACGCACAGGGTCAGATTGCAAAAATTACTCTGCCTCTAGAGATCACTCCCGAGCATCTTTTGTTAGGCCTTAACTCTTTATTGCCCGCCGACATTCGCATCCTCGATTGCGCGCCATCAACCAAACGGTACCAGCCTAACAAGGCCGGCACCCGAAAGGAGTATCACTACTATTTTTCGATTGCACCGGTGGACAATGTAATGACTGCAGATATTGCGCTGCATTTACCGATGCGCAATAACGAGCAAGGTGATCTTCAATTACTGCGCTCCGGTTGTGCGCTTTTTATCGGCCGACATGACTTTTACAACTTTAGCAGTCGTGAGAGCCATGCCGGCACAACCATTAGGGAAGTATTTTATTGCGACATTCATGAAGCCGATTTCCTGCCGCTGGCAGATAATATCTATTATTTAAAAATTATCGGTGACGGCTTCCTCAAGTATATGATTCGCTATCTTATGGGAGCGTTGCATGAGCTCGTCAAAGGACGTGTAACCCTCGATGATATTGCGTGCTACCTGAAGGACCGGCAGCACAATAAATTAAGCCCCAAAGCAAAATCTAAAGGACTACATTTAATAAAAATTGAAAATTCCTGAGGGGCAGCACGCTCAACCCAGCGGGATCCTTACAGTAAAAACTCCGCGGCATTAACGTCCACACAATGCTGTAAATGGCGCTGAATCAAAGTCATAAACATACGGTCACTGCGTTCATCTGCGCTGCTGAAGCTCGCGCCCAACACTATAATCATCAAACCGTGCATGGAGTATTCTCGATACTGCTCCCAACATTCCTGAAAAGGAATGTCCACCCCCTCCTCTCCCAGGCTGCGATGGTATTCCATAATGAGGCCCTGTTCCCACAATCGTCTGTCCTCGGTACTAACGCTACCACCGAGAAAATACGCGGCATCTGCTACTGCCGATGACTCAGAGACTGTCTGCCAATCGACTGTGGCCGCTTGATCTGATGTAAAAAGAATATTTTCACTGCGGAAATCACCGTGTACGAGTGTCTTCGGGCCCTGATAGCGCGTCACAAAATGACAAACATTGCGCACATAGTGCTCACCAAAGGCAATGCATTGCGGCGTGAGCCCGTGGCCGAAGCGGTCCACAAAACCTGGCCAACACTGCTCCATCAGTGACTGACCAAAAGCGCCACCATCATCTCGCGCTGCAGATATTACATAATCCCGATCTTCCAGGCTGGCATCGCCATAAAAAGTAGCGGCTAGTTTGGCAACCTGCCCAAGCGCTAACACCGCATGGTCCCGCGACTCACCCAGTAAATTATTCCCTGGCTCGGCGGGCGCCATATCCTCCATCAGCAGCAAAAAAGACGAGCGATCTTCACTGAGTTCGCTGCCATAAATCTTTGGCGTGCGCATGGGCGTACTGGCGGCAAGCTCGCGATAAAACATGACTTCGTTGTAGTAAGCCCCGTGGGCACCTGCCATGGCTCGTGCTTGTTCGTCTGCTGCCGGAAACTTCGCGATAAGCGTGTCGGGGGGACTGCCGTGTTGCGCGTCGTGGCAGCCCTCATAACGCAATGTAAAACGTGCATTGTCACCCATCTTGCCCGTACCAATGATTTTCTGATCCACAGAGATCACTTGCCCGTCACTCAGGGCACCACAGGCTTTTAGATACGCCGTTAACTGCTCTGCGCTGAGCGTATCGGGAGTCGTGGAAAATTCAGTCATTTTTTATCAGCTCGTAATAGGATAAAAGTAACGCACAGAATCTACTGTGAAATATTCAGCAGATCGTCTCTTTGACCCATATACACCTCAGCGCAAAAGCCAAAATCGACGGGCAGATTATTACCACTGACAAAGCTCGCCAACTTGCTGTTTAGCAGAACCAGTGGCTCTCCCATTTCCGCACCGGTGGCATAGCGGCCATTTGACGGCAAAAATAGATCAACCAACTCAGCGGGCATCTCCCCTTCACCTTTTAGCTTATCCATAAACCCACTCGCCGTTGGCGAAGGAGCGATACAGTTAATGCGGATGTCCTTTTGTGCCAGTGCTTTCGCTTCGACCATTGTATATACAATGATTGATTGCTTAGAGAACCCATACGCATCCGCACAGGCCTCAGGATTTTCATCAAACCAAGCATTGGCAGATTGAAAGCTATTATCGAGCTGCAAAAAGGCCTTCACATTCTCTAAATTACCTTTCCAGGCCATACCGGCGGTTGAGGCAATCGAGGCAATCGCGCCGCCCTCGGCGATTCGTGGCAGCAGTGCTTCGGTGAGGTAGCGCAGCCCGACAAAATTGATCAGTAACGTGTCCCTGTTCGAAAACGGGGGGCACGGAACCCCTGCGCAATTAAACAGTGCGTAAATCTCTTGGGGAATTAATTGCACGGCGGCATCTATCGAGACCGGATCTTTCATATCAACCTGAATAGCGCTCGCCACTGAAACCGTAACCGGTGCGATATCGAGCGCTATGACCTGTGCGCCTAAGTCCACAAGTAATTGGGCCGCTGCCTGCCCCATACCCGAAGCCGCGCCGGTAATAACCACTGTCTTGCCTGAGTAACCCAATATATCGTTCAAAGCACCGTCCTCTCTTCTATTATTTATTTATGTTGCATCGACGTTGCCGCAAAATGCGCCAATAGTCATATTTAGCCACCCAGTGTAAAGCAGCTAGCGTGCTGTGTCTTCAACTCGTCCGGCCGCCACAAAACTTAAACAATCTGAGTCTCTGCCGTATGACGCTTCGACAACTGCTTAGAAAATCCTTCGTCTCTGCTGCGCATGCCAATCCGGTCGATCTTATGGGAAAACATATGATCGTCACGGGCTGTGGTCCAGGCTCCTTAGGCTTTGAAACTGCACTGCGCCGCCGGCAGACAGTGGTGACTACTATCTCCGCTGCCGGGCGGAGAAAAGCAGCGTCGATAGCTACAGTCGTGACACCGCTGACCGTCTTTGGCGTGAAACTCAGTCGCGGCTTGCCGCAGACTCTGGGCGAGGTCATTAACCTTCCGTTTGACAGGTGATCAACTGTGTTTTCTCGTCATTCCAATATCATTTATCGGGAAGTCATCGAACTGGACGCGGCGACTGATTCCGCTAACGCAACAACGCTATAGGTGCCGGGATAAGATCTTTTTACATTCTCTTACGTCTGACTAAGCCCATCAGGATCAGGCCACGCAGCGCTGAGCAGAACAGCCAGACAGCTGCTGGAACAGGAACGGCTGAGAGCGAAAGCGGCCCACATTCAGCGCTGTGACTCCAATCACTTCCAAATATTGTAATCGTGAGGTCACTGCCTCAAGTATTTTTTAACAACCACGAGTTGGTAGATTTTTAATCGAAAAATATTTGCGCTTTGTCATGTAGGTATCCTTTCCCACATCTTTCTTATTAACACAGCTGACAGGGTCCTCAGCAAGGTTCAAATTGAACTGGCAACTACCGCAAGTTCAACTGCGGTGAGTTCGCGGCTTTGCCCCGCGAGTAACCGTGGGTCTAAGTCTAGCGGCCCTACTGCCATGCGGTGAATACTCAACACTTTATTATCGAAGCGCCCAAACATACGCTTGAGCTGGTGATAGCGGCCTTCCACTAACCCTACTTCCGCGCAGTAATCGCTTAGAATGGCCAGCTGGGCCGGGCGGGTAACAATGTCCTCATAGGCAAAGTACATGCCCCGATGAAACTCGTTGACATACTCTGGCGTGAGTGGCTTTTCCACAGTGACTCGATAGCGCTTCAGCAATTTCCTAGCTGGCTGGCTGATAGCCTGCGACCACTGACCGTCGTTGGTCAGCAGCACCAGCCCGGTCGAATTGAAATCCAAACGACCGACGATATGCAGCTCTGCACGGTAGTCCTGGGTCAACAAATCGATCACAGTAGTGTGCTGAGCATCCACGGTGGCACTCACCACACCGGCGGGCTTGTTGAGCATGAGGTAACGGCGGGATTTATTCCGACGCATTTTCCCATCGACACGAATGTGGGCAAAGGCATCGATAATGTGTCCTACATCGCTGGCGCGTTCACCGTCAATTTCCACACGGCCCTGCGCCAATAACAGGCGCACGTCTTTGCGCTTGATGCCGAAAAATTTACTGAGATAGCGGTCGAGACGAGTGATGAGCTGCTCTTTAAGGAGTGCGGTGCTTGACACAAAGAGGGACTTTTAAAATGGTGGCTACGTTATTACTTCGTGCGCGCTCCCCTTTAAAAGAAAGCTCGCTACAAAAACACATAAGCCCGCGATGAGCGACTAAACGTCGCGCAGCCTACGCCGCTGTCGAGGCATCTTTGACCCTATAATTTTTCGCGGCTAAAGCGATCATAATCTGCGACCAGCCAGCAAACAGTATTTCTATCGCAACAAACAGGCCTATCACCCACAGGCCAGACTGCGGCCACTCGTTCATAATCATAATGCCGAGGGCGACACTCAATACGCCGCCTAAAAGAGTCCAAAGCCAGCCGTTAGCGCCTCGCATTTGGAATGCCATCACTAGGCGCAGCACGCCAATTACGATAAGGGTCCATGCGATCAGTAAGGCTAGAGTCATCCCTGCGACCACCGGTTCTGTTACGGCGATGATGCCACCGGCGATATACATTAAGGCAATCAATATATGCCAAAAGCGCCCCTTCCACGCTTCGGCGCGAAAGGCCTGCATCAGTTGCACTCCGCTACCAAATAACAGCAAGAAACCAAAGTACATGACGACAATCTCATTAAATAAGACGGTCATACCGAGGCCAATGGTGCCAAGAATCACCATAACGATTCCCAAAGACAACATCCAAGCCCAGTTTTTCTTTAGTTCGCCGAACACTTCATCATTCATATTAGCAGAGTCCATTATTGCAGTCCTGTGGAGTAAATTTGACTAGACTATACCCTAGATGACAAAAAATTTGTCACTCGTGTTTTGCCATTGGCCACCACTCCTACTGGCACGGTTATGGCTATGAAGCTGTCCATCACTGTAGGGAATCATCCGCTACCGATTGCCAGTTCTGGCGCGGGCCATTGATCATAGCATCGACCCACTCAAACACCGTGACCCCTTTTACGCTGATGGACAGGTCTCCGACCAGAAATGTGTGCTTAGACCCAGTGCGGATAAAACTGCGCATTCTCTGAGGATTTGCTGACTGAACATCCGCCATCGTCGGACGTAAAACGGCCTCGAAGGCGGGGCCACCAATGCCCAGAAAAAAGGTGCTTATGGTCGCGTCCTGTGTATAGCTCAACATACCCATACTGATGTCTGGGTCCTGCTGCAACTGCCAGTTGAGCAAAATTGTGGGCGAGCCATCAGGCAAAGCCCCTGACACGCTGGCAGGGAAAAAGTTCTCAGTATTCCAATAACTCACCACAGCCTCGTTGAACTCGACGTCGCCTGGTCGGGTGATCCCAATCCCGGAATCATTGAGTACATCAATCTGCACGCCCGGATACGCTTGACGCACGATTGGCAGCGCAAAGAGAGCGCCGTATCCGCCACCACTCACGCCGGCCAATACGATGCGACGCGGCGCAGGGAAAACACCCAACGCAACATCCAGTGAAGCGGAGAGGTTCTGGAGACCGTGGTGATAACGATCTGTCGTACCATCATCGTTAGTATCGTAATCGGCATCACTGGCATGCAGGCCCCCATCGCAATACGGCAAATAGACAGTGCTCATTCCCGCCAGCGGACTAATGAGCGAATCCTCAGCAAGTATGCCCCTGTTTGGTATTGGCAGTTGCGCCTCAGCAGTTTCATTGGTGACACACAAATCGAACCAGCAGGCACCCCCTCCCTGCAGAAAAATTATCAGGTCTTCTGAACCGCTATCCCGAGTCGCCATGGTATAGGGCGTACCCCTCAGACATAGAGGCCCGTCATCGACGCCAAACGAATATTCAACCGTGTTTCCTATCTGCGCTGTGGTGCTTGGCGAATACACGCCCATATAGCGTGTTACACCTTGATCAACGAGCTCTTGAAATGGCACGCCCGCGGGTAGCGGACCATCATTGTTATCATTACTACTGCCACTGGAGCAGGCGGCCAGCAACAGTCCGAGCCCCACGACAAAAACGCCTTGGGAGACATTAGCCAGCTTATCTAATGTCACAGGTAAAATGTTCATGGCGATATTAGGAACCTTCATTTTATACTGCCTTGCCAGCTAAAACGAGTATACGTCGGCTGATGCGCGCCGGTTCTTTTTACCATCCATCTGTATTAATCTTTTATCCATTGTGACGCTATGGTTTTTTGATGCGTCAAAAGAGACTACTGCTACAATCACGCTTTCATCGAGGGACCAGCATAAGACAATGTTTGACGTCAAAATTTTGGCACGCAGTTTTGTAAACTGGCAAAGGTCGATGCACTATCGGATAGGGCTATTGCGCGCACTGAGCATCCTTTTTTGTGCCAGCCTGATGCTCGCGTGCACAGCGCAGACGCCGCGCGAAGAGGCAGCAAACTCAGCTCCGCAGCCGGAGTCTTCCCAGCATCACACAGTGGCGCTGCTAGGAGCCACTGGCATGGTGGGCGGCTATTTACTGGAGGCCGCATTGCGGCGCGGTTATACGGTGCGAGCTTTGGCGCGCAACCCGGCCAAGCTCGCGCAGTTTGGCCGGCGCATCACCATCATTACAGGTGATGCCCGCGACCCCGCCGTGATTCGCGAACTCCTGCTCGGCAGTGACGTCGTAGTCAGTGCTTTAGGCCCTGTAAAAGCCGATGGTGATGCATCACGATTAATCAATACGACGGTGACTCGCAATGTGCTGGAGGCGATGCCAAGTGAAGATATTTCCCTTTATATTGCAGTATCCGGAGCGGCAGTCGTGATGCCAGGTGACCAGCGTAATCTATTAGGTTGGTGGATACGAACATTAGCGCAGGTTGGGCTGCGAGGGGCACTGCAGGACAAACAGGCAGAGTATGACCTGTTGGCCGACAGTGACGTCAACTGGACACTGGTGCGCTGCCCGCTGATAGATCCCCAACCGTTCGATTCGCCACCCCTGGTATCGCTCAAGACACCGCCGGCTTTTCGAGTGCGAGCCGGTGAAGTGGCGCAGTTTATGATGAAGCAGCTAGACGCACGTGACTTTGTCCGACAGGGGCCCTTTCTCGGCAGCCGCGACCTCGGCATCTAACACCAAACAACAGACGAATCTTCTGTTGTGCTTGTCCAAGCACCCCAGCAAGAGTCGTGCAATTGTATAGACATGCTATTCGATCTTGTAAGGTGTCACGGGAAATTAAGATTGGCGCACAGCGACAACGCGTCTACTATCAAGCTTTAATAGTGTGTTCTAAAGGCCAAAAAATAATGCGCATGATCATTGATACAGACCCCGCTATGGGAACCCTTGGCGGCGACCCAGAGGACAGTTTTGCCATTATGTTGGCACTCAATTCTCCCGAGGTTACGGTCGAAGGTATTACAGTAGTGCAGGGCAATGTTCCAGCTGAGAAAGGCTACTCCAACGCCCACCACCTTCTTAGCTTGCTAGACCGCCAGGATGTGCCTCTGCGAAGAGGATGCCTGAGGCCAATGAATGCGCAAAGAACCACTCAGATCACCTTTCTAGAGCAGCGCTATGCAACCGAGCAAATAACCCCGATGCTGGAACCGAAGGGCACAGATGCCGATGCGGTTTCATTTTTGATCGATACCGTGCTGTCCAGCCCCGGCGAAATTACGCTGGTAACCATCGGACCTCTCACCAATGTAGCCACAGCAGTACAGCAATCCCCGGAGTTTGCTTGTGCACTCAAAAATATTGTCATGATGGGGGGCACAGCCGAGTGTGCAGGCAATATATCGCCAGCGGCGGAGTTCAATTACTGGCAGGACCCAGACGCCGCAGACATTGTTTTTCGCTCGGGGGCTGATTTGACCATGGTAGGCCTCGATGTCTGCCATCAAACTCACCTATATCCCTCACAGGTTGAGGAATGTGCCAGCCACGGCACGCCATTAGGACAGTTTGTACAGGCATCATCTGCGCCCTGGTTTCAAATAATGGCAGGGGCTTCTGGATCAGGCTCTTTGCACCTGTACGACAGCCTCGCGATGGCAGTGGCTATGGATGCGAGTCTAGTAACGCTGGAGGACTCATATGTGGAGGTGGAAGTGGGGGCCGGTCCAGCACAGGGCATGAGTGTTTCCTACCACAAAGCCTTTCAACGCATGATCTTCAATCATCCAAACATTAATGCCAAGGTTGCCTTGGCGGTTAAAACGGACACATTTACTGAGTTGTTCCGTGAGCGTGTCTTGGGACTGATGTCAGGACAGTAAAGAGCATGGCAAAGTGCTCGCATCGTGCCCACTCGTTCACTGTGCCGGTTGTTCTTTTTTTGGGAGAGGGTCCGCAATCCATCCTTCCAGCGCATCAGATCCCTCCGGCTCACCGTAATTCCTGTCCCGCTGCGTCCAAGACCATGCGGCCTGCACCGCGCACAGAAGCGCATCTAGACTGTCTCCAGTAGGATCTTCAGCTAAGCGCAGTGGTGCGTCAACCTCAAGGCCATAAGCCGTTTTCAGTGCGCCATGTGCTATTGCCTGCAACAGTTCCAGCCTGGCATCCTGCAGTGCTGCAGTTTGCTTCTTCTTGGTATCATTCTTATAACTTTTCCTGCCAATGATATAGCGAGCCAAAACACCAGGATAAGCCTCTACGGCAATCCGTTGAGGGTCTCCTTGATGTACTCCAGGAACGGTCACCTGAGCCGCGATCAGTCGGGGGGCGCCCTCAAAGAACATTTTAGCCACGGGAACGCCATACAGTTTTTGCGGGCTAATGGAGCCGGCACGTTTATCCGTTTCACGACGATGCTCTTTGTCGCCAGCCGCCCTGCCCTCGCGGTACTCATTCAGTGTGTCCACAAACCTCTCCCTGCCGAGATTGGCAGCGTGGGATACGTACCCGTGCCAGCTGCCGGGCCAGCCCGCGGTGTCAATAAATCGTCTCGCCTGCCCAAAAGGAAAATCCATACCCGCAATCCATGGCCCGGGCGCGCGCAGCATCGCCTCATAGCCCTCAAAACTCGGCCAACGCATGAGCGTACCGACCGACAAAGAGGAGCCCACAAGCGTGCACTCAAGGCAGGTGATCGGCTTCTTTAATGATGGACTGCTGGTAAAGTCAATTCCGTATATCTTCATAACGCTGCGCCTGAATTCCTGCTGAACAGTAAAACGTAGCCTGGGGCAGGCAATGTACGTGATCCCACCCCGGCTAATCTGCGTATGTTGTCATTAATTGATAAGATTATCATGCAGTAGGCAGATATCGCGGGCAATAATAGCGTTCCGTTGTAGACGTGCCCAGCGCCATCAACATTGGGTATACCAAGCACGGTGCTGCCGGCCTTCAAACACACTGCGTGGCCATGGCAGTAAAGCCCTCGCGAGACTGTGATAAACCAACGCCAATAGGAAAACCTAATATGCCCGAAGGACCAGAGATTCGCCGTGCGGCCGACGCAATAGCCGCCGTGCTAGAGGGCAGCACCGTAGACACAGTAAAGTTTGGCGTCCCTCGTCTGCGTCGCTATTCAGCGCAGCTGCGCGGTCATCAGGTCATCAACATCGAAACCCGTGGCAAGGCGCTGCTGACGCATTTCGAGCACGGCTACAGTATCTACTCCCACAATCAGCTTTACGGCGTTTGGCGAGTGATTCGCGGACACAAGCTGCCTAAGTCGAGTCGGTCTATGCGTTTGCTGCTGCAAACGTCAACGCACAGCGCAATTCTTTACAGCGCATCAGACATCAGCGTGTGGCCCACTGCCGAACTGATGGCTCATCCATTCCTCGCGAAAATTGGTCCCGACATTATGGACCGCTCGCTAACCTGGCGTGATATCGCACAACGCTTGGCCGAACCGGGTTTTGTCCGCAAGGAGCTTGCTGCGCTATACCTGGACCAAAAGTTTCTCGCAGGCAATGGTAACTACCTGCGCTCTGAGATCTTGCACGATGCGCGTCTGCATCCAAGAGCGCGCCCTAGCGAATTGTCGCGCGGCGAGATTGGCCGACTGGCACGCAGCACCCTAACGCTGAGTCAACGTAGTTATGAAACCGGTGGCATCACCCTTGCGCCACGCCTTTCCAACGCGCTAAAGTCCCAAGGACTGAGCCGCAACTGGCGTCGATTTTATGTGTTCGGTCGCGCCGATTACCCCTGTTATCATTGTGGGCACAGTATTGAGCGCCATGAAATTGGCAGCCGACGGCTGTATCACTGCCCAACTTGCCAGCCACCGGGACACTCACGATAGCGGCCGGTGCACAGATATCATCCAATCGTCGGTAACATCCGTAATGATTATTACTGTCTATCGAACTAATGGATCCGTGCCCAATGGCTGTTGATCACGAGAAAATACGGCGCCTTCTGGGTGAAAAGGAGGAGTCCACCGACCACGGCCTCGGGGCTAAATCACTGCGACGGGCGCTATCAGGTGATGTTCCTAAGACCCTCACGCCCTATGAGTGGGAACAATGGTATGCAGACCACGGTGTTCCAGAGGGTCATCTCGCGTCAGAAGAAGAACAGCAGACCACATCGACACTCGGTAAGACGCCAACATATGCCACGTGGCTAGGCCGGGCCGGCTTGCTGCCTTTCGTTGGCCTACTGCTCGCGCTGTATATCGATACTCAAAACCAGCCGCTATGGGCAAACGCCTTGGCCACCTATACCTTGGCTATTGTTTGCTTTCTGGTCGGTGCGTGGTGGGGCATGGCCGTGATCCAGCGCAGTCCAATAACGCTGCTTCTTAGTAACGGCATCGTGCTGACCGCATTTTTTGGTCAGGTGCTGCTGTCGACAGCCGGCTTCTTTCTACTCGGTGCTTTTCTGTTTATTACGACCGTTATTGTGGAGCGACGCCATGGATTGTTCAAACCACAGCCGCTTTACTACGCGCGCCTGCGGCTGCAACTGACGCTGGTAGCGAGTATCTCACTGGTACTTGCTGCCATGCTACTGTGAGAGGCTCTGCTGCGGTTCGATACGTCGCTTAAAAGGTGGCGACGTAAGCAGAGATATTTTCCATGTCGCCGGGGCTCAGTTGCGCTGCTTGGCTCCACATAAGCGCACTCTGAGGGCCTAATGTCTCACCTTTTCCGTAGCGCTGTAGCTTACCTAAAATAGCATCGGCACTCTGACCGGCCAATTGAGGGCCAACACCCCCACCGCCATTGGGCCCGTGACAGGCAACACATCCGGCGTAAATACCCTTGCCTAGCTCCGCAGGCGACGCCACTGCTTTCGCTGCCGCCTGCGCCTGTGCGATCTCCACGACGCCACCATTCGACGCCTCGTACTTCTCATAGCACTCACCATAACAGGCACTAACAGAGGCTTTTTCCCGGCCATTGTGCTGCATAGCCCAGATCGACAGGCCGAATGCAAACACGGTAAACACAATAATATTGATGGTAGGGATATTCACTTTACGCACTCCAAACTGTTGAACAATTTATACGTCTGCTGATACTGAGCGGTTTTGCCCGCATTGAATAAAAAAGCGTTCGCAATCGCCGCTATTATAACAACGATGGGGTAAACCTAACGCGAGATCCGCAAAGTCGTGGCAAAATACCGCTGCAGGCTCGCTCCCCGCCTGAGGAGTTGACAGACAAAAATCAAGCTCTGCAGCCCACCTCGGAAGCCCAATACCTACTCGCGTCATTGCTTTCATTGCATCTGGTAAGCGCGCGCATGGTGCCCAATATTGCAACGGCTGTCAATTTACGCCAGCCCTCGCTCGCTTTCTAACACTGCCGCGCCAAGCAGCATGGACTGGATTGCCGACAAGAGGTCAAACTCGCTGGGCTGTATAGACACAATGCGATAATTGACGGCTGTCACGCAATAACCCAAACTGTACCGCTGCAAAAACATGGCACGTGTTGATGTTGCATAAGACAACCCCGCTGGAGAACCTTCATTGACTACAGACCACGCTCCGGCGCAAGCGCCATTACTATTCCAGTGGGGAATATTTCCAATTGTCATGGGGCTGTCCGTGTTGTGTTCATGGTGGTTGATGGCTGGCGGCATGGCCCCTCCGATGGCTATCCTGGGTCCGCAGTTTGCAGCCTTTGCCATTGTCGCAGCATCTGAGCATGTGTATCCCTATCATATGAGCTGGAATAAAAACCGTTCAGACGTCAGCGTGGATGCCCGCCACGCGGTTGGTATCGGTATTTTGATCGTCATCATTACGCCTCCGATGATTGCCATAGGAGTGGCTATGGGCGGGTGGCTTTCGAATCGATTTGGCATAGGACTGTGGCCGACAGAATGGCCACTGCTGGCGCAAATAGCGCTAGTACTCATTGTCGGCGAACTACCGGGCTACTGGGTGCACCGATGGGAGCACGAGAAGCAAGCACTGTGGCGCTTCCACGCGGTACACCACAGCGCACCTCGGCTCTACTGGCTAAACGCCGGACGCTTTCATCCTATCGATTCCCTTTTAACATTCGCACCCGCCTACCTGTTACTGGTAATTCTGGGCTGCGGTGAAGCCATGCTGGCTTACTTTGGAATGATAGCGGCCATTCACGGAATTTTCCAACACGCCAATGTGCAGCTGCGCCTGGGCCCCCTAAACTGGGTTTTCAGCATGGCCGAGTTACACCGCTGGCACCATTCCAAAACCATTGTTGAAGCGAATCACAACTACGGACAAACTATCAGTATTTGGGATTGGGTTTTTGGCACTCGATTTTTACCCTCAGATCGCAGCCCTCCGGAGGAGATTGGAATTGCCGACCTTCCAGCGTTTCCTATGACGTGGTGGGAACAGATTCTCTCGCCGTTTCGGTGGCGCCAAATTAAGGAAGCGAGCATGTCTCAAAGCTCAGTTCCCGAAAACGCTGACGCTGTTATCGACTGAAAATCGAGAGTCGCAGTGAAAGACACCCAGAGAGGTTAAGTCTATGCTGTCCGATTCTTGCGTTACCACGGTTCGCCGCCTAACACTTGTCATCGTCTTACTCGCAACCAGCGCCTGCACTGATCCTGTAGCCCACTAAACTGTGTCCCCTTTTTGTAGGGAAGGTCAGGGCTCTGCTCGTGTATATTCACTGAAGTCGACAATCACAAGTGCATCAAAGCTTTTGAGAAAGCCCATTTTTCCCGCGGTATGGGATTCCAGTTTCTGCAGTAAATTTTCGCCCTGCTCCTGTGCAAAAAACAACCCTAGCCGGAATGTATCCAGCGTAACCGAGAATGCCGGAGACAGCTTGTCGGTATTGATAATTTCAATCTCATCAATGCGTTGCGTTGTCGAATCGAGCAGTAAGGTGCCGCGCAACTGGTCGCGAGAATCTTCTAGCATTTTCACTCTGGGCGCGAATGAAAACACTGCATACCCATCGCTGGCCTCAATCAGTTCTAGCGTTTGCGTATCAACCATATACCCATAGCCGCGTGCATCGGGATCGGGATCAATATCAGTGATACGTTTTACTTCTTTGTCGTGGAATTCATTCAGACGCTGACTATCCGGTGCTATACCGTCCACCGTGAGCAACTGTCTTTTCTCGTAGGTACCCCGCCGCGGGTCACTGCGAATAATCTGCAGTTCGCCTTTCTCGACCACTGTCATGGTGAAATACCAGTCCTCATCCAGGTTTGTTGCATCTAGATTTTTCAGCGCAGCTTTCACAATAGGCGCCCAGTCTGACGTTTGGGCGACTGAATTCCCCTGCCACAACAGGCAACAGCAAACGGTTATCACAGCGACACATCGGGGTAGCACCCGTGCGTAATACATCACCCTAATGCGCAACCAGCTCACTGCAGCGCCGGACTCGGCCCGCTATGGCGTAAGCGAAAATTGTACTTGAGTAATTGATATCCCAGATGCAGTTTTTTCCAGAATGAAGGGTTCTCAATGGATTCCAATAAATCTGAAGGGAACACACTTTGGTAAGTAGGGATGGCGTACTTCGATCGTATGACTTCCAATGAATTATCCCACTCTTGCTCCCACTCAATGTCCATCATCACGGGGGTTTCGCGGCCATGCTGCCAAGCCTCTGTGATAATTTGCATCAAAATAGTAAAGCCTCTGGGCTCCTTGGTCGTACTCATTGCCACTCCTGCGGCGAGAAACATAGCAGAGTAATTGTGTCCAAATTGCGCCAACTGAAACGCTGATATCGCGATTTCATTCGAGGAATGCGTCGTATATCCAGCCACGAGATGCCACACATCATGCATCTGCAATATGCGCGCGTTGAGATAATGCAAAGAATGAGGCTTCTCGCTGAGCTTAATCGATTCGCGGTCTAGCACTTCAGGATCGTAGCCATTTTCTACAATCATTGTGTGCAGACGCAAACCCAGACTTTTTTCCGGACAGCGGGCAAGCGCATCCATGTCGGTATGTCCCGGAATAGGACTGGTCAGCGCGATCGCAGCACCCGGGTGATTGCGCGCGCTGTTTTCCGCAATTTGTTCGAAATCAGGGTGTACCGTAGCACCCAAAGCAGCCACGGCCACGGTGATAGTCAGTGCGTCGTAGCCTTCCGGTGGGCCTTGAACGACGTCCCAAAAGCCCTCCCAAAAACTGTCCTGTAGTGGGGCTTCAGCCAGGCCTAGGGGAATGTCAGGCGCAGGACCAGACCCCAGCCATGCTGAGGCGATATTGTCATAAACTGCGTCCGTGGCATCAGGGCAGGAATAACCAACCCAAGCCATGATAGCGGTAAGTTCAACACGCCCACTGCGCTCCCCACGTTTGACGGCGGCAACCGCACGAGCGATCGATGCGGCATCTGTTCTTTGAGTGGACTGCTGGATACTTTCGCGTAATGACATCAACAAATCCCCTTGCTGGCGCACTCGGATACTGCATAAACCCAAGGGCCACTATTATCATTAGTGCTGAACCGTAAGAGTCTCCAGTATAGAACATCAACAATCGATCGCCAACGGTTCAGGCACAGGGATTAGGCCATCACAGACCGTCGACTCGTGGTGATCTGTTTGTCGCCAGAGCCGCCACCCAGGTGCTATTAACACCGAAGTGGCGGCGGGACGACAGGGCTTTAAAACGACGGAGGGGAGATATCGCCCAAATGATTCCCTAGTGGATCACCCAGCACTACCATACTCTGGAAATATTCCAGCACACGGGCTTGCGATACCTCGAGCGCCGGCCACTGCGGCCAATCCCAGGTGTCATTCATGAATGGCTGCATCTGATCATGGCTGAGAACCGTGAGATGGTTCAGGTCATGCGCAATAGCCACGCCTTCAATCGACAACCAACCATGCGCACGATCGTGCATCCACCCGCCGTAATGCGGCTCCATCTTCAGAGTATTGATAAACGCTTCGGCATGGCCGTTCTCAGTGAGATACTCAGCAAACCCTTCGTGGCCGTAAGCGACCACCATGGCCATCACGTCCTCAGCGGCCCCCAATCGTGCTGTCCGTTCGATATCCGCGATAACCTGAGGATCAAACCCATCATCGGCCATCCATCCCACCTTGGCACCCTGCATCGCATACCAAAGGCCGACGCCCATCTGATCAGTGCCCCAGGCCTGTGTGTTGTTCGTCAGATTATTGGCAAAAGCCCACACGCCAACCTCATCGAGCGTTGCCGGCGCACGTCCAGCGAATGCCCGTAAATTATTGTACGCAAGCAGCGCTTCTGTCGTAATCGCAGTCCTGCCACCGACAAGGCCCGTATGGTCCGTGTGATCACTGCCATAGGTAAGACCAAAGGTCGCCAAATCGATGAACTCGCTTGCTGTATCCGTATGCGAATCCCCCATGTGCATATCTGCATCGGGGTCTGCCATGGGCATAACCACAGGCGTATCGTCTACGGCCAGCTCCAGATCACTCGCCGGCGGCACCTCTGGCTCCTGTGTCCGGTCGAGACAGAAACCGAAGGTCGTTGAAGCGTTAGGCTCCAGCATTCGATTCCATCCCTCACCCACCACACGCCAGGCGTGTGACATCGCACTGCCATCGCCGTACGAATGCGTCGGATCACTTATCTTTGAATTCCAATAACTGGTGACAGATCCGGGCAGGTCAACACTGACCTCCCACGCACTACTGACGGAACCATTGTTTGTTACGACGCCCTGTCCGCAGGCTCCCGAGCCCCAGTCGTCCACGAGATCAACGGCGACAGAAAATGTCGCTGCAGGGCCTGAGGATTCAATGGCGGCAACAGAAGGTGCAATCGGGGTTGCCGTATCCGGATCGGTTTCCGGCACGGGCATGTCCACATTCGGGTTCTCCACGAGCATGTCCGCATCGTCCGAAAGCGGACCAGTGAGATCGCCCAAATGATTCCCTAGTGGATCACCCAGTACTACCATACTCTGGAAATATTCCAGCACACGGGCTTGCGATACCTCGAGCGCCGGCCACTGCGGCCAATCCCAGGT